>CAZXGU010000017.1:0-28037 GCA_964640375.1 uncultured Sangeribacter sp. | reverse complement strand
ATACATTAAAAAAATGAATTACTCACATGCCGAGAATGATAAAATTCTTGATGCTTGGAATGAATTCTCCAAGAAAAATGGAGAGGGAGAGATAGAATATGATGGTGTGGCCTACAAAGGTGACATTAATACCTTCACAGGAAGCGATGGAAGGGTTTATCACGAACGTAAACCCGCTAACGAAGAGACTATCTGGAATAACTCCAACAAGCGTATCCTATTTGTTCTTAAGGAACTTAACGACCCTGATAACCCTTACGATTCTCGCGTTGTGGTGAGATCTGATCCAGAGAATGGAGTATATATTACGGATACAAATATTAAAAATATGCTCTATGCAACAAAAGGTATCTTAGAGTCAACAAAAAATGAAGCTGCCTCAATCAATGAAAATGAGGATATGAATGTACTCATGGAAGTTTGGGATAAAGCAGCGGTGGCAAAAATAAATGTAAAGAAACAACCCGGAGGTGCTGTTGCTGATGCAAGTGTAATTGCTGAACACATGAACACCTATAAAGATTTCTTAAAGCAGCAATTACAACTGTTAGACGCAAATATTATTATCTGCTGCGATAATCGGGAGGGGATACTTGCTACAATTAAGGACTTAGCGTATCCTAATGCCGTTCAGTTGACAGATGAGGTTTGGTGGGATAAAGATTCAGATACAATGTTGATTGAAAGTTATCATACCAATCCCCGGAGATCATACAAATTCTATTACGATAGGGTGATAAATAATTACGTAGAGGGTCTTAAGAAAATCAACGAATAATATCCATTGACCCAATCAAAATCGTACCGAAGAATTAGACATACATGTTGAATTTTGCGGTACTATTGTTTAAACCCTAACGAGTTTACTTGTAACTGGTTATCAGATGGATTTTCCCTATCCCTATAATTTCAGAGCAAGTTTAAAGGGTGCTCTTAGAATTGAAACGAACTTTTATAGTAGAAAAGTCAGCGAATCCTCCGGGATAATTCATTAAAATTCAGCGAGCACAAAAAATATAAATAAAGATATTACATTCACTCAAAATAACATATAATAAATTTAAAGATATGGACCTTACTATTATGACGCCGGAAGAACGGCAGGATATTAAACAGAAACGTGTAGAGTTTATTTCAAAAACTTTGGAAGATTATACCTCTCTTGAGCAATATGCACGCGATAAAGATGAATGGTTTGCCATTTTAGGTATTGAACTTGAACTCCGTGACAATTATATTTCATTATGTTACTATTTAGATCCATTTGAAGAGGAGCACTATTACATTGAGCCATCAAGTAATGGTGGCTTAACAGTTTGTGCCGAGGAGCCTTTAGATTAGGCAAATATTTTTAACTTGCGTCTCACCAACATTTTTATCCATTTACAAAGAATTATGATCGTAAATTACTTAGAATCATGACTGTAAAAGAACTTTTTCATTCCGTAAATTTCTCAGAGATTGTCAAAACATTAAAGCTCAAATCTTATAAAAATAATCTCTTGCCAATATCGGAGTATAAAGAAAATTATGATATAATTTGTAACTTAGAGGGCTCAGGCCAAGGCAACCCAATCACTTTTAAAGTTGATGGAAGTTCGGACACATATAAGATAGAAGGTTGTAATTTTAAAAATATCGTTGGAAGAGAAGTTATCCTTCCCGATAATGACACCAACTCCAAAATTGAGGCCGCTGCCGAAATTCTCTGGTGTTCCGGGCCGTTTGGACGAACCACTGAAGATGAGTGGGACGCATTCTTTGATGAGCTAATAAATCCTGCAAAAGGAGATTATTACTCTTTGCAGGCTAAAAGAGTTGACATACTTATCTCTCTCCCCTACTGTCGCAATAAAGCAATCCGACGAGAGCTTAAACGAGAAATGAAATCCCCTTACGCTGACTTATGCCTCTCGGCAGATGCATCAAGCTGGTTTCTTTTAAGTAATCATAACAACCGGAGGAAAAGACAGAATCGAAGTAAGCGAAAACGTGAATATCGGCTGAAAAAACGTTATGAGCAACTTCTTAAATTGAAAGAAATCAATCATGATATCGAACTTCTAAAATCACAAATAGGCTCTGTGCCTGAACATATAAAAAAGCTTTTGGAGGCACGTTCCTCTATGGAAACTCTGAGCTTTCAATCCCAAACATTTGGGAAAGGGAGCCGAATAGACTACTTATCGGATCTCCTTCTAAATCCAATCTATGAAAGTAACAAGTATTTGGATGAGAAAAGAAAACAAGTTTGCATCTGTATAATTTATAGTTCATCCGAATACCCGCTCACCGAAGTGGAGCGAAAGGAATTAGCCGGAATCCTCAGTTCCTATTTCAAGGCCACCCCTTGGGAGCTTTTTGAAAAAGAAAGTCGTTACACCGACAAAGAAATTGGATTAGACATTATGTATCTAACTTTTTGAGGCTCTGTGGCGATTTTAAACAAAAACCAGGCCTACACCTAATAACCCAAATATCGAGAGGAGTAATCACATCGTTTTATCACGATTATTCGTTACTTTTTTATTAATTTTGTCGCGATAATTAATACTTCCATTCTCGGTAGAAATCTCATGGCAAAACAATTTGGTATAATATTCGGATGTCTGGCTTTAGGCGAACTTCTGGCTCTGATTCCCGGAATCGGCATTCCGGGCAGTATATGGGGTATGCTCATCCTTACCTTGCTTCTCGAACGCGGAATAGTAAAACCCGATACGATACGCCCCATTTGTAAGTTTCTAATCTCCAACATGGCATTCTTCTTCATCCCGCCGGGTGTGGCCTTGATGCTCTATTTTGATTTAATAGCAAAAGAATGGCTTCCAATCACAGTGGCAACAGTAATATCTATTCTGTTGGTGCTTTTGGTAACAGGCCACCTTCATCAGTACCTGCACAATCGGATTAAAAAGCACCATAATCACTCTTCAAATCACCGCCATCATGACAGAACAGATAATTGAGTTTATTTCGCGCCCCCTGCCAATGCTGACAATCACATTTCTAATTTATTGGGGGGCAAGCCGACTTCAGAAGCTAACACGTCTCAGTTGGCTGAGTCCGATGCTTATCACGATAGCTGCCTTGATTGGTCTGCTAAAGCTTACAGGCATCTCCTTCGAGAAATATTATGAATCTGGCTATCTTATCGAAATTTGGCTTAAACCTGCCATTGTAGCTTTAGGGTTGCCACTCTTCAATGAACTCCGCCATATCCGTTTGCAATTCCTCACCCTATTCATAACTGAACTCGTTGGATGCGTCCTCGGCATTGTGAGTGTGGTTCTAATAGCCAAATGGTTAGGGGCTTCTCCAGACGTCATTAAGTCTTTGGCACCAAAATCTGTATCCACACCCATCGCCATCGAAATCTCTCGTCAGATTGGTGGCATACCAGCCTTGACCTCGGCCATAGTGGTTGTTGTGGGGATGATCGGGGCAGCTTGTGGACTAAAAATGATGCAATGGGGAAGAGTGCATCATGCGGTGTCGCAGAGTTTAAGTATGGGCACGGCAGCCCACGTGATGGGCACCAACCGTATCAGTGAACTCTCCGACCGTTACGGCGCTTACGCCACATTAGGGCTCATCCTCAACGGCGTCTTAACAGCATTCTTTGCCGGTCCCTTAGTTGAGTTGATTTTATAAAGTTTCAAGACATAAGAATTGATTTTGTGGTAATAGAGTCTTAAGAGCTTCCTTAGTGACATAAAACTTGCCGATATCGGCAAGTTTTATTAATTTTACCATGCTTATAAAAACTATACCTAAAGTATTGAAGAATGGAATATTTAACAGTAAAAGAATGGGCTGAACTTAATGGCGTCTCAGAACGAACAGCTCGTAATTATTGTGCTAAAGGGAAGATAGAGGGGGCAGCCCGAGTGGGTAAAAACTGGCAAATTCCTAAGGATGCTCCTATGCCCTCCCTAAGGCGACATTCTAATATCCCCCCTCTCCTCCATACTTTAAGGGAACAAAAAGAATCTAAATTGAAGGGAGGCATCTATCATCGTATTCAGATTGATCTAACATATAATTCCAATCACATTGAAGGGAGCAGACTCACTCATGACCAAACCAGATATATTTTTGAAACTAATACTATAGGGATGAGTGGAGAAGCAGTAAATGTAGATGACATCATAGAAACAACCAATCATTTCCGTGCAATAGATTATATTATTGACTATACAGAGCAGAAACTTACAGAAAGCTTTATTAAAAAACTTCATTATCTAATAAAATCCGGAACTTCCGACCATAGGAAAGATTGGTTTCATGTGGGCGATTATAAACTGCTTCCTAACGAAGTTGGTGGAAAGGACACCACTCCTCCAGAGAAGGTTCATCAGGAAATGAAAAAGCTTTTAGATAAATATAATTCAAAAAAGCATCCCTCGTTCGAAGATATTCTCGACTTCCATTATCAATTTGAATCAATACATCCTTTTCAAGACGGCAATGGGAGAGTAGGAAGGTTGATAATGTTTCGGGAATGTCTAAGGCTAAACTACGTGCCATTCATCATATCAGATGAACTAAAGATGTTTTATTATAATGGCCTTCACAATTGGCCTAACATAAAGGGTTATTTAATGGATACTTGCCTCACCGCTCAAGACCTTTTTAAACTTCTTCTGGATAAATTCAGGGTACCCTACGAGTAAGCCAAACCAATTATCTCAAATTATAAAATGTTTAACCAACAGGTTCAAGCCTCCTAAGACAGGCAACGGGTCAGAGTGAGAGTATCAGGCCTACATTGATAGTGAGTATTTAATGAAATTATTGTACCAAAATAGGTTAATTTTATGTGGGAACGGCGACATTAAATTGCGAATTCTCGGTTTATTTTGTTAATTTTATCGCGATAACTATCTCTAATGAAATAATGGTTATTCAAAATTATAACCATTTATGGAGTAAAACTCAACAATATAGAGAATAAACGCGAAGACTATGGCAAAGAAAAATAAAGGAAAACGGATGCCCAATAAGGGAAAGGTCTCAACGGATAAATATATAATAGAGAATGCCCGAAAACTTCCTATCGATAAGTGTTATATCACCTCTAAATGGCAAGAAAACGGAATGGCTACCGTCGTAGTGACCCGAAAACGCAACAACGGAAATTTTATTGTGTGCTCTTTCTTAGTGGATACATATTGTCTGGGGGTAAAAGACTGCTTGATAGCTCCGGATATGCTTCAAAGTGATGTAAAGGATTTAATAAGTAGATATAAATCCCGCCAAGATATGGAAGAGGTTTCCTACGAAGTGGCACATAATGTAATTTATGGTGCGCTCGGATTTGCTGAAGATGCCGGATTGACACCCACAAAGGATTTCAAAATTGCTCAATATATCCTTGAAGAAGACACCGAAGACATTCCTCTTATTGAATATGAATTCGGCAAAGATGGTAAGTATTTTCTCATCACCTATTCCAACAGTAAAGATCGTCTCCTCATTCCCGAGCTCAAGAAAAATCTTGGAGATGAGTTTAAGTATGTGATTGATGATGTTCTCGATGATTATGATGACCCTGAGGATGAGGTTGACTATAATGAGGATGACAATGCTGCTGACGACTTGCTCCCTCCATTGAATTATAAACAGCTTGAGGAAAATTTACACAAGGCAGCAGAGTTGATTAAGGAAGAAAAGGAGAAGTATCCGGATGAGGAGTATAGCTATGCTTATCCTTCATACCCTTCTCGTCTGGAGCATCTTAACTATTCCTGGTTAGCCGATGAGTTATTCTCCCCTGAGAATTATGATAACCTTCCGAAAGATGTTATCGACCGTATCCTTGCTTTGCCAGCCGATAAAGTAGCAGAAGATTTGAGTAGGTGTATCTATTTTGAGATAGGCCGGACATATAAAGCCATCAATAATGAAACGGCTGAAGATCCAACAGAATCATCTATTATTCATGCTCTGAATATTTTAGCGAATATTGATAGCGAGAAAGGATTTGAATCCATTATGGAATTGTTGAGGCAAAATGATAAGTTCTCTGACTATCACTTAGGAGATTTGGCTTCCTATACTATCTCGACGGCTATATATAAATCGGGTAGAAACAGAATCAAAGAACTGGAACATTTCCTCTCTGAACCGTGCTTTTCCTCCTTCATGAAAGATAATGTGGTCGAGGCATTAGTAACCATGATGCTCCAGGAACCTGTAAGAAGAGATGAAATACTCTCTATTTTCCGCCGTCAACTCGAATCTATGCTCGATCGTCTGCCGCGACGCGAAGGATGCGACGGAAATTTAGCGGGCTTCCTTATGGCTCATCTTGCAGATATCCGAGCTGTTGAGCTTCTCCCCGAGATAAAGAAGGTTTATTCCACCGGTTATGTAAATCCCATGATTGCTGGAGATTATGAAGAAGTGGTTGAAGCAATTAATTCTCCTGCATCTTCCCTCGACACTGATAAGTATGCTTTGTCGGATATATATAAAGAATACGGGTATCAACACCCATAAGACTCAGGTTTTCTTTGAGTTGGTAGATCTTAAGCTATTAATGGTAGCAAATATACCTTTTCGCCAGGCCAGCGGTTGAATTGATTTAATAAAACTTGCCGATTTCGGTAAGTTTTATTAATTTTACCCCTACTTATAATTAGCCATCTTACTCAAAATAATTATGGAAACAGACAATCTTCGGCTACGTGCCAAAAGAAAACGAATCCGTGTCACATTTCCTGACGGTAAAGTGATCTGCTTTAGCAATGTGACAGAAACATTTATTGCCACTCTTTGTGAAATAGGATCCGAAAGATTTCAAGAAATACACCTTGATCTAAGTCATCTCCCTATTCTCTCGCAAGAGATTTATCCTCGTTTTAAAAATTGGATGAAACCGGTTTGCGACGGATGGTTTCTCAATTCACAATCCAATACTGATCAAAAATATCTTCAACTTCTCTCTATAAACGATTCCTTAAATCTCGGATTAAAGATAGAAATTGGAGAAGATTTTGAAAAACAAGTCAATCCCAACAAGACAAAAGGGAAAAAGACAAAAGAACAGATGAGCGTCACTTTTCCTGACGGAACTGTTATCTCTTCACAAAATGGTATTGATACGTTCCTCCAGAGTCTCGAAAAAATAGGATTCGAAAATATAATGAGGAAAGGATTGGAATGGTGCTCCAAACCAATCATTTCAAATTATAAAATGTTTAACCAACAGGTTCAAGCCTCCTCCAACCGATGGATAACTGTTCCCACCACAACTAAAGAGAAGGCGCGGCTCCTCAAACTTGTAAGCCTTCATCTTAGAATCAATCTTGATATAACCATATTATAATTAGAGGGTGTATCATATTGAAGTGACCCCCAAAAGGATGGCCTCCGTTCTTGTTTCTGAAAGCAGACAAGAAAGGAGGCCAAAAATATTCTTATAGTTCAATTATTACCGTGGCAGACATTCGGAAACACAGAGCAGAGTCTGATAGTCCAGACCCATATTTCCCATGCTACGATCTGAATTATCATAGCTCATCTTCTCACCATCTGCCGACACCTTGAATTTCCAAGTCAGAGGTTCGTCGTCAGGGAGTGGAATATTGATAGTTACATTTCGGCCTGATACCCGATAAGTTGATTGCACAGTGATCGGTTCCACCATGGCACCGTAATGATAATTGGAAGAAACCTCACATTTACCATTATCCTGGAATATAATCGTGGTTTCTATAGGCATTCCTCCTCCATTGCCTTCACCTTGATAGGCACAGCCGGCCATATTCAAAGGCTTCGCTTGGCTTTGAGTGGTTTTAGCTCTTGTAGATTTCTTTCTTGGAGCTGTCTTAGCATCCATTGTAGCGCCGCCGGCGAGTATTACAACCGCGAGCGCGAAGATTGTTAAGAGTCTTTTCATTAGGTTTAATATAAATTAAAGTTGCGAAAGTTTCAAGACATAATAAACGAAGCGTTATATTACGCTACTGTTTTATGTGCTATCTTAAACTCTTCGTATTGGAGAGCCGATGATTTTACAAATTTAATCAATTTTTTTTAAATCAAAAGAACATCTTGGTAAAATTAACCATCTTACTCAAAATGATTGAACTGCACTCCCAAAGTTGGATAAAAAACTTTTGTAGTGCAGTTCATTTGTTAGGCAGCCTCCTACACCGACTCAGGAGCTCACTTTACAATTTTACAGACAGCGCCGGATGACGGATCCAAGAGAGACTTGCCATCTTCACTTATCTCCAGATAGACATCACTCGCTTGAATCTGAAAACCATTCTGTTCCCATCCGATTGATTGAACAGCCTTGTCTCTTCCTGCTATAGTGGTAAAAGTAAGAGAATATGGATTATCGAATTCAAGGATGACCGTTACGCCGTTCCCTGTGGTCTTGTAGGTATGTCCTGTCGGGTCAGGATAGCCGGCGTAATTTTTAGCTACAGTTATGTTGGCAGCCGCAGCCGTTTTCGGACGAGTGGAGGTTTTTCTTGTTGTCTTGGCGTCAGCCGAAAACCCTCCAAGAAGAAGGGCGCCCAAAAGCGTCATGATTACGAATATCTTTTTCATGATTGGAATTATTTAATTCTCTGATAGTTAATAAACTTAGGATAAATATAGTTGCCCAAATAATTATCAAAACCTGATAGATAGAAATTATAGACCACTACTTTCTCACTATATTTTTGGGGATAAATTGCCGTTATCTGATATCCTCTATCAGGAGACAAATTTTGAAAACTAACAAATAGGGGTAGTCCCGTGTTTTCATATACATTTTTCACATCTATCTTGATCACCGAATCATTGGCTTCTATAATTGGACCTACTCCTATAGTTTTAATTTTCCCATGAAACGTCATATCTCCGGCACCGCTCATAGATATACCTAAATCAGCATAATGATTATCTTCACATGTAAAAAAGTCAGCATGTGATCCTTCTACAGTGTGTACGAGAAAGTCAAGTCCGTCCGGCTCATCTGAACAGCCAGTGAAGACCCCAATAGAAATAATAACTCCGAAGAGGAAAGATAAAATTTTCTTCATTTTAGATCAGTTTTAAATATGGTTAAATTTGCTTTATATTACAAAATTATTTCAAAACCTCTAATTATCCTCAATCCACTTCATCCATTTCCACATCCTATGAAAAAAAGATACCACTCTAAAATAAGACTACCCCTTTCAAACAAAACTGCCGGAACAGTCTCAGAAACTATCCCGGCAGTCTATCTTTTCTCAAATTTTCTTTTAATCATTGACCAACATTCCGGAAGCCACCGCTTCGGCTGCTGCTTCCCCTTTAGTGGCTTTGATTATAGCCATTGCAAAAGGCAAGGTGGTTCCGGGACCTTCCGAAGTGATGAGATTGGGCTCAACTACCACAGTCTCCTTTACATACTCTCCTCCATTATTATTTATCGCATCTCCGAGACCAGGATAACAAGTGGCTTTCTTCCCTTTCAGCACTCCTAATGGAGCAAGCACCACTGCCGGGCCAGCACAAATCGAAGCAATGCGACCGTTTTTATTATAATGTGCAAGTATTTTATCCCTTACATCCTTGTTGGCATACAAATTCTGGGCCCCAGGATCTCCTCCGGGAATTATAAGCCAGTCGGCATTTTCGGTATTGACATCAGAAATTAAAGAATCAGCTACAAGTGTCTGATTAGTAGCTCCGGTAACCTGCAAATTATCTGATACAGCCACCGTAACAACAGGAATATCTGCTCTGCGGAGAGCATCGATAGTGGCTGTAGCCTCTACCTCTTCAACACCGGGAGCAAGAAAAATATAAGAATTTTGTGCTTTCATAAGTATTGTTCCTAAAACTATAAAAAGTGCAGAGAACGCACCTCTTAAAAATGATTTTGACATAGTATTTTAATTTTATCTTTCTATATCAACAACTGCAGAAGACGCATAAAGGTTCATTAGTCGATTGTTTGCACGCCTCCTCCATTCACAAAGATCGTCTGTCCGCTTACCCAAGCTGAAGCTGGAGAGGCGAAAAACAGAACGGCCTGCGCAATATCGCTCACTTCTCCAAGACGTTTTATAGGAGTGTGGTGAAGCATTCTCTCTTTCATCTCAGGAGTGAGGATGCTTGCCAAAGCTGCCGTATTTGTAGCTCCGGGGCCAACATTATTAATTCTCACACCCATTCCTCCAAAATCAAAGGCAAGATTAGCTGCCAAGTGATTCAAAGCCGCTTTGGAAGAGGAGTAGATACACATGTTAGCTTCTTTATTTATCGAACTCATTGACGTAATATTCACTATGCTTCCATAACCAGATTTCTGCATCTCAGGCACAACAAGCTTACTTAAATAAAGTGGGGCAAAAACATTTATCTTATATATCCTTTCCACATACTCCTCATCAATCTTGAACGGGTTTTCCCGCCCGCCTCCACCAAGACCGGCATTATTGACAAGGATATTGACAGTGCCGAATGTTTCTACAGCTGTTTCAACCATCTTTCTTATTTCATCGAAATTTAAAACATTGCAAGCCACTGCCAAAGCCTTTCCTCCGGCTGCATTAATTGCCGAAGCAACTGTCTCGGCCTTCTCCAGATTGATATCACTCACTACCACCGACGCTCCCGCTGAAGCAAGGATTTCAGCACATCCTTTTCCTATGCCGTCGCCTCCGCCGGTAACAATTGCAACTTTCCCGGAAAGATCAAACAATCCCTTAATATCTATTTTATCCATAACTTATAATTTATAATTCTTTGAAAGTGAACTAAAAATTTCTCTATTACATACTTCAAACATTTTAAAACACCAAATGTTTGATAATATCAAAACTTGCCAATATGGGCAAGTTTTATTATCTTTACTATCACATTTAACAAAAGAGCAAATCAGATGATGATAAAACTTTAATCCTTATAACCGTTCCGTTAAAATGAGAATCCTTCATACTGCCGACTTGCATCTCGGGCAAATTATATATCAACATTACGACCGAAAAGATGAACACATCCATTTCTTTAATCAATTGGAAAAATGGATAGAAGAATATAGGCCGGATGTATTGATAGTTGCAGGTGATATTTTCGATATTCCGCAACCCTCAGCATCGTGCTGGAAAATGTTTACCGAAACCTTCGTAAGAATCCGTCAACACACCCCCTCAATGGCAATCGTTATTGTGGCCGGTAATCATGATTCAGCATCCCGACTTCAGTCGCACAGCGAAATATGGGCTTTGGCAGATACATACATCGTCGGAACCCCTCCCCCTTTGAATTTTAAAGAAATCTCAAATTGGGAAGAAAAATATATTCTTCAACTCCCTTCCGGATATGTCATCATGCTTCCATATATGAGCACCGACAAAACAGAAGCCGCCATTGCTCTTCAGGAATATGTGGCCAAAGAAAACAAGGATGGGAAACCAGTCGTTATGACCGGACACTTAGCCATCACCGGAAGCGATTTCACAGGTCATGATTCTGAAATTGGGATGTTGCGAACAGTGGATATCGAACGCTTCGGTTCTGATTATGATTATCTCGCCCTCGGTCACATCCACCGCCCTCAGACAATAAATCATCCTATGATCAGAGAGGATGAAGTGCAGTCTCTATCTTCTCCCGTGGCGCGCTATTCAGGGAGTGCCATTCATGTGAGCTGCGATGAAGCCTATCCCCATTCAGTTTCTCTTATCGACATCGATAACAATAGAAAAATCTCTATCAGAGAATTGAGGATCAACCAGCTGCGCCATTTCTACAACCTTCCTTTAAACGCCTGTGCGTTCTCAGATGAGAAGCAAGCCCTTAAATATCTTGAAAAATTCATCTCAGATTCCAACTCTTGCTATATTCGCATTAAAATGGAGCGAGGCGCCGACCTCCCTTCAGATTTTAATAATAGAATTTATCGCCTGATTGAAGATTCAGGAAAGGATATCCGCTATAACCCCAAGATTCTTTGGATGGGTGAGGAGGAGACGGTGAAAGAGGAAGTCATGAATCAGGAGATTGCAGTGGAAGAGCTGCAACAGATGACCGACCCGCTCGAATTTATCCGTCTCACAGCCGACCGGTACCCGACCTTGGATATGGATACGCTCTCTCGCGCATTCAAAGAAATTGAAGAGGAACTCATGATAATGAATGAGGAAGAAAATGGCAAAAAAAGGAAATAATTAGGTAATCAAACCCGGCAAATGAGAATAAAATATCTGAAAATAAGAAATATCGCTTCGATTGAAAAAGCGGATATAGATTTTGAGAATTCCCTGCGAAATTCAGGCGACATCTCCCCTGCGCCTCTCTTCCTGATTAGCGGCGACACCGGGGCTGGGAAAAGCGTGATTCTCGATTGCATCTCCATGTCGCTTTATGGCACCACACCTCGGGTAAAAGGTGTGGCAAACCGAGCTAACAATTCTTTCGTCGGCTCGGATGGAAACGAGATAAGGATTCACGATATTTCACAATATACCCGCCTCGGAATATCCTCCAAGGATGACTGCTATTCCGAATTGACTTTTGAAGGAAACGACGGAAGGAATTACATCTCTAAGTTTTCTCTTGGGATTGTTCGGACAGGTAAATTCCGTCCCATAACCTGGCGTTTGCAGATAGATGATGCAGAGGTGATCGAAGGAAACAAAAAGGAGGAAATAAAAAAGAGGATAATTGAAGCTGTGGGTCTTTCCTACGAACAATTCTGCCGAATGGCCATGTTGGCTCAGGGACAGTTTGCAGATTTCCTTACCGGAGCTAAAGATGAACGAGAAAGAATACTTGAACAGCTCACCTCCACTCAACATTTTTCCCGTTATGGAGAGGCTATAGAGCGCATTTATAAGCGGTCAAAACAGAAGAAAGATGAACTTGAAAAACTCCTTGAAGCCGAAAGAAAGCATCTTCTGAGCGAAGATGAAGAAATGGCGGAAGCAGAAAAAATTATACGCCTTGAAAAGGAGATTAACGAGTTAAGAAACTCAAAAGGAGAAGTTGACTCAATCATTTCATTGCTTTCTAACCTCGAATTGCGCGAACAGGAATGCAACAACACTATCCGCCAAATTGAAATTCTAAAAAGCAAAGAAAACAGTAATGATTTCAAATTAAAGGTTGACATCCTCCATAAATGGGATTCCACCGCAACGGAACGCAACCTCCTGCAAAAGAAAATCGAAACAACTGAATCGCTAAATAAAACCACCTTTTCATATAAAAATCTTCTTGCAAAACATTCCATCCTATCTCTCGATCTGGAGAAAAGATCGAAAGTTTTAGAAAAGAAAAGTATAGAGGTTTCCGATATTAAGAATCAGTGTATCCCTTACGAGCCATATAAGGAAATATATACTCAAATCTCGTTAGTAAATGAAAAATTTAATCAGCGTTCCCGGCTGCTTTCTGAACTTAAAGAGAAAAGCGATGACCTCGCTAAGGAGACCTCTCTGACCCTCTCTCTAAAAAACAATCTCGCTCAAGCTACAATAGCCTCTGAAGATGCGTCACGCCTGCTGAAGAATAAACGGGAAAACTCCGAAGCCCTAAACATCCTGAGAGAACAGCTGAATCCGGAAGAGATAGAGAAGTCACTCAATGCTTCTAATGCCCGCAAAAAGGATTTAGAATTTCTTTCAAAATCTTTGGTCACGGCTAAAGAGAATAGAAACAAGCTTCTCTCCCGCTCGAAGAATTGCCAGACTTTGGAAATAACAACCAAATCACTCTGCAAAGAAGCGGAAGAAGACAAGAAAGCAGCCGACAATTACAAAAAACTCTCTGATGAGGCAGCTCAGAGATACGCTACCATGCACCTCAGTGTGGAAGAAAATTTCAATGCCCTGCGTCGCCGGCTTGGCAAAGAAAAGGCTCATTCCTGTCCATTATGCGGTCAAGCAAAGGAATGGCATGACTCAGATTGTGAATTTGACGACACTTTTGCCAAACTCCTCTCCCCTCTCGAAGAGGAAAGCAGACGCCTCTCTAAACAATATGAGGAAGCTGAGAAAAAATACAGGGAAAAGGCTAAGGAATATAATGAGTCTGTGGGAATGTTAAAAACTGAACTGCTCTCCCTAACCCGACTCAAAACTGATTATAATAATGAGATCCAACAACTCTCCGAACTCCTAAAAGAGACACATCTTCTCCACCTTCTGAAGGCTGACCTGAATGAGATAGAGATTTTCCCATTTGAAAAGATTGAAAACAGTCTTAAAATTGAAAAAGAAGATAATCTAAAAAACATTGCAGAACTGTCTGAAATAAAGCAAAAATGTGATGATTTTCAAAAGGAGATAAACGCTATCTTAATCGAATGTAAACCGCTCGAAGAGGAGGCTCAAAAAGCTGAAAAGAATAGAAACGAAGCCAATACAAAATTAATACTCAATTCCGAGAAAATTGAGAATCTTAATAAGGAAATTTCCTCTCTTTTCCCTAAAATTTCCTCGACGGAAGAAGAGATAAATGCCCTGCTCTCTGCATATTCTGATTCCGAATGGAGAGAGAACACCGAGATATTTTTAACCCGACTTAATGCACAGGCCAATCTCTATCAAAACTTAGTTGAAAAAGAGAAAAAACTTGCCGAAGATCTCTCGGCCTATTCAAAGGCATTCGATTCTCTTAAGACCATCGAAAAAGATATCATTGCCATAATCGCAGCTATTCCCGACATCTCCATTCAAGAGGATTCCAAGAACTACCTCCTCTTTTCAAAAGAGATTGAAAAAAAAGAGATTGACCAGATGAATACCGAATGGCGAAATCTTTTAAGCGAAATGACCTCCGATTCCCGAAACATAATTAAAGACCGGGAGACAATTGCTATAATCGAGAGCAAACTCTTGGAATTCTTTAATGAATCAGGCTTTAATGAAGAGACTCTCAACTCCCTTATAAAATTGGAGTTATCCATTCCGGCTATACGTTCGGATGTAAATAGTCTTCTCACCGACATCTCTTCCAAAGAAGAGTTACTTCGTTCTTCTCGTTTAGCAATCGATGGATTATTGAAAAAACTTTATGAGAAAACTGCCACAGATAATCGCGATGCCTTCCCGATTAAGAGTGACCTTGAAGCAAAAAAAAGAGAGTTTGAGATTCAATTGGAAGAAAAGTTGCGCGATTCCGGCATAGTTAAAGAGCGGTTGCAACAAAATATCAAGATGAAGGAGAAGGTTGCGTCCGCCCTCAAAGAATTGGAGCAAGCAGTCAACCGCTTTGCAGAATGGGATAAACTGAACCGACACTTCGGCGGCTCGCGTTTCCGCACTCTTGTCCAATCCTATATCTTGCGTCCTCTGCTGCGTAATGCCAACATATATTTAAGCCGAATAACCGACCATTTCACTCTCACCTGTAGCGAGCAAAATGAACAGCTTTCAATTCTTGTTCTCGACAGATATAATAAAAATAAGACACGCAGCGCAACAGTGCTTTCGGGCGGCGAACGTTTCATGATTTCTCTTGCCCTTTCTCTCGCACTCTCTGCAATGAATAAGCCCGGGTTCAATGTAGATATTCTATTTATTGATGAAGGCTTTGGCACTCTCGACTCGGGCAGCCTGAATGCTGTGATCGACACTCTTCGACGTCTGCCCGAAATTGCCGGGAAAACAGGCCGTCGGGTCGGTGTTATTTCACACCGAGAGGAGTTGGCAGAAAGTATAGATGTCCAAATCCGCGTCAATAAATGCGGTGAAGGAAGAAGCCGCGTGGAAATAGTCAGAAATGAATAATGCTGAAATATTGCAATAATTTTTCCTTTCTCCGACCTCTCTTCACTGAAATATTTCAGAAATTGTTCCGGAATTGGAAACTATATCTACCTTTGTAAAAAATAAAATATAAACGATATGAATTGCAAGTTAGTAGGACAGTTTGTTCAACATTTGGAAGTGACCCTTGATCCGGGCGAGCATTTCTACTCGGAACGCGGAGCCGTGATTTATCTCGATGAAGGGGTCCAAATGGAAAGCACCTTCAATGGAAACGGCTTAGGACGCATATTAGGCGCAAAGCTCTCGGGGGAATCTTTATTCATCCTCCATGTTTATAATCAAACCCCGGTGCCTCGTAAAGTGGTGTTCGGAAGTAAATTCGGATTAGTTCCCGTCAAGATGTATGGGGAAACAATGATTTGTCATCGCGGAGCATACGTGGCTTCTAACAACAAAATGGATATCACCACAAAGCTCTCCATTTCTGGTTTCACAGGAGGGATGGGTCTGCTTCTTCAGAAAATATCAGGGAATGGAACTGTATTTCTCGACACAATAGGCACCCCTATTGTAATCAGCCTTGAAGCGGGGAAGACAATTGAAGTTGATGAAGATCATATTATAGCCCTTCATCGCATTTCCGACGCTCAGATGCAAGCCAACTGGTCGCTCAGAAACATCTTCGGTGGCGAGGGATTGAGCATGTTGAGGATTACCGGTCCAGGCACTGTATATCTCTCCCCTGGTAAGCAAGCCATAATGTCGCCCGTTGGATAAGAAGAGGAAATTATTTCAAAAAAAAAGACGATGTATAGAAACTTATTCTATACATCGTCTTTTTTCTATATCACATCAATTATTAACCAATTGCACCACAATCAACCTTCCTCCATCCTCTCCCGATAGAAGAATCTTCCTCCCTTCGGTTAATTCCACAAATTCACCCGGTTTTATCTGACGTTTCGGATCTTCAGACACATCCCACATATCGGTTAAACGGCGGTTGATCAGTATCCATTTCCCGTTATGGAAATGGAAATCACCCACAGGTTTCTTATCCTCCGGTTTGGTGCGCTCGTTGGGAGTGATGAACCGATTCACATGCCACATATAAAGCGACTGCTTATCATAAACCATCAAACGGTAATTTTCCGGAAGAAAACGACCCTTAGCCGGCGAATAATAAAGATTCAAGACAGGCAACTGTCCATGATATTCCGACCCGCAGAAAGGACACCGTGGCTTGGTGGAATTATCAAACACAAACCAATGGGCTTCACAGTTTGGATTTTGACACGGTTGCATCAGATCTGTTGTCTTCACCAAGGCTGTCTCCCATTCCTCAGCCGTCGGTCGCTTCGATGGGTCGTGCAAACCGTCGATAAAAGCCCGGTCGAATAATTCCTTCAGATATGGACCGCACATAGTATAGGGTCTTTTATCCACATCCCCCTGAGGAAGCTCTGAGGGAGCCATGTTAGCAATCTTCGGCCGGTTGCTCTTATCCACAGGATGCTCCACGAACAAAGCTTTCTCTCCCATCGACAATTCCTCATCCTTAGCAGCATCAAGATCATTAACCTTCCCTCCGCGAAGCGGATGACGGTTGAGAAGATACATATATATCAAAACCGCCAAAGCATGACGGTCAGTCTGAATGGAAGGCAATTTCTTATTCGGATCCCCTAATTTCAGGGATCTTGTCTGAAGCACTTCGGGCGCTATAAAATCAGGCGTGCCAACCACATCGGGAGGATATTTCCCGGGAACAACTAATCCGTCGATATCTATCACAGCTGCCTTCCCCGTTTCAGGGTCAACCAGCACATTCTTATACGACAAATCGGAATGTGCAAGCCCCGCGGCATGGAGCCGTCGGACAGCTCTCGCTATCTGAATACACAAATGATAGTGTGAAAGCCATGTCCCTTTTTGGTGTGGCTTCAGAAATTTATTCCGAAGCTTTGCCGAAGCAAACCATTTCCCCTCTTTCTCTTTTCCTTTGAACATCCCGTCTTGAAAAAAGAAATGCTTCTGGTAAGCGGGACTCACAATCCCCAATCGACCGTTCCATTCCACTAATTTTGTGGGCCAGCAAAAGAGATTCTCCCAATAGTCGCCACCAACCTGTCCGAAAATTCTTTCCCGGTAGCGCCCCACTATATTCTGAAGCCTATCTTTTGCATTGGCGTCCTGAGGAGTGCGGAAAAAGCCGACAACATAACTTTTATCCGGACTGAAATATACATCCTTCATCGCCCCGCTGCCGATCACCTCATCCATAAATTCTACCGTGGTGCCGTCGGTAGCCGTCAGTTTTATTTTCTTTGCCATATCTTTCTCAATAGAGGATTGCTATTGTTCGATCGTCATGATTACCCGGACTCCAGAAATCGAGCCAACGCAGCAACTGATCGCTCGATTTCTCGTTATCATCCGTCAAATCAACTCCGCCTATTCCATCCTCGGGGAAACCGCTTTTAAGCTTGCTATAAAACTCTTCCCATTTCCCATAATCATTAAGATTATTATCTGTTTCAAACATCGGATCCGAAACCCCGTCGCTCATAAGGAACAAGGCAGTGAAGTCGGGGACTATAGCCATCCTTAACCGCTTGCTCACAACCTCCGGATCGCGGAATATCTCATGCATGGTCAGGAAGCGCGTTTGTCCTGAAAATTCTCCCTCATCGGGAGTGCCCAGAAGTTTTGCAGTCTTATTCTTTTCGTCGAAAATGCACATTGCCCCATCGCCTACCCAGAAGGAGGCTATAAACCATCCGAATTCATATCTCTTGCAGATGGCAAACATAAGAGTCGTGGCAAAATCCTTCAATTTTGCCTCTTCATTTGCAGCTGCAACACATTTCACCCACTCATGAGCTTTCATTGCAGCTTTAAACACCACATCTATTACATGGCGTGTCACTTCTGTGCGTTTCTTTGTGTCCTCCCTGTCGGCGGCAAATTCCTTGATTGCATTTTCAAATAACGGATTGTTGCGAAGGAATCGCTTGCAATGTTCAATCACCATATTGCATGCAGCTTCCGAGCCTTTCCTTGAATACTTTGCCGATCCAGCACCGTCGGCCACTGCTATGATATACCAATCCGACTCATCACAATGATACAGACTGAAATGATCATCACGAGCTTTCCCTTCTTGAGCATGACTTCTGCCGCGCTGACTTGCAGCCACTATATCTTTTCTTGGATAACCATCTTTTCCGGCCTCTACTTTTATATAGGCTTTATCGGAATCTGGTTTATAGTAGGGTATATTTTCATCTGTTGGGATATTCTTCCAAAGATCGCGAGGATTGGGATTGAATGCAAGAGGAAATGAAATTTCAGTATCAGGTTCCCCCTCCACAGTAGAAAATTGTAGTTTCAGAGTGAAATCACCATTTTTAATCGGTTTGCCACTTAATGTGCAATGTCCCTTCTCATCTATGTCGAAAGTTAAGCCGAGTTCCTCCGCCCCCTCTAAACGAACATTGTCAATTCTATCTATTAAAGGAATATCAAACGATATGGAATAATCCTTCCCCACTGTCCCGTTAGGAAAACGGATTCCAAGCTTTTTAATCTCCTGCTCTATCTCTTCACGTTGATTCATGCGTTCCTCTTTATAAGTGTTCCATAATGTGCTTACACTCCATTTCAAGAAATATTCTTTATCTCCTTCCGGCACCCCGGCAGCATCCAAGGCTTTTTCAATTTTTCGAGCGCTTTCATTAAGTCTTTGCACATTCTTGCATCCCTTTAAAGCCAGTCGTTCTCTTCTGTTCATAGTGTATATATTGTTTATATTATCACATTAACTTCTGCTGGAGGGGGAGGCAAAACTAAATCTTCGGTTGCTCCAATGCTCCTGTTTCCCACTCCAATTGAATCAGACACCCATTTAAAGAATTGTTTGAACGATACCCCATCCACTGTATCAAGAGAAAATACATCATCAGTCAATTCTTTCAATGGCTCTGTTTTTGCACTCATTCCTGCCGCGCATGCCACAATGCTCGCAAAACGCCGTTTTTTTATCTCCGGAATCATCTGCTTATACAACATGCTGTCGGAAGGCTTTCCATCTGTCATTATGAATAGTAAGGGCATCCAGTCGCCTTTCTGATCCGGTGTGCTCATCCTAACCTCTTCGTCTATCTTTTCGCAAAGAAGTTTAAGGGCAGCCCCCGTATGTGTCGGACCGCTCTCAGGCGTGGTTATCTCAGGAAGCTGCAATTCATCAAGAGGGGTGAGAGGGAGAATCTGTTTAACCTCCCTGTCGAATGTTATAATGCTAATATTCACCGATTCCAAGGCAAAGGGGTCCTGTCGCAGACTCGAAATCATCGTCTCAAGTCCAACCTTTACAGATTCTATCGGTTCCCCACGCATAGATCCTGATGTGTCGATCAAAAGATATACCGGAAGTCGTCTCATTCTTTTTCAAATTATATTCTTAGTAGTAATTTCCATGGGCCGACCGAGGCCAACCCATGGAAGTTTGTCTTCGGGCGCTTTCCGTGAAAAGCCAAAGTTTGTCTTCGGGTGATTCGTCTAAACAACAATATTCACTTCCGGTGGTGGTGGCGGCAACTCGCTGAGCGTAGTAGCTTCCGCTCCTGTCTCTTCAACCTTCATGCTTCCTGAGCTCACAGAAGCCGATACCCATTTAAAGAAGGCTTTGATTGTGGCGCTGTCAGCAGTATCAAGCGAAACAACACATTCTGTAATCTTCTTCAATGTGTCGGTATTCGCCCCTGCCCCTGCTGCGCAGGCCACTACCATTCCCCATTTCCTTTTCTTAAACTCTGCCAAGCCCTTGTTGAGATCATCTGTTGGCTCACCATCCGTCATTATAAATACCAGCGGCTTCCAGTCGCCTTTCTTCTCAGGTGTGGTTTTAGTCACTTCCTGATCCGCGCGATGGGCCAAGAGAGACAATGCTTCTCCGAGCGCCGTACAACCGTTAGCCTGTAGATTTGGCTGCTGGAAAGCAGAGAGCTCCGTGAGGGGCGTAACCTGCTGCGCGCTGCTATCGAAAGTGATGATGCTCAAATAAGCTGTCTCAAGTGCGTATGGATCCTGACGAAGTGTAGATAAAAGCACTTGCACTCCATTCTTTACTGCCTCTATTGGCTCGCCATACATCGAGCCCGAAACATCAAGCAGTAGATAAACCGGTAATCTTCTCATATCTTATTTTGCATAATTTTTAACTATTCTTCCTATTGTTTCGCATAAATTGCTATCAGGATAGGCGTCCCCTATTGCCGAGAATTTCCATTCTCCGTTGCGGCGATAGAGTTTTCCCATTATCAGCGCTCTCATCCCCTGATATTGAGGAGAGGCACCAACATTATATGTGGCGAAAACCTCTTTCACCCGCGTCGGAGTGCCCTCATACATTCGGATGGAGGCGTATGGGATCTGTGAGAAATCCTCTTTCCCTACATTATTGAGGAAGAAGAAAATCTGTTCCACATCATCTCTGACCCTGCTGAGATTCACAGTGATAATCTCGTTATCGAGGCCGTCGTCGCCATCCTGATCCCCCTTTAAATCGTCTCCACTGTGATGAAGAGCTCCCTCTCTGGAGTTAACCTTTCCAGGAGGCATCCCATAACGGTTAAGGAAATCTGCCCGATATAGAGGGGAGTAGATGTGATCCACCAAATTCCCATTTTTATCAACCATCACACAGGAGAGATCCAAATCAACATCCTGTGTGGTTTTGCCGAATCCCAAGAAGCCTGATGAAACTATCGCGCCCCAGTTGCAACCAACGCAAAACTCTGTTAATTTTGAGCCATTGCTTTTCTCGAGATTTATCCTTTGTCCCTTTTCAAGATTTATTGCCATGGTGTTGCCATTTAATGAGTTTAGAGTTAATCTGTTTAGAGTTACTCTGTTTAGAGCCGATTAATTATATTTCTTCAGATATTCAGCTAAGCCTGCTTTTTGCCCGGTGCCAATGGCTTCGAATTTCCATTCTCCATTGCGCTTATATATCCTTCCGAACTCCACGGCTGTCTCAACCGAGAAATCTTCGTCGAGGTCATAACGAAGAATCTCCTCGCCTGTCGTCGTATCGTAAATGCGGATGAAGGCGTTATGCACCTGCCCGAAGTTCTGACGACGCTCGTCAGCTTTATGGATAGTTACAACAAATATAATCTCCTTCACTCGCGGATCGATCTTTGATAAGTCAATATTAATACTCTCGTCGTCGCCCTCGCCCTCGCCGGTTAGGTTATCGCCGGTATGTGTCACGGCTTCATCAGGCGACTGAAGATTATTATAAAATACGAAAAACTCGTCAGCGGGTATCTTCCCGTTTTCTCCGTTCATAAAAGCTGAAGCATCAAGATCAAAATCCACTCCCGTGCTCGTTTGGTTGGCATCCCAACCGAGTCCGACCGTAAATTTTGGAAGCTCCACTTTCACTCTCTGTCCTTTTTCAAGATTGATTGCCATAATATCGTGTATTTAAAATTTCTATTTGGTTGCTATAAGGTGAAGACACTTATATCTTACCCTTTGATGCCAATGCAAATTTAATTCATTTATTCTCAATTCCAACTATTATCGCAACATTTCAATAAAAATTTACAATCAGCAGCTAATTTCTATTGCAAGGTTGCAGAGATTCGAACTCAATTTATTTCAAAGTCCATATCCTTTTATGTTTTTCAACATATTTCGATGTGGAAATAAAAAAATTTATTAAATTTGCACTAACCCTTAACCTCACGGAGTCATTTTATCGACACCCGGGAGGAAATTTTTTATCAACTAATACTGTTCACTAACTAATAGCATCCTTATGGCTCGCGCTCGTTCTAACAACTCTTCTCGTAACCGAAATCGAAACCGTAAATCCGGTAAAAGCAACTCTACAAAATATATCATTATCGCCGCCGCTGTCTGCGTGGCTGTCGGCCTCGGATTCTTTGCGTATAGCTTGATAAATACCGGTGACTATAAATTCCACCGTAGTCATCTCGACCATTATGTATCTACCCTGCCACAAGAACAGGCTCTGCCGGAAAATGTTTCGGTATATGTGGATATGTCGGATGGGATGAATTTCGCTTACGCCACTCCTCAAAGCCAAACTCTACTGCAAAATGTGATTAATAAGTTGGCCGCCAACAATAATATCAAATTCTTTGGCCTCGCCGACCAACAGATTTTCCCTCTCGAAAAATCTCACACCGAGCTTTATAATTATATGCTCAACCCCGCAAGCTATGACAAGCAAAAAGCTCCCGTTGAGAAAACTCTTGAAGAGATTGTGGCTAAGAATCAACCGGCTGTGCTTATGTCGGATTTCGAAGAATATAATGGGGGCGTGATCCACCAGGCTGCCTACGCGAAGAAATATTTCATCGAATGGCTTGAGAAAGGTTACAATATCACCTTCTATAAATGGAATTTCACTGAAAATGGGAAAGCGAAGAAAATGTTTATCGCTGTTTTCGATGACAATGCAGGCAATCTTAACGCAATGATTGATAATGCCGTGGAGCTTTCCAATAGTGATGTGGACAAATTTGTTCTCGGAGGTCATGATTTCGCTTTCCCCACGGCTGAAAATTATCTTTCTGTTAAACAGGGTGGTAATTACCATAATAAGGAGGGTAAGGATGTTGTGACAAATGTGATGGAAAACGGCGGAGAGATTGACTACATCTGCTATGCTCGCACACAGGCCGATGCCACTCGCAACGACACAAAATCATATAATCCTCTCACAACTCGCTCCGGGTATTTCGCTGAGTATTATCCACTCGGAGTCACTTGGAAAGATGCCATCAAGAACGCCTCTGATTTCAAACAGGCTGGCGTGAAACCTGAAAACAAATTCACTCATCTCATCAGCAATCTCTTTATTGATTTCGGAGCCCAAAACGGCTACACTATCTCCGGTATAGAAGTCCGCACTTTCGATATGCAGGAAACAATGAAGGCTGCCGAAAAGCAGATCTCCAAGAAGCAGAAAAATGCTGAAGCTCTCGAAAAAGTGGATAAACCGGAAATTAACATGATTCTTACCGCCGCCTTTGGAAATTCAATGGAACTCCCGGCAGGCTGGAAGGAAATTACTCTTGATTTCGATCCCAAATTCGACGGCACCTTCGTTGGCGGCTACCCCGCTTCAGATCTTATCAGAGCTAACGTGATGATTTCCGAGGCCACTCCCAATATCTCTGAAGCTACAGATTTCTTCGGATGGGAAGGCAACCCTTCTCTCGCCAACTCAATAAAGGAAACACTCACCACTGCCAACTGCTCTCCAAAAGGCAAGATTCTTTATTCTTATTTCTTCAAAACAATGACAGAATAATATTTTAACCCTAACAATAAAACAAATTTAGATATGGAAACTGCATCTGTAACTACTGCCTACACTTGGGCTATCGTAACTCTTATCGTCTTCTTCCTCATTGCCATCCTCTCCGCTAATATGGTGCCCTATAAACCCAACAATCCGGGCACATCAACACGTCGTGTTTATTTCTGGGTGATTTGCGTGCTCTCTGTTGTTGTAGGTTTCTTCGTGAACTTCGGAATCGCTTCCGGCATTGAAGTGCCCACAATCAAATCCGACTATATGCTTCATTCAAGCATAGCCGCAGGTATCTCTTTTGTGGTATTCATCATCCTCGGATTTGCTATCAGCAAAATGTTCCCCAACAAGAAAGTAGGCACCTGGTTCTAATCCCAACATAAGCATGGATAAACTCTTTCTAATCGCCATAGGTGGCACCGGAATGCGCTGTCTCGAATCTTTCGTGCATCTCTGTGCCGCCGGTCTATTCGACAATCAGACCATAGAGATTCTCACCCTCGACACCGACCATAACAATGGTAATAAGGAGCAGGTGGAGAAACTTATCGACCTCTACAATAAAGTAAAGACCAACGACGCCACTAATAAAGGGGGCGAACAGAGAAGCAACACCTTCTTCTCGGCTAAGCTGAATCTTTACAAATTCTATACAGACTATGACCAGCCTCAGCGTCAAACTCTGAAAGCACTTGCAGGAGGAACACCCACAGCTTCCGACCAAGACCGTCAGGATAACGAAGATCTTTCCGACCTTCTGTTCGACCGCGAAACAGTGCAACAGTTCAAACTCGACCATGGCTATCGCGCTCAGACTCATCTCGGCTCGATGCTGATGTATCATGGAATAATCGAGGCGGCTGTTAACATCAAACGTGGTGGCAACCTCACCGAACCTGAAAAAGGACTCGAAGCCTATCTTAATCTTATCAAACGTTATGTTGATACGGCAAGAATCTTTGTTTTCGGTAGTGTGTTTGGTGGAACAGGTGCTTCTTCAATCCCTGTTATCCCAATCGCTATTTCAGAGGCTATCAGAATCATCACAGGTGGCAACAATGAATTGAATCTGAATAAGGTGCTCTTTGGATCTACCCTACTCACTGACTATTTCACCTTTAAATCTCCCTCAAACGATCAGTTGAAAGAGGCAAAGGTGATTGCTGATGCTAATAATTTCGCTCTTAATTCTCAGGCTGCCCTAAGTTTCTATAACAACGACCCGACAGTGAGAAAGACTTATAAGCGAATGTATCATATCGGACTTCCTGCTTCGCTTAAGAAGGATTATTCCGAAGGGAAAGAGGGTAAGGTTATCACCGGTGGTCACGATCAGAAAAATGAGTGTCACTTTGCCGAACTCCTTTGCGCTTGCGCTGCCTACGATTTCTTCACTGAAGATCGCGAGAAACTCGAGAATATCGGCGTGGCAGAATATAACTACCGCACAGTTGCGGCCGATGATAACGGAAATCTTCAGCTCTCAGGAGCAAGCTTTGTGGGCACAGAGAAAGGTGAGATTTTTGAGAATAAACTCGGTGCGCTCCTTTCGTTAGCGCATATAGTTCTTTCCAAATTCGGAGGGGCACATGAGAATACTGTCGGCACCACTGCTCTGCTCAATTTCCTCGATACAGCTAAATTCCCCGAATATAATGATCTCACCGATGTGCAATGTGCAGAAATTGATGAATATCTAAAGGAATTCGGATATAAGTTTGTGAAGAGCACAGTGGTGTTCGGTTGGATTTATCAGATTTTTAAGTCAGTCAAGGCAGGAAAATTCATTTTCGCCCCTGAAGCCTTCACCGCTGATATCAACACGCTTCATGAAATTGACCCTGGTACAATCTTTGCCGATGATTTCCATCATTGGGATAAGAGCGGCAATCCGTTCAGTTCAGATGCCGTGCGTCATTTCAATACGCTTATCAATATTTTGAAAAAAGAAGATTCTCTCCCCACTGACGCGCAGGGCGTAACTCTTAAAGAACGTTTCCTTGCCCAGATGTATAATGCAATCACCATTGCACAACATTTTAACGAATAAAAGATGGCCAATAAAGTTCTTACGATAGATGTTCAAAGCAATGCCACGCCCCCTGAATCCTTAGACAAATGGGCTCCGCTTGGCAATACATCTGTCTTTATCAAAAATATCATCACTCCCAAGCTGAGTAAAAACACCAACGTAGGTCAGCTTGTTTCGGGTATCCCTTCGGCTTTCGCTCGCGTGGATCTTTTTAAATCGGCCATTGATTATGTCTCAACCAATGGCAGCGACACGCGCGAGAATAATCTTGTGGGCTATTACGCCCAACTCGTAGATGAATGGAAGGGTCTGATTGCTTGTATGGCTCTCGACTATGCCCATATCAGTTCGCGCAGAATCGACCTTGTGTATAGCGATGGCAAAAATGCGGCTGAAACAGCAAATGTATATGAGCCAAAGGGAGCATTCGGAAACATGCTCCTCAAGAGGAAGAATCGTTGGAGCGACCAGGAGTTGCCGGAGAATGCCACTCCCACCCCCTTTATCAATGTGATTAAATATCGTGATAAAGTGGTTGGCGCCACCGCTCCCGAAAGCCTTCTCTTCACCTCATCAGGCTATGCCTTCACTCCCTCCGAGGAGTTGCCTTGGATTCATCCTGCTACCGGCAAATTCACCGACCCCTTGAATTCCACTCTGAAGCCTGTGCAGGTAGCATCGCTTCATGCCTACGTAGATCATCTTCTCAAAGGTCTCACTGAAGCTGAGAATTATTATTCCGCTCTCCCCGACGGCGAGAGAGTGAACTATACTTCTATCCGCAATATCCTCACCGACTGGAAAGATGAGATTGCAGCGCGTGCCAAATCCGGTGGTTTCGAGCTTTCCATCGGAAGCACCCCTCCTGTAACAGCTGCTTTCGGAGGCCCATTCGCAAAATTATTTACTCATAAGGATATCCTCCATGGACTTGAAGGCGTGCTTTCAGAAGCCTCATCGGAGGGCGCAGTGGAATTTGACCCTAAAGATCTTCTTTTGGATGAGAGCGCTCATATTGCCAAGCTGGCTCTCGATCTCACTCCCGAGCAAGTAAAGGATCTTCCTATTCTTACTCTTACAGCGGATGTGAAAGGGATGAAGGATAAAGCCTATTTTGCCCTTCCGCTGAGTGCACAGGGTCTGAATGTATTCGGGAAAAATATAGCTGCGCTTGTGGGGCGTTCGGGTGAATCGAATGCCATCAAATCTTCGCTTCAGGCCACTTACGATCCCAGTGTCAGAACAGGTAATCTTGAAGTGGTGCTTAATCTGGAAACGGATTCCGGCGTAAAGCGACAATTCAAGAAGATTTATACTTGCGATGGTGAAATTAGAAGCAAAGATATTCTTATCTGGCCTAACTTTATTTCTCCCCAGTGGGATTCCTACTTCCTTTACAATGAATTGCCCCATAATGGCACAAGCCAGACTTATCGGGCTTTCCCCTTTGTTGGCAAAATGGAGGGCGATTATTTTAGAATCATTGTAGATGATGATAAAAAACCAATCCTTCTTAGCAAAGATAAAAAGATAATTGCTCCCGATAATGAGGTGAAGGCCGAACTTCTTGTCATCTCTGATGAAGCTGTGGCTGATAATCCGTATAAATATGAGATTTATCGTTCTAACCGTCCTTTTAAAGGTGTAAGACTGCTATCACCCACAGGTAATGAAGGAGGCTACCTATTGATCAATTACAGTTCGGAAAGCAAAACCAATCTTCCTCACGATTGGATGCGTCCGGGTGCTCACAAATCCCTTCAACCGGTACGCCTTGGTATCGATTTTGGTAGCACAAATACCTCTATTGCCTATTCCAGCGACAATACTCAGGAACAAGGATTCTCTTTCAAGAATCAACGTGTTTCCCTTATGGGGAACGAGTTGCAGGGAAAACCCTTCTTTCCTAAGGAGAATCAAGTGTTCTTCTTCCATG
>CAZXGU010000016.1:0-28628 GCA_964640375.1 uncultured Sangeribacter sp. | reverse complement strand
ATTTCCCGACTTAAATAACCATCTATTCTGCTCATCAGACTAATCTTTATATTTACATTAATTAAGAACAGTATTATTCGGCAGAGAATCTTTTACAGCTATAGAATCTTTCTTTTCAGGTTTAATAATTTTACGTATAGGACCTGAGAATCTTTTAGAAGAGCTAATTCTATAATATACAGTGCTGTCGAAAGGCGCTGAAGTCAGCGTCAGGCTGTCAAGACCCACAAACGTTCTTGACATATTAACTCTAAGATTACCAAAAATATCCCTTACAGTTCGAGCAGTATCAGTCTGGAGAGCTATTTCAATATTTTCTCCATTTAGAGTTTGAGTGATGTAGGAGGCCGAGCCATCGGCATATTTAACCCCTAATACTGCTGTTCCGTCAGATGGCGTATTCAACCTGAATTTCCAGGAGAGACGATCTCCTTTTTCAAGTTCGGCGCCCGGAATTGAAAATGAAAGATTATCTGCAGAAGATTTAGATGAGATAATGAGATGTCGTGAATAAGGCCATAAATCGTTAGAAAGCATTTCGGCATTGTTACCGGAAATCTTTGCTTCTCTTCGTGCCAATTCCTTATCGACTTTAGCATATAAGTCGTCATACTTATCAATATGCCGGCCATACCATGACAAGGTGCTGTCGAACTCAGCTCGTGTCATGCCATTTTTTTCCAACACATAGTTGAGGATTCGTTCCCTGTTTTCAGCACTATTGTCGCGGTAGCCTTTTTGCTGGATATAGGCTTGAGCCATTTCCATATCAGCCATTATCTTAACCATTTTCGAGTCGGAAGCAACCTCATCTGGGCGATCTGAACAAGATATGGTAAAGATAAAAACAATAATCAAAAGGCAAGAAGAAAAATATTTGCTAAACATTTAATGAAACAAATTAGTTATGTTTGTCGGAAGATTGCAAACCTGCCTGCTTCTCTTTTTTTTCTCCAATATATTTGAATGCTAAAGAGGCATCTTTAGAATAAAAGAAGATTAATAAGGCCACTCCAACACAAATAGCCGAATCAGCAAGGTTAAAGATATAAGCAAAAAATTCATAATATTCTCCTCCTACACCAGGCACCCACTCCGGCCAATAGAAATCAAAAAAAGGGAAATATAACATATCAACCACACGGCCCTCAAACCATGTGGCATATCCTCCGCCTTCAGGGAAAATAGTTGCAATCTCCGGGGGCATAGGATTATTAAAAATCACCCCATAGAACACACAATCAAATATATTTCCGGCCGCTCCCGCAGTAATGAGAGAAACAGCTACAATAAACCCTTTCCTAACTCCCGGTAACTGTTTAATTTTTACCAAAAACCAAATGAAGAGTCCTACGGCTAAAATACGTCCGAATGTAAGCACCAATTTATTCCATAGCTCCATTCCGAATGCCATTCCGTTATTCTCTATAAACTTCAGATGAAACCATGAAGTTATTGAAAGATCTTCACCCAGATAGAAAGAGGTTTTTACCCAAATTTTTAAAGCCTGATCAGCGATAATAACCCCTAAGATAATTATTAGGGCAAGCCATCCGACCGTTAGGCCGGATGGCTTTTTACTGTTATCAGACACAGATTGTATATCTTGCATCTTTTATTTATTTTCTGATTACTTTTGCAAGTATCTTCTCTCCATCAATATCAAGCTCTGTGACATCCTCTCCTGGTTCAAGTTCAACAAGAGTAATATCGTCGGCCAAGACTTGAGCTGAAATATAATCTGCGAATTGGCTGAGAGCTTCTTTCACACTTTCAGTCGGACTAAGCTCAACCGACACTTTATCTGTTATATCAAAGTCGGACGCTTTTCTGATATTCTGGATACGGTTGATTAGATCGCGAGCCATTCCCTCGTTTTTTAATTCAGGGGTGACTGTGACATCAAGAGCAACTGTGACATTGCCGTCGTTTGCGACAAGCCAACCGGGAATATCTTCAGGTATAATCTCCACATCTTCTGTTGTTACCACAGGACATCCTGAGAGATCATTGAATGTAAACGAACCGTTCTTTTCGAGCTCAGCAATATCTTTTTGCGACATTGAGGATATTGCTTTGCCAAGATCCTTCATAATTTTTCCATACTTAGGACCGAGCTTTTTGAAATCAGCTTTCACTCTTTTAACAAGTCCGCTCTCTTCATTGTCAACAAGCTTAATCTCTTTCACATTAACCTCATCGAGTATGATATCCTGAATCTTAAGCATGTCTTCCTTTTGCTTTTTATCAACAACGGGGATAAGAAGAGTCTGGAGAGGCTGACGAACCTTTAGATTCACTTTTCGACGCAAACCCAACACATTGGAAGTGACAATCTGAGCCAATCCCATTCGATTTTCAAGATTTTTGTCGATTAACGCGGGATCTGAAACCGGGAAATCAGCCAAATGCACTGAAGCATAACCCTCCTTTTCTTGCGCAGGCGCCACTAAATCAGAATAGAGACGATCAGCATAGAAAGGTGCGAACGGGGCGATGAGTAGGGCAACCGTTTTGAGACATGTATAAAGAGTCTGATAAGCCGACAGCTTGTCATCGTTCATCTCACCGCTCCAGAAACGACGGCGGTTAAGTCGAACATACCAGTTGCTCAAATTATCATTTACAAACTCTTCAATGGCTCTTGCCGCTTTTGTTGGCTCATACTCATCCAAATCAGCGGTTACCTCTGCTATCAATGTATTAAGAAGTGATAGTATCCAACGGTCAATCTCCGGACGTTTTTCAGAGGGAAGCTGAGCCTCTGAACCGGTAAAACCATCTACATTTGCATATAGAGCAAAGAACTTGTAGGTGTTATAGAGTGTTGCAAAAAGTTTCTTTGAAACTTCTTTCACCCCCTCTTCATCATATTTCAAATTGTCCCATGGAGAAGAGTTGGCAATCATGTACCATCTTACTGCATCCGATCCGAATTTTTCAATATTGTTGAAAGGATCCACTGCATTGCCAAGACGTTTCGACATCTTATTGCCAAACTTATCAAGGACAAGCCCGTTGGAAATAACAGTCTTATATGCCACAGAGTCGAATATCATCCCCGCAATAGCATGAAGAGTAAAGAACCATCCACGAGTTTGATCCACACCTTCAGCAATAAAATCTGCCGGGTAAACTTCTTTGCTGTCGAGCAACTCCTTATTCTCAAAAGGATAGTGAATCTGTGCGTATGGCATTGCACCAGAATCAAACCAAACGTCGATGAGGTCTGTTTCTCGTTTCATAGGTTTACCACTTTCTGAAACAAGTATAATTTCATCTACGTATGGACGATGAAGATCTATCCTGTCATAGTTTTCCTGAGAGTTGTCTCCGGGAATGAAATTTTTATCTTTCAGAGGATTACTCTTCATTACGCCAGCTTTAACGGCATCATCAATTCTATTGGATAATTCCTCGTATGAACTAATGCATATCTCCTCTTTACCATCTTCCGTTCGCCAGATTGGAAGAGGGGTGCCCCAATAGCGGCTTCTTGAAAGATTCCAGTCTTGCACATTTTCCAACCATTTTCCAAATCTGCCTGTGCCTGTTGTGGCAGGCTTCCATTGAATGGTGTTGTTAAGTGCTATCAGACGCTCACGAGCTTCCGGAGTGCGAATAAACCAGCTGTCAAGGGGATAATAAAGAACCGGTTTATCAGTACGCCAACAATGAGGATAGTTATGAACGTGTTTCTCCATTCTGAATGCGCGCCCGTCTTGCTTCATAGCCATGCAAAGACGAACATTCAGATCTTCAGCTTTATTGGCGGCAACTTCATCATATTTCCCGTCAGGAGTGAATTGTGGATCGTAAGCATTCTTCACATATTCACCCTGATATTTGCTGTAAAGCTCAACGTCAACACAATCTTTAACAAACTCATCGGCAAGTTCGGAAATGAGATAGAATTTGCCTGTTAAATCCACCATAGGCCGAGTTTCTCCTCTTTTATTCACCATGAATAGAGAAGGAATACCTGCCGCCTTGGCAACCTTAGCATCATCTGCACCGAAAGTTGGTGCAATGTGAACGATACCCGTTCCATCGTCGGTTGTGACATAATCGCCGGGAATAACCCTGAATGCTTCTGATTCAAGTTCTACAAAACGATCTGTTCCGACAGTAAAGACCTTATCAGGATGATTCTCGGAATAAGTCTTAACATATTCCGGAGCATAATCCGTTATTTTTTCTACCGGCTTCACCCATGGCATCAACTGCGCATATTTCATTCCAACAAGGTCAGATCCCTTCCATTTGCCGACAATTTGATATGGAATCACCTTATCGCCCTGTTTATAATCTTCAAGAGGAAGTTTTGCTCCCTCCTTCTTGAAATATGAAGGAACAAGAACTTCTGCCATTACAACAGTGATCTTTTCCGAAGTATAGGGATTATATGTCCGGATTGCGACATAATCAAAGCTCGGACCAACACAAAGAGCTGTATTGGAAGGTAAGGTCCAGGGAGTTGTGGTCCATGCCATAAAGCAAGGTGTTCCCCATCCTGTCATCTCTTCCTTTGGTTCTTTTATTGTGAAAAGAGCGGTAGCCGTTAAATCTTTCACATCACGGTAGCAACCCGGCTGATTCAGCTCATGCGAACTCAAACCGGTTCCGGCAGCCGGAGAATAAGGTTGAATAGTATAGCCTTTGTAAAGATAACCCTTCTTGTAGAGCCGGCCAAGCAACCACCAAACTGATTCAATGTATTTATTATCGTATGTGATATAGGGATGTTCAAGATCAACCCAATATCCCATTTTATGAGTAAGGTCGGTCCATTCCTTTGTGTATTTCATCACCTCGCGACGACAGGCAGCATTATAGTCATCCACAGAGATCTTTTTTCCGATATCCTCTTTGGTGATGCCAAGACTTTTTTCCACACCAAGTTCCACCGGAAGTCCATGTGTGTCCCATCCGGCTTTTCTCTTAACATGGAATCCCTTCATTGTTTTGTAACGACAGAATATATCTTTGATAGTGCGTCCCATAACGTGGTGGATACCAGGCATTCCATTTGCACTTGGTGGCCCTTCATAGAAGACAAATGTGGGACATCCTTCCCTCTCTTTCATACTGTTTTCAAAGAGGGAATGAGAATCCCAAACTTCCAACATCTCTTTATTGATGTCGGAAAGATTCAACTGTTTGCTATATTCTTTGAAATTTTTCATAATGTTTAGATTTCCAAATTAAAATTTCCCTCCCTTTGCTCCTTTAGCTCCTTTTACACCGCCTCCAAGAGCAAATATATTCTGGTCGTAGGTGAATGTTTTGCGATCAGTGTCTCGCTTGCGTTTAAGGGCAAGGGAAACGAGTTTATCCATGAGCTGCTCAAAAGAAATTCCTGATGCTTCCCAAAGATAAAATGAAAGTGAACCCGGGATAGTGTTTATTTCATTCACATATATTGAGTTGTCTTTTTCATCAACCATCACATCGATACGGCTCACTCCATGGCATGAAAGAACGCGGAAAGTTTCTCCGGCAAGCTCTTGGATTCGTTTGCTCATCTCTTCGGGAAGATCGGCTGGGATACGCTTATCACTTGCCTGCATGCCAGTGGCGCCCTTTCTTCCTCCCATGTATTTATCTTCGTAAGAGAGAAAATCTCCCGTCTTGATAGGCTCTTCGCAAACAGATGAAACATGGTCGTCAGCTTCTCCGAGCACCGAGCAGTTGATCTCTTTAAGATTCTCAATCATGTGTTCCACAATTATTCTCTGAGAAAACTTCTCGGCTGTGTTTATCCTATCAATAAGTTCCTCTTTATTGGAAGCCTTTCCGATACCAACACTCGAACCAAGATTGGCCGGTTTGACTATGACAGGATAGGAAAGTTTGCTCTCAACTTTCTTTATGATGCTCTCTTTATCCGCAAGCCATTCACGGTCGGTGAACCACACATAATCCACAACCGGAATGTTACATTCGCGAAGAATCATCTTCATTGTGATTTTATCCATTCCGTTGGCACTTGACAGAGTGTTGCAACCGGCGAATGGAATCCCGATTGTTTCAAGAACACCTTCGAAGATACCATCTTCTCCATTCGTTCCATGGAGAACAGGGATAACAGCATGAAGCTCTGCCACTACGGGATTCTTTTTAGAGAAACGTCCCATATTAACTTTATAGAGATTATAGTCTCCATATTCAGGACGCATGAATACTTCTTCTGCCTCCTGAGTTAATTTGGAAAGATCGCGATAGTTACGTATATTTAGAAGATTCTCTCCTGTGTACCATCTTCCCTGCTTAGATATATAGATAGGAATTATATTATATTTGTCCTTATTAAAGGCATTGATTGCCTGAAGAGCAGAGATCACTGAGATCTCATGTTCAACGGAGCGTCCTCCGAAAAATACTGCTACATTCGTTTTCATCTTAAAATTTAAGAACTTTTTACCTTTGAAATTCTTCAACTGCAAAATTACAAATAACTCCACGATAAACCAAATATTCTAAGGCTCTTCGGGGTGTAATCTCTTTTTTTCTTAAATATTTTTTATCCAATAAATAAGAGAAAGCCCCAATCTGAATCATTTTATCAGTTTGGAGCTATCTTTAAACAAATATTTTCGTGTTTGATCCTAATTTAAATTAGATCAGATTCGATTGAAGTTATCAATTCGTAAAGGTCTTTGCTATAACTTAATCTGTCTTTAATGGAATTAATTCCATGAAGCACAGTAGCATGCTTTCTGTTAAGTTTATGACCTATAGCTGGAGAGGAAAGCGGAGTGTGTTTATGAGTGAGATACATTATCACCTGACGGGCATCAGCAATATCGCGAAGCCGGCTCCTTGAAAATATTGCATCCGGGCTTAGATTGAAATGTTCGGCAGTAGTTTCCACTATCATATCGAAATTTATAATCTTCTTTTCCGGTTTCTTCACCACATCAACCATAGCCTCTTGAGCAAGTTCAATTGTTATTGGCGCATTCTTTACAATAGAACGAGTAAGCATACGCATCACAATCTGCTCCATTTCTCTTACGGAGCCATTCACTGTTGAAGCTATAATATCAGTCACCTCTTCCGGAAGATCCAATCCATTCTTCTTTGCTTTGAAGGCAAGAATCTTTTTTCTTAATTCATAATCAGGATTCGGAAGTCGCTCGGTGACACCCCATTTGAAACGGTCGATCAGACGGTCAGCAATTCCGTCAAGCTCCATTGGAGGACGATCGCAAGTAAATATTAGATTTTTCTTATTTTGCTGAAGATGATTAAAGATCGGGAACAATGCCTCTGCTGTGCCGGGTTTATGTGAAAGTTCCTGCAAATCGTCGAAAAGCAAGACATCCATTTGCTGAAACCAGTTAATGAACGCCGGAATCTCCTTCTTTATAGTGGCATTGGCATAAAGAGTCTGAAACTGCTTCACCGGTATATACAACACCTTGGCATTTGGATTCTTTTCTTTAATTCTGATTCCAATAGCCTGAGCAAGATGTGTTTTCCCTACTCCAACATTTCCATATAGGAAGAAAGGATTAAATTCAGCCTGTCCGGGATTGTTGGCGATAAATTCAGCAATCGTCACAGGGAGACGGTTGCTTTCTCCTACACAATAATTTTCAAATGTAAGACTGGAAACAAGTTGAGGGTCGAAATTCGGAGTTCTATTTTGGATTGGTGCATTCTCATAAGATTGCACTAATTTATTCTTCAATATTTTTGCATGAGCCGGACCCTCCATTTTAACATCCGAGCCTTTATCATTGGCTATTACAGAAAATTGATATGCTATATTAATCTCCCTGCCAAATACATGACGCAAAGCTGCTCGGATGAGATTTATGAAATCTCTTTCATAAATCTCAACATAAAATTGTGAGGGCACACGAAGATCAAGAGTATCGTCTGAAAACGACTCCGGAGTGGTCTCACTGAACCAAACGTCATAGCGCTCTGAGCCAATATTGGCTTTTATAAGCTCCAGACATTTGTTCCATTTTAATTTGAAATCATTGTCCATTCTAAGATCTGTGGTTTGAGTTTGAGTTGCGAAGTTGTTTAGACTTCTTTGAAAGTGCTTTCGCATTTTCAAGGTGGTAATTCGGTGAGTTAAGCCGAATTTTTGGAAAAATGCTTATGGAGTTATGACATCAGCATCCCTTTCCGATTACAAAATAATAAAGAAAATATCATAAAAAAAAATTATTTTAAATTTGCAATTATCATTATTATTCTACTATATTGATTTTATTGTATTTACCTCTCTTTACATCATTTTGTTCTATTTTTGATTTTCATTCAAGGTAATTGACAAGTTTTCAACTTTTTAAAATTTATATTCATATTTTATTACTCTCAATTCTTCTCTTTAAACAATTGCAATCCAATAATATAAATTAAAAATAATCTCTCCGCCTTATTTAGAATTGTTCTAAATAAGGCGGAGAGATTAAAAATTTGATATCAATCTTTTTTAAAGAAGTTTGATGCTTATATATCTTTTCGGATTTTTCTTAATGTCAACTATTAACGAATCAACATCCGCAGCCACGGAATTAAGCCTGTTATAAAGTTCGGGATCATTCATCAGGAGTCCTAATGAAGATTTCTCATTATTAAGCTGGTTAGAGAAACGAGTTAGATTCTCTGTTATTTCATTAATATTATCCATTGTGGAATTTAAGGGTAGCGTCCTTAGTTGATAAGATAATGCACCCAAATTATCTGCTATTGAATCAAGACCGTATGTGACACGCCCCACATTTCCCATAACTGCAGGAATCTGACCTTTGAGACCAAGCGAAATGCTATTAAAGTTTTCAGTCATTGCATTCACATTTCCGGTTATTCCATTCAGTCGCTTTATAGAGGCTGCTAAAGCTGGATCACTTGATATAACAGCCAGATTAGAAGTCACTGCATCAAGATTATCCATAATTGCATTTATCTTTGGAAGCATGTCGTTGACGGCCGGCATTATATCATTGCTCACAGTGGCCATGAGGTCGGGGGTGGTTGCGGAAACAATCTCTCCACCGAGAGGAATCATTTTTTTGCCCTCTCCCATCTGTATGTCAATATAGGCTCCACTTAATAGAGTTGAAGCAATTAAGGCCTTAGAATTCTCCGGTATTTTCACATCTTTATTTAGCGCTAATTGCACCTTTATCTTCCCCGGATGGTCGTAATCGAAATTTATCTCTCTTACTTGACCAATCTTATAGCCATTGCATGTCACAGGAGCTGCAACTTCAAGTCCTTGCACATTGCTGTAGGAGGCATAGTAGAAATTAGCCGGGTTAAATAGATTAATCCCTTTTAGATAATCAATTCCGAAAATGAGGATGAGAATTGCCAGAATCACAAAGACCCCGATCTTGAATTCCTTATTAAATATTTTTTTCATAACCTTATGTTTCAAATGAAGGATTGTCCTGCCCTCATTATTAACAAGTGACTTAGAGATTTATTCTCATCCTCACTTATTTTTGTTTTTAGAATTTAATGATTTTCTTTTTTTTACTTCAACGGTTGAGCTGGTTGTAGTCTTGTTTCCCTTTGAAGAAGTAGTCTTAACCACTGTTCCGTCACTTTTTACAACAATTTTTGTATTGTTTTTATTATTATTTGTTGATTTTTTTTGATTTTCTTTAATCTTCTTTTGTTGCTTCAGCTGCTCTTGCTTCTCTTTAGCTTCTTTCTTTTTCTGTTTCTCCTTCTCTTTTTGCTCCTTCTCTTTTTGCTTTTTCTGCAAGGCTAATCTTTTCTTTTTTTCTTTAGGAGTTTCTTTAATGACTTCCTTTTTTTCTGTTTTTACAACAGGTTTATTGTTGTTAGCCTTTGCAAGATAATCATTCTCAGATTTCACAATAATGGTGGCTGTCTCAACATTTCTTTGTTCGGAAGCAACCTTTGAGGAGGCGGAGCGTCTTTTACGAGGAGTGGAAACCCGGCGACTATTAGAGGTCTTATTATAAGCAGGTGGCGTATCGTTTCTATTGCTTTTTGCAACTATAGAAAGCTCTCCACCATCAGCTGACGATGTTTCGATTACATTTTTTTTTTGAGAAGAGGAGGATTCTTGATTATTATTTTTTTTTTCAGGTGAGGTGGCCGCCATATAACGCTTTGGAACACTCTTATTTTTCGTTCTGTTTTTTGAATTAAGAGATGTTCTTTTATCACTCTTCAAGGAGGATTTGATCGACTGATAATATTGATCAACGGCATTACAGAGGGCTTCTGCCATCTTCTTCACTCCTTGCGACGACCCCATGTAGGCAGCAGATTCCGGATTGCAAATAAAATCCAGCTCCACCAACACGGCAGGCATTGAAGTGGCCCATAACACCCAGAATCCAGCTTGCTTAACTCCCCTATCTTTTCTTCCGGCACTATTAACCAATTGTTTCTGTGCAAAATTTGCAAAACTAAGACTCTGTTTCAGATTCTTTTTTTGAGCCATCTCGAAGATGATGTATGATTCATCTTTTGAAGGGTCAAAACCGCTATATTTCTCAGTGTGCCCCTTTTCAAGCTCTATAACAGCATTCTCTCGCTTTGCAACATTTAGATTATCCTTGTCTTTATGCAGACCTAAGGCATAAACCGATGTGCCAGCCACACTTTTCCTATTTGGATTTTTCTCATCAACAGAATTAGTGTGTATCGAAATGAAAAGATCTGCTTTATTTTTGTTTGCAATATCAGCTCTACCCTGCAAGGTTACAAATGTATCATTGCTTCGGGTCATTATAACCTTTATGCCTTTAATTTTCTTTTGGAGATCTTCTTGAAGACGTTTTGCAACTGCTAAGTTGATATCTTTCTCCTTTATTCCATTATCTATAGCGCCAGTATCGTTTCCTCCATGTCCGGCGTCGATTACGACAACAAAATCTGCTTCTTTTTCAGCGGCAGATATAGAGAAATTAGTGATTACAAGTGCTAATAAGATTAATATTCTTTTTAATAAGTTCATTACTCTTCTTTTCATTTTCAGATTCATATCATCAGAAAAATAAGGTTTTTTTCCAACCTCTTTTTATTTTTCTCTTTACACTAAGATGAATAAATCTTCTGAGATTTTTGATATTAATTGAAGTAAATAATTATATTTACCTGCAAAGTTAGCTAAAAAGTGGTAAATGAAAGAGAAATTAGTTAATTTTGAAAGATATTTTAACTTATTTTTAAATATGCTTTCTGAAAAATTAAATTGTAATCAACTTATTTCCTTTATTTCGGAACACCAACACTCTAATCCTGCAGATCTGCTTATGCGCTATTCTAATAAAGATCTGGATTTCGATATTAAATTTGCAATAACTCAAATAAATAATAGGCAGAAATGTGCTAAGAAGCTTAAATCATTTCTTTCTAATAAACATTTTCTTTTTCCTGATCTTATTTCTTCCGAACAAGCAACCGATGAACGAGTTGCGCTCTTTCACGCTTCTTTAATCGGTTCTAATAAGAAGGTGATGGATCTCACCTCCGGTTTAGGAATAGATGCAATGACCATTTCATTAAACCAAAATGAGGTTACAGCCGTAGAAATTGATGAATTAAAATCCGAAATACTTGAATATAATGCTACTACGCTTGGTATTAGTAATTTTCATGTTTTAAATAAGAATTGTCTTGAGGTTGTAAATAACAGAGATATCTCCTCATTCGATATATTCTTTATTGACCCTGCCAGACGAGATGAATCTAAAAACCGGACTTATGCTTTTTCTGATTGTATGCCCGATATTACATCATTTTATCGTATGCTTATTCAACACGATGCCACTCTCTTCATAAAAGCCTCACCTCTACTTGATATCGATGCAGTGAAGAAACAATTTGAGTGTATTAATCATATTTATGTCGTAAGTGTGAAAGGTGAATGTAAGGAGGTGTTGATAGAGTTAAAGAAGGGAGAAAATGCTGTAGAAGCAATCACTGCCATCGATCTTAATGACAGCGGAATAAAATCTCAATTTACTATAGAAGCTTCCAATAGAGATAAATTCCAGAAGGTCGAAACTGCTAAAACCGAGGATTTAAAAGAAAATAGTTATCTATATGAACCAAATTCCTCTGTGATGAAACTGAACTGCGGAGCGGAATTGTGTAAAAAATTTGAGGGTATGAAAAAAATATCACAAAACACGGAGCTTTTTATATCTCATAAATTATATCCTGATTTCCCTGGTCGGATTATTCATATTTCAAAAATCCTTTCTTCTCGCGACCTCAAATTTCTCAAGGGGGAAGGTCGGAGTGTGGTTACAAGAAATTATCCCATAAAGGCTGAGGAATTAAAAAAGAAACTTAAAGTGAAGGAGGATCCTGATAATTTTGTATATGGTTTCAAATTGGGGGAAAAGGGAATCCCGGTACTAATTGATGGTAAAAAAATAGGAGTCTGATTACAGACTCCTATTTTTTAATAAATCAATTATTTGTTAGAATTTTAATCCGCAGGAGAGAACGACCTGACTATTATTCAAGGATAGTTTTGCCTGAGGACTTACGATAGAGGAATTAGGATCCGGCGAATAAGCATGATATTCACTATCGATATGCTTATACACGTAGGCTAAATCAACATAAAATCCACCTGTTCTATAACCTAAACCGCAAGTAGCATAATTGGTTGTATTGTCAAAACGGTAATTTGGCAACGTTCCTGCAGTAACTATTGAAACCTCATTATCCTTTGCTTTCGGTTTTACAGGAGAAGAAACGAAACAATAACCTGCTCTAACACTAAACTTGGGAGTGACACGGTATTCTGCTCCTAAACGGAGAGTATTTGTGCTCTTATAATACTCCTTTATATCCTGATTTGTATCAGCATAGATGTCGGGATTGAATGGAGATCCGGGCATTCCCATATAGTTATAGTAGTCATAATAGTAGTCAGAATAAGAAGGCTCAGAGAATTTCATATTCTGATATGCTTGCCATTCATAGTCGGCAGAAATAATGAAATTCGACCCAATCACCCCGGCTACGCTTGCTATAACTTTCCATGGTGTGCGGAAGTTAACATCGTTATAACCTGGCACTCCGTTATTTGTCATCGGGTTATATTTTTTTCCATAATAGTCGCCCAATATGTCGGCACTATATGTTTCTGTTAAACTATACCATGTAGGAGTGTGAGCAGCCAAACCAATTCGCAATTCCTGAATCGGCTTTACAATAACACCAAGCTGATAATTAAATCCTGATCCATTAGCCCGATAGAGGTTCTGCATATTCCAATTAGAGGTGGTTTGGCCTATATTATCCGTAGAGGGATTATAAACCCATGCGTCTTGCAAGCTTTCTCCCCAAATGCTCTGAAGACGATAATCGAAATTAATAATATCGAAGTTCATACCCCAAAACACTTTATTTGAGATATTACCTCCAATTGCAATGTTATACTCATCTACCGACCCCTTTTCCTCCACATCAAAATATCCAGATCCGGAAGTTGCGGGATGCGACACACCGTCAACACTTCCCGCTTCCCCCCACTGTCCTGTCCAGTAGGGATCATCAGGATCTCCATTAGGATTAATCAACATGCCATCATAACCCATAATTGTGAGCCAAGGTGCATATATTCCTCCGTCATTTGGATTATATGGATCAAACCTATTGGTCGTTTCAACATCTGCCACAGTTAGACCTGCTTCGTTGGCCATTCCGGCAATATAGTTGCTCATCGACATATCAAGACGAGGAATTGTTCCTTTATATCTTCTATTAAAAGAAGTCCCTTTATTGTAGGTGAATCCAAAATTCAAATTGGGGACAGTCGTGCTCTGCAATCGAAGCGTGGCAACACCTCCAAGATTATTCAAAAGGAATTTAGTCTGATCAGTCGATGTTTTTAACCCTTGTGCATCGGAGGTTGCCCTCTGACAATCAAGATCTAATGTGAAACCTATCTCGTTACTTCTATATACACCGATTCCTGCCGGATTCTGCGATAATGTCGAAAGGTCGCCGCCAAGAGCGCCAAAGGCACCTCCCATTGACATAAAACGTGCCGTTCCCTTTAAATCCGGTTGTGAGAATCGATAAGCATCTATAGCGCTCTGACCGAAAGCGGACAATCCAGCGAAACATCCGGTGGCCATCAACAATATTTTCTTTTTCATCTTTTTAAGTTTTTCTCTTTGTTAAATCATCTTCTACCACGTCCACTACCACTACTGCTTCTGCCACTGCCATAGCTTCCTCCGACTGAGCTTCTTCCTCCGGAACTGCTACCGCTACTGCGATAGGAAGATGAAGAGGATGAAGAGCTGCGATAAGATGATGAAGATGAAGAAGAGCTGCGATTTGAACCGGAATTATAGGAACTTGAACTTCTGTGGCTACCGGAAGAGGTTCCTGTCTTAACTGATGAACTGCTTCCAGAAGAAGAACCATAACGTCTGTGTCCGTCGTTTCCTACTGTATAAGAGCCTCGATTACCGGAAGAAGATCCCACTCCGTTAACACGATTGGATGAATTGTTGGTTCCGAATGAATATGTGCGATGATAATTGGAGACAGGCTGATTTTTATGCGCGCTATTTACTGCACTGTAACCAGGACGAGAACTGGAAGGACGGCCTACATTTCCACCCGGACGGGTATTGTTTGCCCAGTGGCTTCCAGGGCGATTTGGCTGACGACCCCAAGGACGATAATCAGCATAATAAGGGCGACCCCAGTAGGATGGTCCCCAATATGAAGGTCCCCATGCCCACGCAGGTCCATAATTCCATCCCCATCCCCAGCTCCAACTGAAAGAGGGACCCCACGCCCATGAGGGACCAATACTCCATGCAGGCCACCAATCATAACCCCAAACAGGACTATATGACCATGAATAGGCGCCTCCCCATCGCCATGAGGGCATCCAGATATATGAGTCATAGTAGCCCGGCCATCCGTATATAGAATTAAAATAAGGCAAACCGTTATCGAACACTATATCTACATTCCCGTATGAGTTCACAAGAACATCATCAAGCAATGAGATGTTATCGACAACGATAGTTGGATTATAGAACTTCTGTATCTTCTGAGTATATACGAAATCCTCACCTGTCTCAGCCCTTGCTCCAATTGTATCGATCGGACTCTCGTAATACTGGCCACGACGGTTATACTCATCCACATCCATAGAGCTGAAGTCTTGTATATAGTTCGACTTCTTTGTTTTCTCTTTCTTAGGGGTTTGAGTAGTATCTTTCTTTGGATTATAGTATATATCGTCGAATTCCTGAGCGTTTACGGAAAAACCTGCTAACGCTAAAACAGCCATTGTGTAAAAATATCTCTTCATATCTTTTACATTTTAGGTTTAACTTCTATTCTTTCGACAAAATATGTTATTAAAAGTTTAATTTTATGGAAATAGTTTCTTATTTTTTATTTTTTAACAGATATTTTCTATTTTTTGAGTTTATTCTTAAAATTTAAGATAAAACTCTTTACATAACTCTTTGAACTCCTTTGTGGGTTGCCCCAGAGAATCCTCAAGGATCAAATGCTCAGCCTTTGGCAATCCTATGTTGTCCCTTGAGTTGTTTAGAACAAATTCCAACATGACCCTCTTAGATGGGAGATCTTCTCGGCCATGAATTATAGTGATTCTGCTTAACGATAATCCATGTTTTGTTGCGTATTCCTTTAGATCTGTTGCTTGATTTGTCGGAATAATCATTGAAATCTTGCCATTCCCAGAAAGCAAATCCACACCATGTTTTATCAAGATTTCAGGAGATAAAGAATCTTGATGACGTGCCCTTTCTCTAGGATTATTAACTTCACTGATACCGGATTTGAAATATGGAGGATTTGAGATAATCAAATCATATTTGGATCCTTTAAATTCATTGAAATTAATCTTGAAACATAAAAGACGTTTTGACCATTCAGATGATTCAAAATTCTCTGTGGCTTCTGTCACGGAAGAAGGGTCAACATCTATTGCTTCTATAATAGCCTCTGGATTTCTTTGTGCACACATTAATGCCAAAAGTCCACATCCCGTTCCTACATCAAGTATCTTTTTTGTTCCCTTCAAATCAGACCAACATCCCAGAAGAATAGAGTCAATCCCAACTTTCATAGATGAGTTGGAATGGCTCACACTAAATTTTTTAAACTTAAATCTGTCGGTCTTCATAGAGTGAATCACTATTCTTTCCTATCAACTTTTGAGTTGGTTGAACCGGCTTTTTTATGATGCGTTTTATTTGCATCATTATTTGTATCCGCCCCTTTATTATTGCTTTTCTTCTTGTTATAAACCTTACCCGGAGATGATTTCTTACCTCCCCTTCCATTCCATTTGCGTCTCCTTGTAGTATTATCCTTATTATATAGGGGATTATAAATGGGTGTCTTTCCAAGTTCATCTGGAAGATCGGCTTTAGGAACTTCCTTTTCAAGGAGCTTTTCTATTTGTCTTAATTTGGAGAAATCGAGTTCAGAAACAAAAGTTGCAGCTTTCCCATCTCTGTCTGCACGTGCTGTTCTACCGATTCTATGAATGTAATCTTCGGGATCGTGAGGAACATCATAGTTAATCACGATCTCGATATCATCTATGTCAATTCCACGAGAAAGAATATCAGTAGCAACTATTACATTTATTTTTCCGGCTTTGAAGTCAAGGATCACATCATCCCTTTTTGTCTGATCAAGATCTGAGTGCATTTCGGCCACTTTATAAGAACTTCCGCGTAGTTCCTTTGCCAATTGTTTAACTTTAATCTTGGAGGAAGAAAAGATTATAGCTCTCGTAGGAGTGTCATCTGAAAATAATTTTTTTAGTAATGGAAGCTTCTGGGTTTCGTAACAAATATAAGCTTTCTGCTCGATCTTTTCCGCCGGCTTGGAAACAGCCAATTTGATTTCCACCGGATCTCGAAGGATTTTATTGGCAAGTTGTTGGATTTTAGGAGGCATCGTAGCGGAGAAAAGAAGAGTCTGCCGTTCTTTAGGAAGATGAGAAATGATTTGCAATATATCATCAGCAAATCCCATATCGAGCATTCTGTCGGCTTCATCCAAAATAAAAAAAGAAACTTTAGAAAGGTCCACATATCCCATGCTTAAATGAGATATGAGTCGGCCGGGAGTGGCTATTATGATATCTGCACCGGCTTTCAAACTTTTCCTTTGTTGCTCATAAGCATAACCGTCGGTTCCACCATAAATCGCACATCCGGTTACAGGCATAAAATATGTAAAGCCTTGCAGCTGTCTATCGATCTGTTGAGCAAGTTCACGTGTAGGAGCCATCACCACACAATTGACCTGATCTTCCGGATACCCTCCTTCTACAAGCTCGTGGATCACAGGTAATAAGTAGGCTGCTGTTTTGCCTGTGCCAGTCTGAGCACACGCAAGTAAATCCCTTCCTTGCATCACAACCGGAATTGCGGCCTCCTGAATAGGGGTGCAATTATCGAAATGCATATCATAAAGCCCGTCAAGGACGGAATCATTGGTCAATATCTCATCAAATCTCATTATATAATGTATGAAACCTGGTTAAACATCATATATTTTATTTTGCAAAATTAATTATAATTCTTCATATAATCAATTGAATTATTTTTAAATTATTTCTTACTGATTTTCAGAAGTTTAAAAATTATTTTAAAATATTTTACAAATTTTCAGAACAATTTTTCAAAACTTGCTGTTATGAATACAGAAAACCAAATAAACGTAAACGACATGAAACAGCAGGAATCATTTAAAGATCGCGTTATCGGCCTTCAGAGCAACCTTATGAGCTTTGCATATCAGTTAACATCTAACCGTGAGCAGGCTCAAGACCTTCTTCAGGACACTACTCTTAAAGCCCTTTCCAATGAAGATAAATACGTTGATAATGTAAACTTCAAAGGATGGATCTTCACCATCATGAGAAATATCTTTATCAATAACTACCGTCAGACAGTGCGTCAGGCCACAGTAATTGATAAAACTGAAGATCTCTATCATTTGAACATCAGCCAAGATTCCGGTCTCAACACTCCGGAGGGTTCCTACGCCGTTAAAGAAATTTCGGTTGTGCTGAATTCATTCTCCGACGATTATCGTATTCCTTTCAACATGTTTGTTGCAGGTTATAAATATAACGAAATTGCTGATAAGCTCGACCTTCCTTTAGGAACTGTTAAGAGCCGTATCTTCTTCGCTCGCAAACGTCTTCGCGAAGAACTCAAGGATTATCGTTAATACAAACTCCTACCCCTCTCTCAAAATTTTACGGAGATTTAAATGATTTCCAATGTCTTACGTTATATGGTTGGATTGAGGAGATTTCCAAAATATCCTAAAAGAACAGATGCAAAATTTCAGCATCTGTTCTTTTTTTCTAAATTTAGAATGATAAGTGAAGAGAAACTCTGACTCCACTTTTATCAATATCCGGATTGTCTCTGTATGTGAGGCGCCACACATAATCAACCCTCAAAATTGTGAATATATTATCAATGCCCACTCCTATTTCCATATATGGTGTTTTTCTCATCAGGGAAGTATGAGCCTCTTTAGGGAATAAAAAAAGATCTTTGTTAAATTCGGGATTATTCTTTTTCGACAATCCTCCAAAGAATCCCTTAAAACTGACAACTTCACGTAGTTTGGCTTTCTTTACAAGAGGAATCCTATTAAAGATAGCTCCACTGATAAAATATTCCATATCCCAAGAAGCATATTGGTCAATTGCGAACTCCATAGGGTTAAGCAATGCGAAGGATTCTTGCTGAATCGTGTATGATAGATTTGCATTTTGCCATAACAGTGAGGGGAAAGGCACTTGACTCCAGATTTTTCCCCCTTTAATTAATAAATTAGTATATCCAAAAGCAGAGAACCAAAACCTCTTTAAAAATGACAATTCCGTCTTGTTCATCACAAAATCAGATCCAAACAACTTTTTAGGTCCATATTCGTGAGAAAGCGTAATAATAGGAGCATCCATATTCACAGGGCGCCGGTTGGTTGTTCCCTGAACAAATTTTTCCCCTGGAGCATATCTAATTGTCGCAAAAAAAGAACCTATTCGATATCTTTTAATCTCCTCTCCATATCCGTTATGAAAACTCAGTTTGTCTGATTTTTCATATTGATTGTGTTGAAATCCTAAGTTAAATGATAAGTTATTCCTGAGCTCAAGATTATATTCCAATCGCATGAGTCTATCATATATTACGAGCTCATTCTTCTTTCTCTTAATTGAAAGGATAACGTTATCAGGATTGGTGTATAAATATCTCACTCCTATGGGGTCAGTATCGAATTTATAAGTTGCTCTCAGAGCGTTCATAGGAAATTCCCGTGAATGATTCTTCTTTTTAATGAAAGAATATTCCACTTCTGCCATATATTTCCATTTATGATCCTTAAATCCGTAAGCACCATATCCTCTTAAAAAAAATCTTGGTGAAAGAGCCGATGTTGACATTCCTCCAACTTTCATTCTTAGACCTTCTAAATCATTATAACTTAAAAATGTGTTGACGGGGCCAATATTGAATTTACTGTCAGAAGGCGAAGTGCCGACATAACCTTGAAATGCAATCCGTATTATTTTTTCAGCCCAATAAAGGAACTTAACTTTTCTAATGTTCTCTACCAGGTTATCAAGATTTTTTTCAGCGTATGAAAATGGAATAGTGCGTTTCTCTTCCCAAAACATATCAGACTGAGAGTCGGCACCTTCTAATTCATAATAATCTCCCATCTGAGAATAATAGCCTTCCATATCTTTGTCAGGAGTATATGAAAAATTCTTATATCGCGTCTGACGCGATGCAAAGAGAGGGGGAACAGATTTGAAAAGGCTTAATTCGAGGGAAAGGTCGTCAAGAATTTTATGAACATTTCCCAATGAATCTTTTTCATAATTCTGACTCACAAAAATGTTATCGATATAATTAACGTTTATAGCCTTTGGCACTCTCATCGTCACTCTTTTAACATATTTAAGAGAATCATCGCGAGGAATATATAAATGACCGTTAAATCCAAATGTTTCGGGAGTCTTCGGAGCGAAGGAAATCTCAATAAAATGCTGTCCATCAAAAAATACCGTGTCATTGATTTGATACATATAAAAATCCGGGCCAATATGAGATAGAGGACTAACAAACCTATTCTGCATGAGATTTATGTCATTATCATATACATCTATCTCTCGAAGGACATCTGAAAGCATGACCCTGACATTTTCAGGATCAATCATCTCATTTATTCCCTTATCTCTTGTTCCCGTAACTATTTCCTTATTTATATGCGGAGACTGCCCTTTAATCATCATAGAAGATCTCTCCAATATTGCAAGATCTAACATTCGTTTGCCGGTCCAGGGTGTTGTATCTATGAGTTGCTCCATAAAAGCCAATTTTTTTGGCAGTCCCGACTTTTTTCCGAAGTTAAAAGCTACATCAGTGGTTCCTAATAAGGTTTTATTATACTTCTCATAAATATAGGCATCGGATTTGGCTGGATCGGATTTATCACGATCCTTTCTAACCTTTCGAATTAAATCTACGGCGGGATTATTCTTTTTTGAATATTTGTTTCGCTTCTTTTTAACTATTAATTCTTCCAATTGCTGTCCTTCAATTGAGTCAACAGGTTCTTGACGAATTTCTTGTGCACTTGAATCAACGCATCCTAAATAAAGCCATAATATATAAACAGGTAAAAATAATAGGCTATTTAATATTTTTCGTAAATTCGGATTTGCAATCATAGTTAACACTGCTAACAGCTACATATATCGATAAATTTTTTACAGCTACTTAGACCCCGTATCATAAAATTTATGAGACGGGGTCTTAAATATCTATAACGTGGAATATAACATAAATAATATATTTTCGTTTGTAGGTTATAAGAAAACTAAATCAATCATGGGTAAAGAAATCGAACATAAGTATCTTGTAATTTCTGATAGTTTCAAAGAAAATGCCCTCTTTTCTTATGATATCATACAGGGATACCTTTGTAAAGATAAAGAGAGGGTGGTGAGAATACGCATCTGCGACTCAAAAGCATATCTCACTATTAAGGGGGAAACAATTGGCGACTCACGATTGGAATTTGAATATGAGATTCCACTATCTGATGCGGAAAATATGCTCCCTTTATGTGTTGGGAATGTTATAAATAAAACACGGTGGATTGTTATGTTCGACGGGAATAAGTGGGAAGTGGACGTATTTCATAATCGCAATGTGCCCACGCTTGCAGAAATAGAACTCCCCTCTTCAGATTATCCATACAAACTGCCTCCTTTTGTTGGCGAGGAGGTCACCGGCAATCCGGCGTATTATAATTCTAACTTATAAAAAGAGATTTCTACCTCCTATTATAAAGGTTATAAAGGGCAAACATATTGTCCCTTATCTTTTGTTATATTCCCATATTCAACGGCATGATAAGGACAATGATGGAAACAGGCACAACATGAAACGCAATTTTCACCCCAAATAGGACCATCTGTACCCATTGTGATGTTTCTAACGGGACAAGACTTTACACATTTCCCGCATTTAACACAAGCATTGGTGAAATGCCATTTTTTCACTGATATACCCCACTTCTTAAATAAGGGATAAACCATGGAGCGAAGAGAAGGGAAACTGCCTTTAAATATATCCCATTCCCATGAGTTGGATTTAATTTTTCCTATTATTTCTTCTATTCTATGAGGAGCATCTTTTAACTTCTTTTCCTCCACTTCCGGGGAATCGATATTGAAACCCGGGAGAAGGACGTAGGTGTTTGGCATTCTTACCCCCCATGCTCCCTGCAATGATATGCCTCTTTTTTTTAAAATCTTATTTAGCATTTCAACAGTCTGCCCTGTTTCGTCGCCATAGGTGCACACCATCCAAACAGGCTTCTTTCTCATTCTTATTGCATCGAAGACGGACTCTGGAAGTTGACGGATAAACTCAACCACATTTACAGGGATTCCCCATGAATAAACAGGAAATAAAATACCTAAATAATCTCCCTCAAATTCTTCTTTTACCGGAGTGACTTCAGGTATGAATTTTAATTTTTCTCCAAGTGCTTCGCTTAATTTTTTTGCTACGTAAGCAGTGTTTCCTAATCCTGAGAAATAATATATCATGTTTAGTTGGTAAAAATTTTAAAAATAAGTTCCCTGAAAAGATCAAATTCATTCTGATAAGAATTTACTCCTTTGCTCTTAGTATCGAACTCACGACAATAATGGACCGCATTCACAGCTTGACGAGGATTATACATCCGCAATCCCTCCTTGACATCCTTTAGTTGCCATGGGCTTTTTACTCCCAATCCTTCCATCATCCCCTTTTCGCTCTTATCTGAAAGATAATGAACAATCGTTATTTTCTGAAATAGATTGAAAAGCATGCTATTAGTCACTATGGTTGGATTAGTCTTGGGATTCTTTTCAAAATATCTCAGAATCTTTATTGCCTGAGGATAATTTTTTGTGGAAACTGCCTTTATAAATTCAAAGTTATTATAATCTTTCGAGATGCCTATATGTTTTTCTATGTCATCTGCCGTGATTTTCTTTTCATTCCCCTTAATCATCACCAATTTATTCACCTCTCCGAAAACTTTGCTCAATGGTCCGCCAATATAATCACATAGCATGGAGGTAGCCTTTTCCTCTATGGAGAAACCGATTGAATTGCAATAATCCTTTATATGAGAACCTAATTGCCACTCTTTTACAGGTTCACTCTTAAAGACTATTCCTTTAATAGAGTTAGCAGCTTTTATAACTTTTGAAGTAGATGAAAGATTGTCACCCTTATAAACCAAAACGAAAATTGTAGAGGGATTGGGGCGAGAAAAATATGGAGCAAGCTTTTCAAGTTGGTTTTTAGCTTGGTGCATTGTCTGCGCCTCTTTTAAAATCACCAATTTGCGATCTGCCATCACTGGAAATTGCTGAGCAGTGGCTATAATAAAGTCTATTTCTGAATCATTTCCATAAAAAACAGTTTGATTAAAATCCCTATCATCTTCAGGAATAATATAATTTTCAAATGCTTCCACAAGCCGATCTATATAAAATGTCTCCTCACCCATTAACACATATACAGGCATGAGATGAGAGCCCTTTTTAATGCTTGCCAATATATCCCTGAATCCCGGAACTGCCATAATGAACTGATTTTATTTATAATTGACTTTTATCACTACTTCCGAATAAAGAGTTTCTGAAATTATATAGGAATAGACCGAAAATCACCGCGCTTAAGATTGCTCCCCAAGGAAAACCAGATTCCATTACTCCATATTTTTCTATATCAAACGAGAAACTGCTTTTTTGCGTTATCCATGCTGTCGCTACTACGAGACTATTATTTAGCGCATGGGCAAAAGAGGAAACCCAAATAGAGTTTGACCAATATAATAAATAGCCGAAAAAAGCTCCTAACAATAATCTTGGAACAAATCCGAAAAATTGAAAATGAAGAATAGAGAAAATGAAAGCAGCAATCCAAATGGAAACATGATGATTGAACCCACTCCTTTCTATTGCTTTCTGAACTCCTGCTCGAAAAAAGAGTTCTTCTGCAAAACCTGTAAGAATCCCTATTACTAAAATTCCGCTTATTAATCCTCCAATTGAAGAGGTTGACAATAAAATTTCTGTAGCCTTGGCAGCGTTATATTCCATTGAACGGAAAAGCTCTTCTATCGATTTCATAGACTGCGGAAAAGAAAAAGAAGCATTCCATTCAATCAACTGGTTTAATAGAGGTAGTCCTATTAAAAATGAAATAAAAATTCCTATGATCTGCTTGAAATTAAGCGGTGAAGAAATTTCGAGATATTTTAAGGGCTTTTTTGAAAATGTTCTGCCATAGATTAGAGTGGGAATGATGAATACAAGCACACATTGAAGTGATGCAACAATCAATCCTTCTGTTCGAGGAGATAATTGCAACTTCTCTATTATCAGAGCCACTCCCGAAAGAGCTATAAGCATAATGAAGAATAATCCGAAAAGGACACCAAGCCGAAAAACAACAGAACCATCCCTGTCTGCTATATGCGATTCTCCATTCATTAATCAAATTTCTTTCGAGTGAATATAAAGTCTTGTCCTAAATATTTTTCTCTCACTATCGGATTTGCAGCAAGCTCCTCACTTGTGCCCTGAAAAAGAACCTTTCCTTCAAAAAGAAGATAAGCTCTATCGGTGATGCCGAGAATGGAATCTGCTTTATGGTCTGTGATAAGAATGCCGATATTTCGTTCTTTAAGGTGATAAACCACAGATTGTATATCCTCAACGGCAATTGGGTCAACGGCGGCAAATGGTTCGTCAAGCATGATAAATTTAGGATTAATTGCCAGACAACGGGCAATTTCAGTGCGTCGCCGCTCTCCACCCGAAAGGTTGTTTCCTAAGTTATGTCTCACTTTTTCCAATGAGAATTCCTTAATCAGCATTTCGAGCTTCTCTTTTTGATATTCCTTAGAAGTATTGGTCATTTCAAGAATGGCTCTAATGTTGTTTTCCACGCTCATTGTTCTGAAAACAGAAGCCTCCTGAGGAAGGTAGCCGATGCCAAACTGAGCTCGTTTATAAACAGGATAGCCTGTTATATCATGATTATCAAGAAAAACTTTCCCTTCATTGGGCTTTATCAAACCGACGGTCATGTAAAATGTGGTGGTTTTCCCGGCTCCATTCGGGCCGAGCAAACCAACAATCTCTCCTTGCGTCACATCTATCGTCACCTTATTGGCAACCGTCCGCTTTCCATATTTTTTTACAAGATTTTCTGTTCGGAGCACACCCTTTTCAGGAATTTCCTCCACTATCTTCTCTTCCGTTTCAACTGCAACCCCATTCTCTTCTGACACTTCATCATTCTCCGACGTGACAATCAAATGTTGCATGTCAGGCTGATATCCCTCCAGCTCCTGTTCCTCTTCCGGAGTGAGTTTTTCAGGTTGAGGTTCAGATCCTTTATTGAATCGTTTTTTTGAGAAAAAAGATAAAAATTTCATATTTTATATGTTTGAGCCTAAAAGAGAGCGAATATAATCTGTGAGGAGTTTAATAGCCACTAAATTATGTCCTCCTTGAGGAATAATAAGGTCGGCATAACGTTTGGATGGAGCAATATATAATTCATGCATCGGCTTGAGTGTTTCTTGATAGCGATCAATTACCATCTGAGGAGTGCGACCACGTTCGATACAATCGCGATGAATCACTCGAATGAGGCGTTCGTCATCGTCTGCGTCAACGAAGACCTTTACATCCATCATATCGCGTAGCTCCTTATCACATAATACCAGGATGCCTTCAACAACAACAACTTTTCGAGGTTTAATGTGGATTGTATCTTTCAAGCGTGAGCAAGTGACAAACTCATAGGTCGGCATATCAATAGCCTTCCCCGCCTTCAGCTCTTTTAAATGTTTTGTCAGCAATGACCATTCAATTGAAGCTGGTTCGTCATAATTCATCTTTAATCTTTCTTCAAGAGGAATATGAGCATTATCCTTATAATAGCAATCCTGAGGAATCACTGCTACCTCGTCTTGAGGCAAACTCTCTATTATTTTCCTGACTACCGTTGATTTCCCAGATCCGGTGCCTCCGGCAATACCTATGATAAGCATACTATATCGTGTTGTTTTATTTCGACAAAATTAATAAAATCGCTCTATCACACCAAATTTTTTATTAACTTTGCGAGTTGAACGATAAATATAAGCATAAGATAACTTTGTTTTAACAAGTAAGCGTTAATTAATTTAAACTTCTTAGGCTTTGAAACGTTTGATATGAAGTAAATTCTCAATTCTAAAATGTAATGATTATTGGTTCGATAAAATCATTCGGGCGCTATTGCGTGTTTATGAATCATGTGTTTCGTGTGCCTGAAAAATGGAAAGAGTTTTTTAAACAGCTGATTTTTGAGATTAATAAACTGGGTGTAGATTCTATTCCTCTGGTCATTATAATCTCTATATTTATCGGAGCTGTGATATGTATCCAAATGACAATTAATATTGTTTCTCCTCTTATTCCATCTTATTCCACAGGACTTGCCACACGAGAGATTCTCCTTTTGGAATTTTCTTCCACGATGATGTCGCTTATTCTTGCCGGTAAAGTTGGAAGTAATATTGCTTCCGAAATTGGAACCATGCGCGTCACGGAACAAATTGATGCCATGGAGATTATGGGTATCAATTCCGCATCTTTCATTGTGCTTCCTAAAATCATCGGTTTTGTGCTCTTCGTGCCGGTCCTTTGTGTGCTTTCAATGTTTATGGGACTTATTGGTGGTGCTTTGATTGCTGAATTTACCTCCATGCTTACAATGGGTAATTATGTATATGGTATCCAGTCTTTTTTTAATGAATGGTATGTTTGGTATGGCATAATTAAAACTCTTGTGTTTGCTTTTATAATTACTTCTGTGGCTGCATATTATGGATATTATGTTAAGGGTGGTTCACTTGAAGTTGGTCAGGCAAGCACAAAAGCAGTGGTGTCGAGTTCGATTCTTATTCTGCTTGCAGATGTTATACTCACTAAACTTTTACTACAATGATTGAGGCAAGGAATGTATCGAAATGGTTTGAGGGAGTGCAGGTGCTTCATAATATAAGTGCTGTTTTTGAAACGGGAAAAACAAACCTTATTATTGGACAGAGCGGCTCGGGTAAAACTGTATTCATGAAATGTCTTATCGGCCTCATGACTCCCGAGGAAGGAGAAATCCTTTATGACGGACGCCGCTTCCGATCCCTTAACTCAGAGCAAAAGCGTCAACTACGTTCGGAAATCGGCATGTTGTTTCAGGGGTCTGCCTTGTTTGACAACGAAACTGTGCTCGGAAATGTAATGTTCCCCTTGAAAATGCTTAGCAACATGACTCACGAGGAACAACTTGAAAGAGCTCATTTCTGTATTAAGCGCGTCGGGCTTGAAAACGCTGATAATAAATTCCCTTCTGAAATTTCAGGTGGTATGCAAAAACGTGTGGCTATTGCCCGAGCTATTGCTTTGAATCCCAAATATCTTTTTTGCGACGAGCCAAACTCAGGCCTTGATCCAAGAACATCTATCTTGATTGATAATCTTCTTAGCGATATTACTCATGAATATGGGATCACAACAATTATCAATACGCACGATATGAACTCTGTGCTCGGAATTGGAGAACATATTGTTTTCATCAATAAAGGACATTGCGATTGGAGTGGCGACGACAAGACTATCTTTAGAAGTAAAAGCGAATCTCTTAATGACTTTGTTTTTGCGTCTAAACTCTTCAGAGAGGTAAAATTATTCCTCGAACGCCAATACGAAGCGGAAGAGGGAGAAAAATAGGTTATATTAAGAATATAAAAAGATTGCGCTGATTCATTCACGCAATCTTTTTTATGTCGGATAAATTCTTTATATCAGTTAAGAAGCTTAAGAAATATTTCAACAGCTCTCTTCTTTATATCATTCATATTTAACCGGCGTTGCAGTTCTTTCTCCATTGAAGTAACACCTTTATCTATGAAGCCACACGGATTAATTAATGAAAAAGCCCTAAGATCAGTATTGACATTCAAGCCTAATCCATGCAACGTCACTCCTCTTGAAATTTTCACTCCTATTGCACAAATTTTCCTCTCTCTTACTCCCCCTTTATCAATCCATACCCCGGTTGCTCCTTCTATATGTTCACCCTTGATTCCATATTCTTTTAACAATTCTATGACAGTTGTTTCCAAAAGTGAGATATAGCTTTTCACACCTAACGAATGAGAAATTAAATCAATAATCGGATACATAATCAACTGTCCCGGTCCATGATAAGTGATATCTCCTCCCCTCTCAATTCTTATTAATTCGCAATTGTTATTGTTTAGCTGCTCTTCATTAATCAGCATGTTTGAGGAATTGCCATGAAAACCAAGAGTATATACAGGAAAATGCTCTCCAACCAATATATATTCATTTAGACTGAGCGTTTTCTCTCTCTTTTGATATATAACCCTACTCTGAAGGTCTTTCTGGAGTTGCCATATTTGGCGATATGGAGAAATTTCAAAATCAACTACTTCCATTTTTCTTGAAACTCAATATTCTAATTTAGGAATATCTTGAAAACTGTGCTCGTTGAATTAACAAATATGGCGTTCTGCATGATAACTCGATCTCACCATCGGAGCGCTCTCAATATGAATAAACCCCTTCTCCTTCCCAATTATTCCATATTCTGAAAATGTGTCAGGATGAATATATTCTCTCACAGTGTAGTTCTGTTTTGTGGGTTGAAGATATTGGCCGATTGTCATAATCTTGCAACCCACGTTAAGCAGATCATCCATCGTTTCAAGTATCTCATCACGCGTTTCTCCAAGCCCCAGCATTATGCCCGACTTTGTTTTAACACCTTTTTCCGATAAATACCTCAATACTTCAAGGGAGTTATCGTAAGTGGCAAATGTCCGAACATCAGGGGTGAGGCGTCTCACGGTTTCAAGATTGTGAGAGATAATGTCAGGCTTCTCTGCAATGACAATATCGAGTAATTCTTTTTTACCCTTAAAATCCGGGATAAGCACCTCCATTGTAACAGCTGGACATT
>CAZXGU010000015.1:0-28753 GCA_964640375.1 uncultured Sangeribacter sp. | reverse complement strand
CCTACGCTTTATCCGTACAAGCAGAAGACATAACGCCTCTTTGTTTCAATATGTTGGACACACAAAGTGCTATCCGTCTGCAAATTTATATAAAAATCGTGAATTTATTACACTGACTGTCAAAAAATTTTTCTTTATTGCACGACTTTTTTATTTAAATCTCTTGCCAGAGCATGAATTTTTTCTACAAAAGCATAAAACTGCTGACAGATTGATCTTAATATTTACCCGACCCTTAATGAATCCGCTAAGGGGATTATGTGGTTATCAATATTTAAATCAAATAGCTCCTATTAATCTTGAAAATCAAATGTACTTTTAACATTCGAGCCCATACAACTCCATTTCCTTTATTGTTAAATTATCCATTTTTTTGGATTCTTGAAAGATTTTTATTTACTTTGCAATCAAGCAAATTCTTATAATAATTTCAGTTTAAAAGAAGGGTTTACATAGAATGGATATTATTGGAGTAATTTACTCTCGTAAAACCCCATTCACTGAAAATGTATTAAACGATGGTATAACTCTATACGCATGAAAGACAATCTTCTCCCAGGCACATTTGCTGATTTAATAAAATATCGACTTCAAAGAGCCCATGAATCTCTTAAGGTTACCCCTGACTATCTCGCTGCCTAATATGGGCGTATCTGTTTCTGCTTAATTCTTTCTCCTGACGCTAATTCTTTTTGATTCATTTTTCGGACGCAGATCTTCGGGGATTTGGCAGATCTGGCGGAGATTAATTTTTCGCTGAGGGATTGGAGCAGAAAGGGCTCCATGAGCCTGCGCAAACGGATAGCCCCCTCGGCACAGCTACACTCCCCGTCTGCGCAGAGCGTAAGCTCCTAAATCTGCCAAAATCCTTACAGGCAAAAACTTCGGAGATTTAGTAGGACTGCTGGAGATTTCTCTAAAATAAAAGAATCTGCTCAATCTGCGAGAATATCTGCGCCCGGAATCAATTACTATATAGACTTTTAATAGAAAGGAAGATTTCCAAGAACAGAATTGGCCGTAAACCGCTAATTTAATTCTCACTTAATTATTTTTATCGAGCCGCAATAGTTTTATATCTTATTCTTACTCCTTAACAGAGAAGAGGATACTTCGAAGGCATTGATGGAGAGAACGGCAGTGACCGCTGCAATTAAAGTCCAGACGATGGGAAGGTAGTTATCCATGCAAATGCTTGCCCAAGAGCCAGTAGTCACGTTTTGTCTCAGAACCTCTATCGATTCCCCTATCCAAGGAAGGAGAAGAGAGAATAAAAAACCACATGAAAAGCCTACTGCGAAAGCAATAATCAGAGCTTTCCTGTTGATGCTGCGCAATCTTCTGTTTTCCTCTTTTACCATCTCAACGGCTCGCATGTTTGCCTCCAAGCGAGACATAAACTGTTCTCGATCCGATAGAGGGGGCGCAAAACTATTGAATATTTCCCTTATATCTTTATCTTCCATCTTTTTATCCAAATTTCATTTATTCTCTTTAAATCTTTCCTGCTTCAAGTTGTTTAACAACTATTTATCCTTTCCTAACAAGCCTCTTAAATGACGACGTCCCCGCGACAAATGCTTCTTCACCGCATCTTCTGAAACCTTCTCAATCTCTGCAACCTCCTTTATACTATATCCCTGCATATAATAAAGAAGAATAGATACGCGCTCGCTGGGTGAGAGCTCATTCAACGCCTTGTATAACGATTCATAACAGAAAGATGAATCAGCTCGCTCATTTGCTGTAAATTCTTCCGCCTCCTTGTAGGTATCGAATCGCTTTACGGAGCGACATTGATTTAGGAAAACATTATATCCAATGCGGTAAAGCCAAGAAGAAAAGGCTGACGACCCACGGTAATTATCAAGCGAAAGATAAGCTTTCAGATAAGTTTCCTGGGCTATATCATCTGCACGTTGAGAATCACCACAACAGAGTGCCACCAGAAATCGCCTTAACGACTTCTGAGTGGCCTCAACATGCCTTATGAATTCTTCACGTGTCATTAACCAACCAATTTAGATCTGCTCAGATTCCGGCACTTTGGTATAATCAACCTGCTTTCGAGTCACAAAATAGACAATCAGATAACTCACTCCGACCGAGATAGAGGCAAAACCCAAAATAAGAGGTATAAATACCGGATCAGCTCCTACCTCCGCGCCACCGGCATAACTCAACAGGCCGGCAACACACAATCCGATTCCAATAAGAGTGAAGATACATCCTCTAAGCAGTCGAAGATTCAGTATTTCTAAAGGAGTGCGGGGTTGCTTTCTCAGAGACTCAGCAAGCTTGTCGGCATCTATATCATTGTTGGCCTCAATAGCCTTGAGAATAATTGTTGTGCGTTGTTTGTCGGAATACATTTTTTTTGCAACCGTTAACAAAACGATTGAGACGGGTAACACCACGCAAATGAAAATAGGAACTAAAATTTCAGTCATACAATTTGAAGATTTTTATTGTTACATTTGAGATATTTCGCCTATAAGACACATCAACCCAAGAAAAGGTGACATAAAAAATAAAAGCGAAACAGATTTTCTCAATCTGAATCGCCCTTTTCTTTGAAGACCAGCGCATTAAGTTGCGAATTTTTATCTTCTTTGAATGGTGTGATAATATCCCTAAAACATTCTCCCCCTACTTAATCTTTCCAGGGGATTTTCCTCTTAATTTTCTTTCTTCAAATTTATTTAGCCACTTCTTCCTTAAATGTGTCGCAAGGCTTAAAAGCGGGAATCTTATGAGCAGGAACGATAAGAGTAGTGTTCTTGGAAATATTACGTGCAAGCTTCTCGGCGCGCTCCTTGATTCCGAATGTGCCGAAGCCACGAAGATAAACATTCTCTCCCTTAGCAAGGCTGTCTTTTACAACCTCCATGAAGCTCTCCACTGTGGTAAGCACACTCGCACGGTCGAGACCCGTGGAACGTGCAATCTCATTTACTACGTCTGCTTTTGTCATAACTTGCTATTATTAAATTCAATTTTGAGTTGCAAAATTAATCATAATATCTGATATTTTCCACATTAAAATCCGAAAAATAACAAGCTCTAACCCAACTTTAACATCAAATCTATATTTTACCTCTCTATATCCCCTCTTCAGCGCCCCCCGGCTCCCACTCGTCGCAAAAATTCCTCTCTTTTTGAATCTGATATCGGAATATAAATTTTTCCAAAAACTATCCGGTTTCGCTCCACAACCTCTACATTTCGAAGATTGACTATAAACGACCTGTGGACTCGCATAAACTTCGATGCCGGCAACATCTCCTCTACGTCGCGCATACTCATCACCGAGCTTACATTTTCTCCTTCCGAACGAAAGAATATAAGACGGTCCTTGCGAACTTCAATGTAGAGAATTGTATCTGTCTTCATCTGAACCAGACGATAATCGGCTTTAACGGTTATGGAATCGGAAGCCGACATCTTTAACTCCCTTTTTTCATAACTATCGCGCATGGAAAACCATTCGATTGCTTTCCCTATCGCTTTAAGAAATTCGCCATAACTCACCGGTTTCAAAAGATAATCGAGTGCGTTAGCCCGAAATCCTTCAAGGGCATAGCGGTCGTATGCGGTAATATAAATGATGCGTGTCCGCCGAGGTATCATCTTCCCAAATTCAATCCCATTAAGCAAGGGCATGTTAATATCAAGCAAAACCAAATCGACATCGCCCGACATTACATGCTTCACCGCTTCGGCTGCCGATTCATAACAGCCATCGAGGCGCAAACCCGACGTGCGTTCCACATAACTTTTTATCAGCTCGCATGCCAACGGCTCATCATCTATTACTATGCAGCGTAACACTTGTTCCATAATGTTTTAGTTTAGTTAATGTTAGGTTTCCTTTAATGCAGAAATTTGAATTGTTATCTCTGCTGAATAGACTCCTCCGGCTCGCTTGATTTCAAAGCTGTTCGCTCCTGGATAAAGAAGATTCAATTGCTGCCTCACATTAGTGAGCCCTATTCCCACATGTTCTCCCTCTCTTCCTTTTTCCTTCCCTTGATCGATGGAATCCTCCTCAGAATAACTGTTTTCCACTTTAAACACCAACTGTTCTCCCCCTCTTTTTTTATGCAGAGAATCCACAAAAAGGGAGATATGAATAAAATAATCCCTGCCGTTGGATGAAGAATGTTTGAAAGCATTCTCCACCAATGTGATATAAAGGAGCGGTGCGATTTTTGCATTTACAGGAATATTGTCGGAGACAGTATAGGACAGGTCGCAACTCTCCCCCATCCTCAAACGCATCAATTCCACATATTCTCCAATAAACTTTGCCTCCCTCTCCATTGCAACCGATTCCGAAGACTCATATATCATGAACCGAAGCATCCCGCTCAAAGTGTGAAGTGCATCCTGTGCCCTTTCGGGTGCAAAACCAATCAAGGCATAGATATTGTTAAGGGAATTGAAAAGGAAATGAGGATTTAACTGTGCTTTTAAACTCTGAAGTTCAATCTGTCGCCGCTCGGCATTAAGCTCAAGCTCGCGGGTATGAATATATTCCTTCTCCTTTCCAAAACGGATTGCAAAACCAAGAGCAGCCGCTAAAATCACCATTATGCCGTCGCGTACCGAAAAACCGGCGTAATGAGCTATCACTTGCCAGAAAGTCGGATGATCGTGCAAACCTCTGGGAGGGTAAGACAATAAACCCATAACTTTCATCCACAATGGAATGATAATCATTGTGGTGATAACCATAGAGAGGTTGATAACAAGATAAAGCGGCCAGCGATTGTTGCGGCGCAGCAGCGTCGGAACAAGCCAATAATAGTTAACACAGAAAGCTGCCGTGTAGCAGGTCGCCATCAGAATCCCTAAGAAGTCCCAATCCCATATTTCATCTCCTTTCTCCACCTGAAAAAGAATGGTGGGAAGATAAAAGAGAACTATCGAGAGGATGATGATAGTGGTTGTGCTGAAGAGTCGGTTTGGCTTCATATCTGTCTGGTCGGGGAGCCCTTCAATTGAATTGACATCTCATTTTATTCATACCTTATGGCTTCAATCGGGTCAAGATTTGAAGCCTTAGCCGCCGGATAAAATCCGAAAATGACCCCGATAACTGTGCAGACGGCAAACGACAATATCACCGAACCGGTGCTTATATCCACCGGCCAATGAGCAAAAAGCGAGATCATCCACGTTGCCCCCGCACCCAATAATATTCCGAGGATGCCTCCAGTCACCGAGATTATTATGGCTTCGATAAGGAACTGCATCATTATATCGCGACCTGTTGCGCCAATACTCATGCGCAGTCCGATTTCACGTGTGCGCTCCGTGACGCTTACAATCATTATATTCATGATTCCTATGCCTCCTACCAAGAGAGAAATGCCAGCCACAGCTGCAAGCAACACAGTCATCATTGAAGAAGTGGAGGAAATCATCTCCGCCAATTCCTGCATCGACCGGATGGTGAAGTCGTCATCTTCATCATCCCGAAGCTTATGTTGACGGCGCAGAATCTCTGTTATCTCGCTTATCGTTTCCTGTGTTTTCTCTTCATCCACTGCCGACGCCTGAATCCCCTGCAAATAATCGCTTGCAAGGATGCGCTTCATCACTGTTGTGTAGGGAACCAATGCAAGGTCATCCTGATCCTGACCCATGGTGTTATAGCCCTTCTCCTCCAACACTCCTATAACAGTCATCGGTATCTTGCCGAAACGAACCACTTTCCCTAAAGGGTCCGCGCCATCAGGGAAAAGATTATCCACCAAGGTCTTTCCCAAAACACATACTTTTGCGGCGCTCTTCACATCCTCTTCTGAGAACATGGCCCCCTCTGCAACTTTCCTTTGGCGGATATCGAGAAACTGAGTATTTACACCCTGAGCCTGAGAAGGATAGTTGTTGTTACCGTAAATCCATTGTCCGGAACCGTTTACCGATGGTGTCATGTATAAAACGCCTTCAGCTTCACGTTCCAACGCCTCATAGTCGGCCGGCTTTAAGGTCGGCATATCAGAAGAGCTCTGGCGCACACCACCTCGGTTCTCCGAACCGGGCATTATCATAATCATGTTGCTTCCCATTTCAGAAATCTGGGCCTTTATCGAATTTTTCGACCCGTTTCCGATTGCAAGCATCGCGATCACGGCCCCCACTCCGATTATCACGCCCAACATCGTCAGAAAGCATCGCATCTTATTATTATTCAATGCCTTCAGAGCTATCTTCATTAAGTTCTGTATATTCATCTTTATGGGGTTTATTCATTATCAACCGGAAGGTTTTTATACACTTCCTCTGCCGAACGAATGTCATGGTTATATTCATCGCTCACAATCCGGCCATCGCGAAGCATAATATTTCTTGACGAATAAAGCGCGAGGTCAGGGTTATGAGTCACGAAGATTATCGTCTTACCCTCTCGATGCAACCTCTGAAAGAGAGTGAGTATCGAAAATGAAGTACGCGTGTCGAGGTTTCCGGTGGCCTCATCTGCAAGAATTATCACCGGATTATTCACCAGCGCTCGTGCTATGGCAACACGCTGTTGCTGACCTCCCGACATCTGGTTGCTCTTATGATAGAGACGTTCGCCAAGCCCCACTTCTCTCAGGCACTTCTCTGCTCGCTCTGCTCTTTCCTTGGCGCTGACTGAGGAATTATACAGCAAGGGAAGTTCCACATTTTCTATAGAAGTCGTCTTCGGAAGAAGGTTATAATTCTGAAAGATGAAACCTATCTTGCGGTTGCGGATTCGGGCCCGCTCATTTTTCCCCATCTTTTGAACCGAGATTCCGTCAAGAAGATATTCTCCCGAAGTGGGTGTGTCGAGACAGCCCAAGGTGTTGAGAAGGGTGGATTTTCCTGAGCCGGAGGTGCCCATTATCGTTACAAATTCTCCTTCATATATTGTGAATGAAACGCCTCGAAGTGCCTTGACTGTCTCTTCCCCTACCTTAAAATATCTCTTGAGATTCTCTATCTTTATTATCTCTTTAGCCATACTCTCTATCCCTTACTTTCCTCCTTTATCCTTATTTCCCTTATTGCGACCCGGAGGCTTGGGCATGAAAGGATTCTCCTCTGCCTTCCCCTTTTTCTCTTCCGACGAAACCTCGTTATATTGGAGTGCAACTTTATCGCCTCGCTTGATTCCCGAATTAATCTCTTGAACGATGCTGTTGTTAACTCCAAGTTCCACTGCGGTTTCCACAAGCTTCTTATCTTTAAGCACCCAAACCGTAGAGCCCTTCTTTGCCGTGTCGTTAAGTGCCACTATCTCTATATGATCTTTCTCCTCTTCATCTTCCTGCTCACTTGGCTCAAATTTTAAAGCTTTCATGGGGACAGCTATGATATCCTTTAACTCTAAGGTATAGATTGTGAGATTGGCGGTCATTCCGGGAATAAGCTTATGGTCAGGATTAGCAGCCGCTACTATAACTTCGTAGGTTACCACGTTTGAAGTGGTTGTCGGATTAAGTCGCACCTGTGTCACTGTCCCCTCAAACACGTCATCCGTATAAGCATCAACAGTGAATGTGACATGCTGTCCCTCCTTAACCTGACCTATATCGGCCTCATCCACATTCCCTACAACCTGCATATTGTCAAGGTCGGCGATGACATAGAGATTAGCTACATTCATGCTCGAAACCACCGTCTGGCCAACTTCAACCTCACGCGAAACCACAACTCCATCTATGGGAGAATAGATCTCGGCATAATTCAGATTCTTGGCTGCGCGAACCCTGTCGGCCTGAGCCTTCTCATAGCTCAGCTTTGCAACCTCATATTCATGGCGAGATGTCTCGAAATCATAATCGGATATAAGTTTTTCGTTATGGAGTTTACGGTCACGCTCATAATTGGCGGCAGTATAATCATAGGTCGATTTGGCAGACGCAACATTAGCATCCGAACTTTTCAGTTCCGCATCGAGCGTGGTTTTCTCCAATTCGGCCAACAGCTGACCCTTCTTCACAACGTCGTTATAATCAGCATAAAGTTTATCGATGATACCGGTCACCTGTGTGCCGACATCAACTTGTGTCACCGACTCCATTGTGCCTGTGGCTGTCACCGTCTCCGACATTGAAGTCGGTTCCACTGTATAGGTTTCCAACTCAACCTTCACTTCCTTGCTGCACGAAGCAACCCCTAAAAGCAATAAAGTCGAAACCATTAAATAATATCCTTTCATATCTTGTGTATGTTGTCGTTCTCTATAAATCAAAAAACTCCTCCTCTTATGGAAGATTCACCTGCTGAGTGGCATAATACCCTATGGTCTTCGCTGCCAGAATGGCCATATATTTATTCTGCAATTGTTCAAGGCGTGCATTCAAAAGATTATTATGAGCTGTCAGAAGCTCAAGAGGATTCACAAGCCCCAACTCAAACTGGCGGTCAACAAGCCGGGAAGTCTCCTCCATAGCTTCCAATTGAACCATCCCGCTCTTATATTTGGCCTGTGCATTTCGTGCATCTATATACAAGCTCTCTATGGTCTGCGACAAATCATTCAGCAATTGGTAGCGTGAAATATCCGCCTCCATCTCTGCCAACCTTGCCTTCGCAACAGCTCGCTTTGTTTTGTTGCCGTCATAGATGGGCACTGACAAAGTAACCCCTATGTTCTCGTTGACCCCATGACCCATCTGATAACCCCAGTCGCGTCCTCCTGTGGTGTAACCGGTGCCGACCCCTCCATTTAGAGAAATGTTGGGTGCTGACCCCGCTTGGGCAATCTTTACATCATTGGCATATATCTCTGATGAAAGAGCGTTCGACTTCAATCCCGGAAGCCACCCTATCGCAGCCAAATACGTTTCTTTCATCGCTGGAAGAGGAGCTGTGACCTCGCTGTCGGAGAAATTAACCTGAACCACATTCAAATCATAATCCAACCCGAGCACCATCAACTTTTTAAGATTCATCTTATTGGTAGCCAAATCACTTTGCGCCCGGGTGAGATTATATTGGTCTTGTGCCATCTGACTCTCTATCTGCGCAAGGTCAACTTTCGACTCCCTGCCGCTCTCAACAAGCTTGCGCATTCTCTCTGTCTGAGATTTGCTCACCTCAAGGGTCTTAGCCGCGATATTCACGGCTTCTCTGGAATAGAGGATATTAAGATAGGCTTGAAGAATACCGAGTTTAAGTTCCTTCACTATATCCTCTCCCGCTAATTGCTGTTGCTTACGAAGCAGCTTTGCTGACTCAAGACGATATTTACGCGCATTCCCCTCCCAGACGGTCCAGGATGCATTCACACCATAATGGCTGTTATAGATATTCCCTTTAGTGGAAGAAGCAGGCACAGGATAATTCGTATAACCATGGTTGGTGGAGAAGTCAACCGAAGGAAGCCAAGCATCTTTAGCCGATGCCACATCTTCATCTGCTTCAAGAATGGAGAGAAGGGTCTGACGGATATCCGTATTCGAGGCTATTGCCCTGTCAAGACATTCCTCGTAGCTCCATTCTTTGGGGCTGTTAGCAACGACACTCAATGCTAAATCAGAAACCTTAACCTCCTCGAACATATTTGTCCTTTCCTTTGCTTGTCCAATGAAACTCGCTGCCATTGTGAAGGCTATCAAACAAAATGTCCGACTACATGTTTCCTTCAAATTTTTCATTACTTCTCGTTTTTTAAATATCTTTCTACTTTATTTAACGATTCATCATTAATATAATTATGAATCAAGCCTATAGAAAACATGGCAAAAGAAGAACCGGAGTTCCCCTAACCTCCCGGTCAAGTTGAAATCCGATTCTTCCATCAATCACACTACAATATGTTTTCTAATTCTATCCTGTATCGGGGATTACTCTGCAAATTTAATTAATTCCCTCCTTACAATCAACCATTTCCGATAAATACCCCCTTCTTACCCCCATAAACCTATTTTTTTACCATTAACTTCTCAATTTTTATTTATTTGTTAATAAATGTTAATCGTAAAAATTATATTATTCCCGACATTTGCCTTCGACTTCCTCTATCACCAACCCGGCCAATGTGAGGCCGAAAATAGCAGTGATATGCATCAACGAACCGTTGATCTGCGCTTTTCGTTTATCATGTTCGCTCTTAGCTCCCCCGGGCTCCGGGCCAAGATTGGGAAGCACCTCGTCGCTATATACAACCTTAAATTTTCGAGCAGGGAAATAACTCATCTTCTTAAATCTGTTTCTCAAGGCGCGTGCCAAAGGACACCCTATTGCCTTTCTAAACTCGGCAACCTTTATTCGTGTCGGATCCATTTTAAGAGCGGCTCCCATAGAGGAAAAAAAGCGAGATTTAGTTCGGGTCGAAGCGTCAATCAAGGCCACCTTGTCTTTAAGAGAGTCTATTGCATCTATAATGAAATCATAACTCTCAAGATGAAAGTCGGCAGCATTTTCTGCTGTAAAATTTTTATTTATCGCCTCTATCTTGGCATCGGGGGCAACTGTCAGCAAATGACGCTTCATTGCATCAACCTTAACCTCTCCCACTGTCTCTATCGTGGCTGGAAGCTGACGGTTGATATTGGATACCGACACTCGGTCGGAATCAACGATAGTGATGTTTCTCGCTCCACTTCTCACCAACGCCTCCACACACCACGAGCCGACACCTCCTATTCCGAACACTATTATCCTTGTATTCTTTAGCCTGTCAAGACCTGCTTCACCCAACAATCTTTCTGATCTTGAAAGAATTTCCTTATCATCCATATTCTTTTTGCTAATCTGCATTCTTCTTGCTAATCTGCATCGACGTCTCCTTTTGCCACAGCCTCGGCAGTGGCCTCTAATGCTGAACCTGATCCCGTTTTGCCGGCATTCGGGTCTTTGAAGAGACCTGTTAGATATTTCTCATTAATTCTCTGCATGAGTTCCCAGAAGGTCGGCACAAAGAGAGTGCCGATGAGTGCATTCATTGCCATACCAAACACTACGGCGGTGCCGAGTTCGATACGGCTATTGGCTCCAGCCCCCGAGGAGAACATCATAGGCATCACTCCGAATACGAAAGCAAGTGCGGTCATCATGATGGGCCGGAACCTTATCACGCCGGCATCATGGGCGCTCTTCTTAATCGGTAAGCCTGCCTTGCGGAAGTCCATGGCATATTCTACAATCAGAATAGCATTCTTTGCCGACATTCCCAACAAAAGGATAAGACCTATCTGAGTGTAGATACTGATGCTCTGGCTCATTACCACACATCCCAGCACTGTTCCCAAAATCGCTATCGGCATACTCAACACAACGGCTATAGGGTCGGTCCAACTCTCATATTGAGCAGCAAGCACAAGGATGGTCATTATTATTGCGAAAATAAACACAAAGCTAATTGTGGTGCCGGCCTGAGTTTCCTGATATGCAATGCCGGTCCAGGCGTAGGAATAGTTGCGACCAACGGCTCTATCCACAATCTCCTCCATAGCTTTTATTCCTTCCGAAGAACTCACCCCCTTGGCCGGAGTGGCGGTCATCGAGGCCGACTCATACATGTTATATCTTGAAACAGAGGGTTCGCCCAAAACGGGATCAACTGTGGCAAAGGCTGAGAAAGGAATCATTTTCCCTTCCGAATTGCTCACACTCAAAGCAAGGATATCATCGGGCGAACGCCGCGAACTTCCCTCTCCCTCAAGCTTTACTTGGTAGGTGCGTCCGAAATCCACAAAATCGTTAACATAGCTTCCTCCCATGTAAGACGACAGAACAGAATAAACATCCTCCATGGCGATATTCATCATCTTTATCCTGTCACGATCGAAATTCACTTCATACTGCGGCACAACTCCCTGATACATCGAAGTTACGCTTGCAATCCTCGGATCTTTGGCTGCCTCTGCTTTTACTGCGTTTATTGCCTGAAGCAATTCCTGAGCCCCCAAACTATTTATATCGAGAAGCTGCATCTCCAATCCCGACGACAATCCAAGCCCTGGAATGGCCGGAGGATTGGCCGAGAATATCACGGCTTCCTGGAATTGATTCGAGATGCTATCAACGTAAGCCATCACTTTATTTATCGAACCTTTCTTTCCACGCTCTTTCCATGGCTTGAGCATTACGGTGAGCGATCCAACATTCGACGACGATCCACCACCCATCATCGACATGCCGCCAATCATCATAACATCCTTTACGTAGGGATTCTTACGAATCTCAGTCGAGAGCCGGTCGAGCACTTTCTCAGTTCTGTCGAGCGATGCCCCCGTGGGAAGTTGAACAGAGGTCATAAAATAGCCCATATCTTCCGACGGGATGTAACTGGTGGGCCAAGACACAAACCCATAAATGGCAACTCCCGAAATCGCAAGGAATATTACGATTGAAAGCAAAGGACGCTTGAGCATTCCGGTGATTATCTTCTCATAAAGAGAGAGCGTTTTATCAAAGACCTTATTAAACCCTTTATAAATAAAATTCTTTGCAGGTTTGCGTGGAGTTAGGAAAAGAGCACACAAGGCGGGGGTAAGCGTAAGGGCGTTGAAACCGGAGAAAGCTGTCGATACAGCAATTGTAAGTGCAAATTGCTTATATAGTTCCCCCGTGATTCCGCTCACAAATGCTGTCGGGATAAACACCGATAACAGCACCAAAACCTCTCCCACCACAGGGCCGGTAAGCTCCTTCATGGCTTGCGTAGCTGCTGCCTTACGCGATATATCTCCCTTATCCACCAGACGCGAACAGTCTTCCACAACAACTATAGCATCGTCAACCACAATGGCGATTGCCAGAACCATTCCGAAAAGTGAAAGTGTATTGAGAGAGAAACCCATCAATTTCATCACAGCGAATGTGGCTATAAGTGAAACCGGAATAGTCAGCATTGGTATGATAACGGCTCTCCAGTTTTGGAGGAAAAGAAGAATCACAACCATAACTATAAGCGAGGTTTCAACAAACGTTACAACCACATCGTCGATAGATTCCCTTACATAATCGGTTGAATTAAGAACCACATCATAACTCACTCCCTCAGGGAAGTATTGGGAAAGGGCATCCATCTCCTTTAGTGCGCCGTCGGCAACTTCGAGCGCATTGGCCCCCGGAAGCTGTTCAACACCGATAAGCGCCGTTCCGCGACCATTCACTTTTGCAACAGAGGAATAGGAGGTGCTTCCTAATTCAACTTTTGCAACATCCTTGAGTCGCAGGAATCCCTCTCCTGAACGCAACACTATGTTCTCAAATTCCTCAACTGAAGAGAGGCGTCCCTGACTGGTCAGAGTGAACGTAAAGTCAGCATCATCTCCATTTCCTGAATCTCCGACCGAACCGGCTCCAACCTCCATGTTTTGTGATTGAATTGCAGCTCTGACATCGTCGGGAGTCAGTCCGCGAGCCTGCATGACCTGGGGATCAAGCCATACGCGCATACTGTATTCCCCTCCTCCGAACGACTGCACTCCTCCCACTCCTTTTACACGCGATAAGGGCTCGGTGATGTGTAGCTGAGCATAATTGGTCAGATATAGGGCATCATAAAGAGTGGAATCTCCTTTCAATGAAAGGAAAAGAACATTATTGCTCGACTCCTTATTCACCTGAAGCCCCTCCTGAGTCACAACAGTTGGCAACTGGGCGTCGGCAAGGGAGATTCTATTTTGAACTTCCACTGCTGCTTCATCAATATCAGTGCCGTTCTCGAATGTGATGGTTAGGTTATAACTGCCATCTGAGCCGCAACTCGAACTCATATACATCATCCCTTCAACTCCATTCACCTGCTCCTCAATAGGAACGGCTACCGTCCGCGCCACAGTCTCTGCATTCGCTCCCGGATAAGAAGCGTTCACCATTACAGTCGGAGGAGTGATGTCAGGATACTGAGCAATCGGAAGGGTGGTCACTGCCAACAATCCGGCAAAGACCATGATGAGGGCAAGCACCGTCGCGAAAATCGGACGGTCTATAAAGAATTTTGAAAACATGGGCTTTGGCTTATTTAGTTAATACCGGATTTATTTTCTCTCCTCGCTGCACTGTCATCAGCGCCTTGGTGACATATTTTTGTCCGGGCTTGATTCCCGAAGTAATTACTCGAAGTGAATCCTGATAAACAGACCCCACTTGCACAGGAGTATAGATAACCTTATTGGAATCATTCACCACATAAAGATATTTTCCAAGCTGGTCGCTCCCTATCGAGGCATCTTTTACGAGTATCGCATGGGGCTCAGTTCCGTAGGGTAAAGACACTGTGACATACATCCCGTCCTTGAGCTCATTATTCTTATTGACTAATTTCCCTTGAAGCAACAATGTTCCTGTGGATTCATTCACCGTAGGCGCCACATAATTCAGATCCGTGGTATAGTCATGACCGATTTGCTCTTTAAACTGCAAAGGGACATTTCTATATATCGCCGAACTAATCCCACCGTTTCTTCCAAGGAGGTCTTCATACTGAGTGTCGCTCAGATAGAATTTGGCTGTCATTGTAGCGTTATCATAAATGGTGCAAAGCTTAACGGGGGCTCCTTGTCCATTTACATAGTTCCCCGGATCGGGGGCGCCACTGCTTATATAGCCTGATATTGGCGCAACGATGGTGCATCGTGAAAGATTCTGACGTGCCGTGGAGAGGGCCGCCTCTGCCTCTCTGATGGAGGAAGCCGCCTGCTCCATATTGCTTTTAGCTTGCAACACTTCCATCTGTGAAACAGCATCTGCCTCAAGGGCCTTTTGCATGGCAGCGTGCTGCCGTGTATAATATTCATATTGGCTCTTGGCCGTGGATAAGGCCGATTCCGCTTTTGTAGCAGCATCCCGATATGTGGTGGATTCTATCGTGAAGAGGGGCTGACCCTTTCTGACATAGTCGCCAGAATTGTAATGGGTCGATAGAATCCTCCCGCTAACCTCAGCCACAACATCAGCCGATGTGCCTGCCGTAACTGTGCCCGGATAAGTCTTATATAATGTTATGGAGTCTGTAAAAGCCTCTGCAACATCGATATTGGGAACCTCACTTTCACCCGTTTTTTTATCTTTTCCTTTATTGCATCCGCTAAAAACTATCATGGATGCCGTTAAAATCAATATGTATCCTTTTTTCATAATATCAAATTTAAAATCCTCCTCCTAATGCCTGATATAGATTAACCAATTGTGCCAAAGCATCTCCTCTGGCTGCCACCAATGAATTCTGATTCTCCAGATAGGATTGCTGGGCATCCACAACGTTGCTAAAGGCTGTGAGGCCCTGCTTATACAAATCCAAGGAAAGTTCCAGTGATTTCTTGCTCTGCTCGATTAATTTATTCAGACAATCGATCTCCTGCAAGTAGGAATTATAACGGCTTATCGCATTCTCCACCTCCTCTATTGCATTGAGCACCGTGAGATTGTAATTATCGGCGGCCGCCTCAAATTGTATCTTGGCTTCGGCTGTTTTATAATTTCTTGCCAATCCGTCGAAAACAGTCCATGAAAGGGTCGGGGCGATTGAATAGTCGAGACTGTGGGCTCCAAACATATTACCTAATTTGCGCGCTGAAGTGCCTATGGATCCATCGAGAGAAAGAACAGGGAGGAAATCATTCTTTGCCACTCCTATCATCGCTGCGTATTGCGCCAATTGCGCTTCTGCCTCCACAATATCGGGGCGTCGGCGCAATAAATCAGCCGGCACGCCCACAGCCGGCATGCCCACATCTTTGGGAAGGACTCCTGGCACCAACAGTTTCGGCACCAATTCTGCCGGATAAACTCCGGTCAGAACGGCCAACGCGTTGGCCGTGGAACGTATACTCGATTCTAACCCGGGCACGGAGGATTGGGTGGAGTAAAGCACTATGCGCGCTTGAGTCACTTCCAACATATTCCCTATTCCTGCTTCCTGGCGTGCTTCCGCAATCTTCAATACTTTCTCCTGCGATTTGATATGCTCCACCGCCACCTCATATTGCATCTGATAGGTGCGGAGTTGAAGATATGTGGTGGCCACATTGGCACATAGAGAAACCATCACCGCATCATAATCAGCTCGGCTCACATCTATGGCTGCTTTATCGGCTTTCAACTGACGCTTTATTTTCCCAAACACATCGATTTCCCACGACATATTCACTCCGGCCGAGAAATAACGTGACCGAACTGATGGCCCGACATTCTTTCCGGTTGCTCCCGATTGCTGAGCGCCTGTCCATCCTGCCGATACTCCTACATTGGGATAATAACCTGAGCGAGTTATTTCCATCTCCTTGTCGGCAAGCTGGATACGCTTCAAGGCAGAAGCCACATTATAGTTGTTGGCTTCGGCTTTCGAAATGAGCATGTTCAAAGTGGTGTCGCCAAACTCCTTCCACCATCTATCCTCCGATGGTGAAGTTTGGAGATGATCAGGAACGTACAACCATCGTTCCGGCAACGGACTGCGCAGGGCTGACTCAGAGTTTTTCACAGTCTCGTCTGCCCATAGCCGGGGGGTGATTCCCATCACACCAAGGCCTATGAGCAGAAGTGTTTTCTTCGCAATTTGGTGTCTCTTCATAGAGGTATAGCTTATAGTGAGGCCGAAGTCAAACAACTTCCGCCATGTAATCTTAACACCAAAAACTTATTTTCGGTTTACAGTTTAGGACATAAATTATTTACACCTCAGGGTGAAAAATAAGCTCAACATAGCGCACAAAAAAAGATCGACCTCGACAGAGGCCGACCCTTTTTCAGAGTAATGTTGGTTTTTTTATTTTGTGAGTTTGAGCGTATAGTTCATACCTACTGAATCTGGAGCTGCTTCGAGAGTCTGCTCATTTACCATCGTAAGAGTAGAATCAGATGAAACAAGGAATGTAAGAGAATTAGCTGCACTTGCATTCGACTCCTTGGCATCTTTAACAAGCTTGATATATTTCTTTCCATCTTTCTCCATCACAGTGAAATCACCTTCTGATAGATAGGTGGCTTTATGCTGGAAACCGGTGCTATCGGCTGTCAGAACAGTCTCATTAAGATCGTAATCACCGGCCTGGTTCCCTTTATCGTCATCATAATCAAGCTTAAGAGTATAGCTTATTCCATCTGCATCCGCAGCCGGAAGAACACCTGAATAAATCTCATCCGGGCGGTCTGCGCATTTACCATCTCCACATTTATTTCCAGAACATGCGGCTAAGGAGAGCACCGACATAGCGGCTGCCGCAAAATAAATCATTTTCTTCATATTATTTATTTTCTTTCGATGAAGACAAAGGCTTCATCTTATTAATGTTTGTGTTATAACACCTCTTCCTCCATAAAAGTTAGAAGAGGATAACGAATTTTTCATCTGTTTGGCTCATATCTTCATTAATTTGATAAATTTTTATTAACTTCACGTCCATAAATTTCACCGGAATGGAAAAATATTATCTACCCACCGACCAAGACTATGATTATATCGACTCCTCTTTTGCAGAGGAGCCTGAAAGCGCTTACGAACTTAACCGTGATCTGAATCTTGCCCATCGCATAATTGAGGAAACCGGAGTCAATCTTTTTTTGACCGGAAAGGCCGGAACAGGAAAAACCACTTTCCTACGTCGCCTACGCAAAACATCTTCTAAGCGTATGATCGTCTTAGCTCCTACCGGTGTGGCTGCAATAAATGCTGAGGGGGTAACTATCCATTCCTTCTTTCAACTCCCTTTCTCCCCTTTCATCCCCGGGAGAGGCTTTATGGAAAAAGATTCTCGTAGATTTAGTTTCAGCAAGGAAAAACGACGCATTATTGCCTCGCTCGATCTCCTGGTCATTGATGAGATTTCAATGGTTCGCCCCGACACGCTCGATGCTATCGATTCTGTGCTTCGGCGTTATAGGAATCCTTTGCTTCCTTTTGGCGGTGTGCAATTGCTCCTTATCGGCGACCTCCGGCAATTGGCTCCCGTATTGAGAGAGGATGAACGGGAACTGCTCGCCCCCTACTATCCTTCTGAATATTTCTTCGAAAGCCAAGCATTAAAGCAAAGTGGATTTGTCACTATCGAACTCACAACAGTTTATCGACAAAGCGACCCCGACTTTATTTCAATTCTTAATGCTGTTCGCGATGGCAACCTCTCTTTGGATATCCTTAAACGGCTCAACAGTCGCTATATTCCCGGGTTTTCTCCTACCGATGAGGATAATTTCATCCGCCTCACCACCCATAACCGTATGGCAGATGAAATAAACTACCATAAACTCCATGAAATTCCTTCTGCCGGATTAACATATCAAGCAGTGGTGAAAGGCAATTTTCCGGAATCATCCTTTCCTGCCGACTTCCTTCTGCATCTTAAAATCGGGGCACAGGTGATGTTTATAAAAAATGACTCCGGTGCCGATCGACTTTATTATAATGGATTAATCGGCAGAATCGAAGCGCTAAAGGAGGATGCAGTGGTGGTCCGTCCCGAGTACGGGCGCCCTCCCATTGAGGTGGGTTTTGTGGAGTGGGAGAATACAAAATACGTAATTAATGAACAAACCAAGGAGATTGTGCCCGTAACCGATGGTTCTTTCTTCCAGCTCCCTCTAAGGCTCGCTTGGTCGATTACTATTCATAAAAGCCAGGGGCTCACTTTCGACCGCGCAATTATTGATGCGAGCTCGTCCTTTGCTCCCGGACAAACATACGTGGCTCTTAGCCGCTGCCGCTCTCTCGAGGGTTTAGTGTTGGGGCAACCAATCCCTGTCTCGGCCGTCATCACCGACCATAAGGTCAATTCTTTCATCAATGCTTCAGCCGAACAGCGTCCCGATGCGGAAACTCTAAACCGGATGCGCGCCGAATATACCCGAAATAACCTCGCCGACCTTTTCGACTTCCGCAGCACTAAAGTGGCTTTTGACGACTATCATCGTGCAGTGTCCGAATATGTGGTTCCTCTCTTTCCAGATTATTACGCTCCATTCCAACATGCAGCTAATGTATTAGCCCGAAAGATTGACCAAGTGGGGGCTAAATTCATCGTGCTTTATGCCTCTGTCCCGGTCACTCCCGAACTGTTGGAGAAGCATCCTGAATTTTTGGAGAAAGTGAGAAACGGATGTCAATATTTCTTGCCTCTCCTTGAGGAGGTGATCGAAGTGGCTGATAGCATTAATGTCAAACTTGAAAACTCCACTTATGTAAAGCGACTCACGAATGCCTACGATGCCTCAATATTTAAATTGAAGGTGAAATATTATACTATTCGCGCTTTGGCCGACACCCTTTTCTCCACTCAATCCTACATGAAAGCAAAAGCACACGCAGTGATTGAGGCTTCTGCGGAAAAAGAGGTGAAAAGAAAGGTTGAGAAGGCTCTCAGAACAAAGGAAAGAAAAGAAAAAGCTCCAAAAGAGAAGAAAGAAAAGCTACCGGTGGGTTATTCCAAACGCAAAAGTTTCGAAATGCTCGGAGCAGGGCTATCCATTCCTGAAATTGCAGCACAACGCAATTTGGCACCAACCACAATAGCTTCCCATTTGGCTGAATTTGTTTATTCCGGAGAACTTGATCCCCTTCCTCTCTTCGAGGATGACCACTATAAAATCTTGGAGGAGGCTTTCGCTCAGACCCCCACCATTCAGGAAGTGCGCGAGAACCTTCCACCTCGCATTCACCCCTATGAACTTTCACTCTATTACAATATTCTTAAGCTTCGGACAAAGGGCACTTTGAGATAAGGGCGAAAGTTATTTTTTCTGTCGGATTTTGCTTTTTGCTCTCATAATTAGCACAAATTAGCGATTTTTTTGTTAATTTTGGGGATAAAATCTTAGAACAGCTGATCCATGTCTGACATCGACCATAAAATTTCCGAACAAAGCGACCCTAACATATCCCCCACAGATAGAAAAACTGTCCTCTCGGGCATGTTCCGTTCATGGTATCTCGAATATGCAAGTTATGTGATTCTCGAACGTGCCGTTCCAAACATTGTGGATGGTCTTAAACCCGTGCAACGAAGAATCCTCCATTCTATGCGAACCATCGATGATGGCCGTTTCAATAAAGTGGCCAATATCGTGGGTAATACGATGCAATACCACCCTCACGGCGACGCTTCTATCGGAGATGCCCTTGTGCAGCTCGGTCAGAAAGATCTTCTTATAGATACGCAGGGTAACTGGGGTAACATCATTACGGGCGATGAGGCGGCAGCTCCTCGTTACATTGAGGCTCGCCTTTCCGAATTTGCCATTGAGACTGCTTTCTCTCCCAAAATCACAGAGTGGACCCCCTCCTACGATGGTCGAAAGGATGAGCCGGTGGTTCTCCCCATGAAATTCCCTCTCCTCTTGGCACAGGGTGTGGAGGGTATCGCCGTCGGTCTCTCTTCTAAGATTCTGCCTCATAATTTCAATGAGATTATTGATGCAGCTATCGATTATCTCCATAACCGTCCTTTTAAACTCCTCCCCGACTTCCAGACCGGCGGACTGCTCGACGTGTCGAAATATAACGACGGCGGACGTGGAGGCTCGGTAAAGGTGGGCGCAAAGATAGAGAAAATTGATAATAAAACTTTGACTATCACCGAACTCCCATACGGCAAAACCACCACCACTCTTATCACTTCCATCCTCTCTGCTGTGGAGAAAGGAAAGATTAAGATTAAGAGTGTGGAGGATAACACATCGGCAACTGCCGAAATCCTTGTTAACCTTGCGCCTCAAACTTCAAGTGATAAAGCAATTGATGCCCTATACGCCTTCACAGATTGCGAAATAAGCATCTCGCCAAATTGCTGCGTAATTCGCGACCGCAAGCCGGAATTCCTTACTGTGAGCGACTTGCTGCGCTATTCTGTTGACCATACTCAGGAGATGCTGCGCCAGGAACTCGACATCAAACTCGGCGAAACGCGCGAACAGCAACTCTTCCTCTCTCTTGAAAAGATTTTTATTGAGGAGAGGATGTATAAGGATAAGGAGATTGAGGGCGCACCCGATATGGAAACGGCTATTGCGCGTCTCGACATTCTCTTCGAACCATACAAACCCTCTTTCTTCCGTCCTCTCACTGATGAGGATCTGATAAAGCTTTGGGAAATCAAAATGGGCCGTATCCTGAAATTCAATTCTGAAAAAGCCGACCAAAGAATCGCTCGTCTCGATGAAGAGATTGCCCGGATTGAATATGATCTCGAACACATTGTGGAGTTTACGGAAAAATGGTATCTTCACCTCAAAGAGAAGTATGGCGCCCGTTTCCCACGGCGCACTGTTATCCGTGGATTCGATTCAATCGAAGCTGCTAAAGTGGCGGAAGCCAACAAACGTTTCTATCATGATGAAGAGGGCGGCTTTATCGGAACCGGACTTAAGGATAAGAAATTCCTCTTTACTTGTTCAGATATCGACGATATCTTGGTTATTTATAAAAATGGCAAGTATAAGATTGTAAGAGTGCAGGATAAACTCTTTGTGGATAAAAACATTATCCATATCGGAGTCTTCAAGAAAGGCGACAAGCGCACAATTTATAATGTGATCTATCTCAACGGTAAGGGAGGGAGCTCTTATATGAAACGCTTCTATATCACCGGGTTGACTCGCGAAAAAGAGTATGACATAACCAAGGGGTTGCCGGGGTCAAAGATTCTTTGGCTCACTTGCAATCCCAATGGTGAGGCCGAAACCGTAAGAGTTCTTCTAAAGGATGAACCCGATGAATCGGGACGTCGTCCACGCAACCGCCGCCTTTCAATCAACTTCTCCGACCTTGCGGTCAAAGGGAAAGAATCGCTCGGAAATCTTGTGACTAAATATAAGATAGAAAGCAAGGGCATAACTCTTGAGAAGCGCGGTGCAAGCACATTGGGTGGTCGCGAAGTGTGGTTCGACCGCGATGTGCTCCGTCTTAATTATGACGGACGCGGTGAAAGCCTCGGAATCTTCCACGGAGAGGATCAAGTGCTGGTAATCACAAAGAATGGTGAATTCTTCACTTCCTCTTTCTCTGACACCAACCATTATGAGGATAATATCCTTCGAATCGAGAAATTCGACCCGCATAAGATTTGGACTCTCGTTCTCAACGATGCCTCCCTTGGTTATCCTTACCTGAAGCGTTTCGCTTTCGAACCCTCTCCAAAGCCTCAACGTTTCGTAGGTTCTGACGAGCAATCATCCGTGATTATGCTCACCGACACTCCCTATCCGCGTCTGAAAGTGGAGTTTGGAGGTGCCGATGCCGTTCGTCCGGCTTTGGAAATAGAAGCCGACGAATTTATTGGAGTGAAGAGTTTTAAAGCTAAGGGGAAACGCCTTTCTAATTACACTATCGGAACCGTGGAGGAAATAGAGCCAACCAAGGTGCCGGAAACTCCCCAGGAATCTGTATCCTCGGAGGAGTCAGAAAATTCTGATAGTTCCAATTTATCTGATAATTCTGATATACCCGATAACCTCGAGCTCTCCGATAATTTTGATAATTCCTCTGATAACTCCGAGCCAACTCTTTTTGATTTCGATGATTAAAATTAAATATATTCTATCGTTCCTCCTCTTGCTCTTAAGCGCTGGCGCAGTGGTGGCACAGGATTCCATATCCTCGCTTCCTCGCCCGGTCACTTCTGAATATCGTCTGGAAGTCGGCGCCACAAATGCCCGCTCCACCTATCTCTCCCCTCTGCGTTACTCCGGAACCCTCTGGGGCGCATCGGGGGAATGGTCGAAAGCTTTTCAAAAGAATCCCGAACATATTGTTATGACTTTCGCCGGAGGCATGAATTACCGCAATATGCTCAATCCTGCTCATTCGGCAAGAATGTTGGGGTTCGACATGAAGTTTAACTGGGGAATGGCCTATCGTCAAAGGCTACCATATAATCTCCAGTTCACTGCCGGAGGTCTTTTCGATATTAATGGAGGGGCGCTCTATCTCACGCGAAACGGCAATAATCCCGTAACGGTGCTTGCCTCTGTAGGAATAGATATTGATGCTTCGCTTTCTTACCATTTCCAAATTGGCAAATTGCCTGTCTTAGTGAGCGACCGAATCACGATTCCTACTCTCGGAGCCTTCTTCTCTCCCGAATATGGAGAAACATATTATGAAATATATCTTGGAAACCGTCAAGGGTTAGCTCACTGCGGTTGGTGGGGTAACAATTTTTGTATCGGCAATCTCCTTATGGTTAAGCTCGACTTTGGTCGCACGGCAATGGAAATCGGCTATCGCTACGATTATCGTTCCTTCTATGCCAATCACCTTGTGACGCGCACCGCCGTCAATTCCTTTGTTATCGGTGTGATTCCCCAAGGATTAGGTTTAAAGAAAAAAGTTAAAGCTATTTACGCAGATTATTAGAATATGTCAAAGTTTTTCCCCATAATATCTCTTCTCATCCTGTTTTTCTCTTTCGGCCTTTCCTCCTGCCACGACACTCCTGACTATAAGGATGACCCGATTGGAAATTTTGATGCCCTCGCTGATATCGTGGGGAACCGTTATTGTTATTTCAAGGAGAAAAATATTGATTGGAAGGCTATATGCGCAAAGCATCGTGCTAAGGTTACTCCGGAAACTGCTCAACTTGAGCTTTTTAAGATTATGTCCGATCTCCTCGACGAACTCCAGGATGGCCACGTGAATCTCTCTTCGCGGTTCTCTACGAGCTATTACCGAAAGTGGTGGAGCGATTATCCTCAGGATTTTAATTTGCGCACTCTCCAGCAATATTATCTCGATTTCGATTATATGCAGGTGTCGGGGATAAGCTATAAGATGCTTCCCGACTCTATCGGCTACATCTATTGTCCCTCTTTCTCTAACACCATAAGCGAAACAACATTGGATTATATCTTTGCTGTGCTTTACGGCGTTGAAAAAGCCAAGGGAATGATTATTGATATCCGTAACAACGGCGGAGGTTTACTCACAAATATCAATACCCTTGTCGGAAGATTTATCGATAAAGAGATTTGCGGAGGCTACCTCCGCCATAAGACTGGTCCTAACCCCGATGCTTTCTCCGACCCGTATGAAATTAGATATGAACCGGCAAGCGACGACCATATCCGATATCTTGGACCTATAATCGTGCTCACAAATCGTTCATGCTATTCGGCTGCAAATAATTTTGTGGCTGTAATGAAATCGCTTCCAAATGTAAAAATCTGTGGTGCTCGCACAGGCGGAGGCGGAGGGCTCCCCTTCTCTTCCGAACTTCCCAACGGCTGGGGAATACGATTCTCTGCCTGTCCCATCACCGACAGTGAAGACCGACCCACAGAATTTGGAATCGACCCCTCTCCCGGATTTGAAGTGCATTGCTCGGAAGAAGAATTAGCTAAAGGGAAAGACGCCATCCTCGATTTCGCAATCGAAGTTTATCGTAAAGCCTTCGAAAATGCGGAAAAGAAGTAATTACATATATGCTTCCAATGCTGTGAACTCACCTACGGGCTCTATGTTTAGACCCGTGGAGAGGGCTGAAATTAGAGCGGTGTGACCTGCTTTTAAAAGCATACGGTTATTGCGCGATGTTAACCAAGCATCTCCCTCCAAGGCAATGATCACTACAAATGTATCTTTCTCAATGTAATCACGCATTAACTCGCGGTCAACACAAAGAATATTTGTGGTGAAATGCGGCGAACGAACCACATTGACTGGTATGTCAGGAATGGCATCATATATCACCGGCTCATCCCCTTTCTCCATGCCAATGGCATCCTGAATACAAAATGTGGAATCCGGCAAAATCTCTATCCCGGCAAGGAAAGCATCCGTGCCCTCCTGATCCACAAACCGCAACTCTATTTTTCTATCCTCCTGAATCACCAGCAAAGGAAAGAAATTGCCAAACCGTGAAAAGGTCCGTGCGCCAACCAACTCCCCATCATATTTGGCGATGAGGTGGCTCATTGCCATCCCCTTATCGGGTCCGCAATCCACAACCGACTCCCTTCCGGGCAACCCCGAAATCTCAAGCCGTCGGCCCCCTTTCTCTATGATTGTCTCAAATGTCCACATATCGTCAAATAAGTTTATAGCCAGTTTAAAATAAGTTTATAGCCAGTTTAAAATAAGTTAATTTTCTTTTTAGTAAAATCAATTACGACCCTGTTTTGTTTAAACAGTAAAAGAAATTAATTTAAATCTTATAAAAACACACGATTATGTCCGACATTTTAGATACCGAAGAAAGAAGGGAACTTCCCGATAGCGTTTACGGTCTTCCCGAACGACGTGAATATCCAATGCCAGATGCCGCCCACGTCAGAGCAGCCGAGGCTTATTTCCGTTATTGCCCCGACGAACTCAAGCCTAAGCTCGCAAGAGCTATCCTGCGGTTCGCCAACGAATATGGCGTCGATGTGCAGAGCCCTACTGTGCTCCATTACGCCGAAATGCCAGAAGAATAATTTTTCAATGATAAACCCCGAAAATCGGTGTTTCTCTTGACAACAAACCTAAAATTTATTATATTTGCATGTTAATCCACAGACACAAGGCCATAATTATGGCCTTATGCCTGCGGCTTTTGCTACATTTATCAAGGTAATTATCTAACATAGAAATGTATAGAGACAAAACTTGCGGCGAATTGCGCATTTCCGACGCCGGCCAGAAGGCCACCCTCGCCGGCTGGGTTCAGAGAACCCGCAAAATGGGTGGTATGACATTTGTCGATATCCGCGACCGTTATGGAATCACTCAGGCCGTTTTCAACAATGAAAAAGACCGTGAACTCACTGAGAAGGCCAATAGCCTCGGACGCGAATATGTGGTGAGAATTTCAGGCACAGTGGCTGAAAGAAGCTCAAAAAATCCTAATATCCCTACCGGCGATATAGAGCTTGATGCCGATTCTATCGAGGTGCTTAACACAAGCGAAATCCCTCCTTTCACCATTGAAGATAACACCGACGGCGGCGACGACCTCCGCATGAAATTCCGTTATCTTGACCTCCGTCGCCCATGCGTACGCAAGAACCTTGAACTCCGTCACAAGATGGCTTTCGAAATTCGTCGTTACCTCGACTCTGAAGGCTTCCTTGAAATTGAAACCCCTATCTTGGTGAAATCCACTCCCGAAGGTGCACGCGACTTTGTGGTGCCTTCTCGAATGAACCCCGGAGAATTTTACGCTCTGCCTCAGAGTCCACAGCTCTTCAAACAGCTCCTCATGGTGAGCGGTTACGACCGTTATTTCCAGATTGCAAAGTGCTTCCGCGATGAGGACCTTCGTGCCGACCGTCAGCCGGAATTTACTCAGATCGACTGCGAAATGAGCTTCGTGGAGCAGGAAGACGTTATCTCCACTTTCGAAGGTCTCGTGAAGCATATTTTCAAATATGTAAAGAATATCGATTTCACTGAACCCTTCCCTCGAATCACTTGGGACGAGGCCATGCGTCTATATGGCTCCGACAAACCCGATATCCGTTTCGGAATGGAATTTGTAGAGCTCAACGACGTGGCAAAGGGAGCAGGATTTAGTGTGGCTGATAATGCAGAACTCGTTGTCGGTATAGTGGCCGAAGGTTGTGCTTCTTGGAGCCGCAAGCAGATCGACGAACTCACCGAATTTGTAAAACGTCCCCAGGTCGGCGCAAAAGGACTTATTTGGGTGAAATTTGAGCCTGATGGCTCCATCAAGAGCAGCGTGGGCAAGTTCTATTCTCTCGAACAACTCGCAAAATGGGGCGAGAAAGCAGGTGCAAAACCCGGCGACCTCCTTCTCGTTATGACTGGCGATGCTATGAAGGTGCGCAAACAACTCTGTGAACTCCGTCTTGAACTCGGAAACAAGCTTGGCCTTCGCGACAAAAACACCTTCGCTCCTCTCTGGGTGATCGACTTCCCTCTCTTCGAATGGGATGATGAAACTCAACGTTTCTATGCCATGCACCACCCCTTCACCGCTCCCAATCCTGATGATATTCCTATGCTCGACACTGACCCGGGCAAGGTTCGTGCCACTGCATACGATATCGTTGTCAACGGAACTGAATTGGGTGGAGGATCTATTCGTATTCACGATTCCGAACTTCAGGATAAGATGTTCAAGCTGCTCGGATTCACTCCCGAACGTGCTCACGAACAGTTTGGTTTCTTGATGAATGCCTTTAAATATGGTGCGCCCCCTCATGGCGGTTTGGCACTCGGTTTCGACCGTTTTGTTTCGATCTTGGCCGGTCTCGAAACCATTCGCGACGTGATTGCGTTCCCCAAGAACAATTCGGGCCGCGACACCATGAATGAGTCGCCTTCCCCTATCGCTCAGGATCAGCTCGATGAGCTTTATCTTGATGTGCGTCCAATTGAAAAGAAATAATTCTAAACAATATAGAATGACTAAAGTCAGGGATATTGCTAAAGTAATTGAAAATTTTGCGCCCAAGGGCCTGCAGGAAGACTATGATAATGCCGGTCTGCAGGTGGGTGATCCCGAAATGGAGGTTTCAGCTGTTCTCCTTTGCCTTGATGTCACTGAAGATATCTTGCACGAGGCTATCCAACGAAGCTGCAATCTCATAATCTCCCATCACCCTCTTATATTCAGAGGACTAAAAAGCGTTACAGGAAACGACGCCACCCAACGCATCGTGATTGAGGCTATTCGTCGTAATATTGCAATTTATGCAGCTCATACAAATCTCGATGCAGCCCGCGAAGGAGTAAGCTATGAAATAGGACATATCCTCAAGATGACTGACATGACTGTGCTCGATCCCAAGCCCGACGATCAATATGTTGGAATCGGGGTCATCGGCAATCTCAATCCTACCCCAAAGCTGGAGTTTTTGCGCCGCTTGAAAGAAAAATTCAACGTTAAGGCTCTCCGATATTCCGCTCATAGCCCGGTGCTTGTTATCAAGCGTCTGGCCGTGTGCGGAGGGTCGGGTGCATATCTGATTCGCAAAGCTATCGCAGAAGGGGCCGATGCTATCGTGACGGGAGATGTGAAATATCATGATTTCGCATCTTTTGGCGATGATATCCTTATTGCCGACATTGGACATTACGAAAGCGAACTCTGCTCGCAGAAAATCTTCTCAAGGATTATCCGCGACTCTTTCCCCGACTCAGTGGTATATTTCTCCGAATCGGAGTCTTCCCCCATTGCAGTCCTTTAGTTTTCCAAAAATGATTTGAAATTATTACAACTACTTATATAAATTATGGCAGAAAAAAAGCAAGAGAAAGAACGCAGCGTAGAAGAGCGCCTCAAAGCTCTCTACGAACTCCAGACTTTACTCTCTAAAATCGACCATATCAAGATTCTTCGTGGCGAGCTCCCCAATGAGGTGAAGGACCGCGAAGATGAGATTGTGCGTTACCAAACCCGTATTCAGAAACATAAAGATGAGATTGAAGATCTCAAGGCGCTCGTGAATGTCAAGACCGGTGAGATTGAAGACCGCCGTCAGAAGATTGCTAAATACGAGGAGCAGATCAACAACGTGCGCAATAACCGTGAATTCGCTTTCCTCGAAAAGGAGAAAGAATTTGAAACTCTTGAAATCGAGCTTGCCGAAAAGCATATCCGTGAGGCTAAGGCTAAACAGGAGGCTAAGCTTCAGGAGATCGAACACGACAAGGAAGAGCTTTCTGATAATGAGCATATCCTTGAACAGAAGAAGAAAGAGCTCGATGAGATCGTGAATGAGACTCGTCAGGAGGAGGAAGCAATCCGCGAACAGGCCAAGGCTCTCGAACCCCTTATCGACGATTACACCCTTGCAGCTTTCAAGCGTATCCGCAAGAATGCACGCAATGGTTTGGGCATCGTCACTGTTCAGCGTAACGCCTGCGGAGGCTGCTTCAACC
>CAZXGU010000014.1:0-31754 GCA_964640375.1 uncultured Sangeribacter sp. | reverse complement strand
GCGCGGTAGGTCCGATTCTTCAAGGGTTGGCAGCTCCTGTCAACGACCTTTCCCGCCCTCAAAGATGTCCTGACGTTCAAAGGGTCTTTATCGAGCTCATGCAGAACACGAATAATCATTCCTATATCGGAAAGACCGGAGCACATTATTGGTGGACCAGTGTAAGTTACAATGAGGATAAGAATAAGGCCTGTTTTGCGTTTATTGATTATGGAGTGGGGATAATCAAGAGTATGCAGGAGGATAATTCAAGTAAATTCTATAAGGTATGGGAGAAACTTAAGGGATTTATTAACCCTCAAAAACAGTCAACGATTTTAAAAAAGCTTCTCGAAGGAGAACTTCACTCCTCAACCGGCCATTATTACCGAGGGAAAGGTCTTCCTGGAATAATGACAGCATTTAAGGAAAACAAGCTTAATCATCTTTTTGTTATATCTAATAAAGCGTTAGCGGATGTTTCAAAGAATAATTATGTCGATTTAGACAATGATTTTGCTGGAACTTTTGTATATTGGGAAGTGTCCTCCGAAAATGAGCACATGAATTAAACAAATAGAGCGAAGTATGAAGGATTATGTAATTAATTTGGCACTTGACTTTAGCAAAACTCCCGGAGCTCGCTATCCGGAAGAAGGAGAATATTCTGGGCAAGAGTTCAGAAAGAAATTTCTTTTCCCCAAAATGACCGAGGCTTTAAACTCTAAGCAGAGTTTAACTGTAATTCTCGATGGCACTTTTGGTTTGGGAACTTCATTTTTGGAGGAGTCTTTTGGAGGATTAATAAGAGAGAATAGAATGGATTACCATTCTATTTTGAATAGTCTTGTTCTTGTTTCCAACGAATCGCCCCATTATAAAGAAGAGATTTTAGAATATCTCAAAGAGGCTTATGAAAAGGAGTATACGTAATAATATATTATGGGGTGTGGCAATCTTGATTATTGCCTTTACTTTGGGACGGATAACAGATTGGAGTTACTTTGAACTTTCTAAAGAAGTTTCTCTTGTAGATATTATTACGCTGGCCGTAACAATATGGTTAGCATATTACGTAGCTCAGGTTTTGGAGAAGGATGTTCAGAATATCCAAGGAGGGAAGCAGCTGGTGATTGAGAGATTAACACTTTCCGAAGATTTCTTGAAGAAGATTGCTTCTCTTTTGGATCAAACCCAACATCCATATATAGTTGTCGTTAATTCAGTTCATAAGTACCAGACAAAAATGGACTCGGCCCTATCTTCATTAAAGAGTCACAATAAATACTACAGCGGACTGGATAATCAGATTTCAGAGATAGAAAGGCAAGGAGGGAAAGTGAAACGACTTCTCACAAATACTCCCGTAGATAGGGAGCAGCAATCAGATATTAGAATGATAGATGGCGTAATATGGTATTCACAAAATCGTCTAAGAGAGATAGAAAACACCGTGGGTCTTTTGGAGAACGCGATTTTCGACCTCAAACATACAATCAACTATCTATAATTAACCAAAAAAAACAAACAAATATGCAATAGATAACACCAAGAATCAGTAGAAAATTTCATTCAACTTTGCATAGATACCGTAGTCATTTAACAGGTTTGGACTCCGAAAACGTACAACTTTGGATTTCAGTGCATTAAACTCTCCGTTGCACGTTACTATTCTGTTACCACCCAAAACAAACCGCTCTCTAACTCATTGGTAATAAGAGGAGTTACAATCAAAATTTTTGAATCCTGCACGAATCACTAAAGGCAGGACGAGAGTCCTGCCTTTTGTTATAAGCTGTCTTATAAGCTTTTTATTATTAAAGTAAGTATTGAAAGTGGTACGGGTGCTCACAGAGCTCTCTGATGGTTCAGCTATGCATTACTTCCCAATGTCCACCAAAATCTGCACCCACACGTCGTAACAATCCTTTTTCCCTAAGTTTTTTCAGATGGTACTTGATTCCATCCTCTGTGACTGAAGTTATTATTTTGGCAAGGTCTTTACGACTAAGGCGGGGATTCTTTTTAAGTTCCTGGAGAATTTGATCTTGAATTGTTGGGGAGGACTGAGTCTCTGTCTGGGTAGTTCTCTGGGTAGTATAAGATCCTTCCTGGGTAGAATCCTGACCAGTCTGGGTAGTTCTCTGGGTAGTACTCTGGGTAGTATAAGATCCTTCCTGGGTAGAATCCTGAACGGTCTGGATAGTTACCTGGGTAGTATTGAATCCAGTCTGGGTAGTATCTTGGTCGGTTGGGAATTCAACATAGCTGTCCAAGTCGCCATAGAGTTCGAGCATGGCTTTTACGTCTTGGTCGTTGCCGCCTGTGGAGAGGGTTAGGGTTGTGCGGTCCACGCCATTAGAGTGAGATTCTTGGATTAAGGCATGAGTGCGGTAAACTTTTTCCCAGATTTTGAATATACCACTTAAACCACTTCCAGCGCGTTCTCCGAATTCTATCAAAGAAAAGATCTTAAGCATGATTCCGTTACGGGGATCGGATACGCCCCCGTTAATAGCTTCAGTGATTGAAATGCGAATGGAACCAGGATTTGACAGTTTGTAACCTTCGGATGATTTCTGAACCACTAAGCCTTGACGACCATAAAAATCGGCATGCACTACCATATTGGTAACAGCTTCTCTAAAAAGTTTATGGATGGGAGTGTCATCAACTCTTTGATTTCCTTTCAATACAAAGGGCACTTTCAGGCCTTGTTGCATTCTACGTAACACTTCGATAACGAAATCAAATACATTACCGCTCCAATCACCAGAAGTTGATACGATACGATCAGTCCAACGGGTAGTACCTAATGACCGGTTTTCTTGATAGTCGAGGAAGTAGTTTGGAAATTCGCGTGTAATCTCATATTCATAACCGAACATGAGAAGTCCAGCTGCCGTTGGATGATATTTTCCATCTTCGCCAATACTTATAGCGATAATCTTACGCAAGAACATCTCATCATCCTCATTATTCCAAAGGTGATTGGTATGTGTAGAGCGGAAAAAGTTACGATAACCCTTGATAGAATCTTTGCAGAAAACGGATAAATCCATCTTTTCAAGAACCTTTGCATCTTGAGTAACGTAGGCTGCATCACGGAACATCAAAGCCATCTCATCAAGGGAACAATGATAATCACCCTCATGATTGCGTCGGAATGTACCTGATTTTGGATCCATTCCGACATAGACAGGGCGTGCAGTACGTTCGGCTCGAGGCACGCGTATTATGAGAATATTCTTGCCATCAAGCATTACCGGTTTGACCATGCTATGGGTGACAATGTTTGCGCTAATCTTCTGCCGGTTGTTGACCATGTTCCAGAAATCCTTCTGGAGTTTCTCCACATCTATATCTTCAGGATGAAGAGAACCATCTTTAGCTTCGTTCACACCAAGAAGGATGATGCCACCATCTGAATTGGCAAAAGCAGAATAAGTTTCCCAGAAAGAACCAGGAAATCCACCCTTGGCCCTTTTAGCTTCAAGCTGATTATGTTCTCTATATTCACTGAGTTTGCCTAAGTCAAATTCTGCCATGAAGATTATTCTTTTGATTAGCGTTTGCGATGCAAAGATAATTAAAATCAGTAAGATTAACAAGATACCACTCTTGTGTTTGCCTATCAGTGCAGCTGATAAAAACATCGACCCCAAAAGCTGAATGTTTTTGAAGTCGATGATTACATCTTATTGATATAAAAATTAAGATTCTTATCAGAGTCCGTCGGGGAAGCTGGTGAAGAATTGATTTTCCTGTTTAGGCACTCCTCCCTCAGCTTTTTTGCGGTCGGCAATAGCTTTAATCATGAACGCCATGTTGCGGCCGAGATTACGCATAGTCTGGAGACCTTCAAGATCCTTTTCAACATCTGCGGGAGTGAAGCCATGCACTTCGTTCCAATATGTGGAAGAAACGATGGGCATCGAGCGAATGGCAAAGAACATATTCAGGTCGGCAAATGCGGATGTGCTTCCGGCACGCCGGGAGGAAACCACCGTTGCTCCAACCTTCATGGTGGCATCAAACACACCGGCAGTGCTATAGAAGAGCCGATCCAAGAAGGCATGAAGCTGTCCGTTGCTTCCGGCATAATAGACAGGTGTGCCGACAATCAAGCCATCAGCCTCGCCGAATTTGGGAGCGGTCTCATTGACAACATCATTAAAAACACACTTGCCGTGCGACCGGCAGTAATTGCAGGCAATACATCCGCGCACATCCTTATTGCCGATGTTGACACGCTCGGTTTCGATCCCATTTTCTTGAAGAGTTTTCTCCACTTCCTCCAGCCCTCTTGAAGTGCATCCGTTGATGTGAGGACTACCGTTGATAACAAGTACTTTCATATTATTTTATTCTTATAGAATTATTCTTTTCTCAAATGATTCATCATTTCCCCGGCAAACGGCCGGTCGCCGACGCTTTTGAATCCCATGACGTCATATAACTTCCTTGCATTGGGATTTGTTTTGCTAACTAAAAGTCCTAAAGGTTTCCCCTTCTCTTGGGCTTTTTTATAAGCCTTCATAATCAATTGGCGTCCGATTCCTTTCCCTCTATAATCGGGGAAGACAGCTAATGTGTCCAAATACATTTCTTCGGGGTCGGTTTCATCTGTTGGCTTCCCCTTTAATTTTAGCCCAATGATTTTTTCAGCCTCCTCGAAGAAGGGAGGGCGCAGTTTATGCAAGTCGGCTCCGTCATAAGCCACTACTACTCCTGCCGGCTGCCCATCTTCTCCAAGCGCAATAAACGAATTTAAATAGCTATATTGTGTATCTTCGCGCGAGGCGAGAGAGGAGAAAAGATTAAACACATCTTCCGCAGTGTGATCTTTGTCGGCGAGATGTTCCACAAGTTCATCACCGATGGCCATAGTGATAGCCTTTGCTATATAAGGGGCATCTTTTTTCTCAGCTTCAATAATTTTAAAATCCATAATAAAGACATTATCTATTATAACAATTATTGAAGGGGAGATTGTTGGAAAAAATTCTTTAAAATATTAGGAATGTATTGCGCATTTTATTATTTTTGCACTTTCAACCCACCATTATAAACAATTTATATCCTATGCCGAATAAACTTGCCTTCGATCTCTTTTCCTCAATGACTCCTATGAAGGGGCGTAAGAAGCAATCGTTAGACGAAACTGAGGGAAAGAATACTATTTTTCAGATAGTACTCCGCGCCGGCGAACCGTTTATCACAGTTCCTAACGAAAGAATCAATACGCAGAATTTATCTTCCGGAGCTTACCGGTTATATTACGAAATTTTGAGGATATATGAAGAAGCCGACCTCTTCGGAGTGGGGAAGGCAACCAGTACGCGAATGGAGGTTTCCTTGTGGGAGAATCCCTTTCTCATGAATCTTCTTTTAAACGAAGTTGATGTATTGGGCCCCACATATAAATTATTGAAAGTTTCTGAAGAGAAAGCCCTGCTTATTCTAAAGATTGACACCTCGGGAGAGGGAGCCAATGCCAAGGTGACACTTGTTCTGCGAACAGGAGAAGAGGAAATCAAGGATTTTGTGTTTCTCGACTACTCGCATGTGTTGATTTATAACAGAATATTTAAAGTGAGGTCGGTGGGAGAGAATTACTCTAAAATTTTGAAATTGGTCGCTCCGGTTGAGAAACCCTTATTAGAGCAATACCTCACTCTTTTCCTCTCATATTCCCTTAATATCTTGCCGGAGCTTAACGATATTCCAGCGCGACAGGCCAAGCATACGGAGAAAAGCATCCCGACAATATTTTTAGAGAAAGTGGCGCAAGACAAGGCTCTCTATCTCAGGGTTGGAATAACCCTTGAGTCAATGGACTCCACTCTTCCGGAGGGGTTTGTGCCAACTGTCACGGTTTCCATTTCAGAAGATAATACAATCACGATCCGCGATGTGGAGGATTGCGATATTGAGATGAAGGCAGATGTTCTTGAAACAAAGATCCGTTCGTTTGCTCCCGACCGCAATGCAAAGAAAGAGATTTATCGGGATGGAGATTTCTTTATCATTCCTGAAGCCACAGCCGGACCATTCCTTCTTAATGCCCTTCCTCAGCTTTTGGAGGAATTTAAGATGGTGGGGAGTGAAAAATTAAAGGAATATAAAGTTGTGGCGGCTCAGCCGCGCTTGCAGCTAAAACTCTCTTCAGGTATCGACTTTTTGGAAGGAGAGGGGGATGTGATGATAGGCGACGACCACTTCTCGATATCCGACCTGCTTAATCAATTTTCCAAGAAACGATATGTGCAGCTTAGCGACGGCAACCGTGGCATCCTTGATGAAAATTATATCAACAAGCTGAAACGTCTCTTCCGCAACCGTGACAAAAACGGACGTATAAAGGTAACGATATTCAATCTTCCTGAAGTGGAGGAGATGATTAATGCCAAGATAAAAGGGGAGTATGCAAACAGGTCGAGGGAGGTGTTTGAAGGATTTAATGAACTGAAGAATCTGCCGAAACCGGACTATCATGTAGAAGCCACTTTGCGTCCTTATCAGAATGAGGGTGTGAAATGGATGAAATATCTATATGACAACAATCTTGGAGGCTGCTTGGCCGACGATATGGGTCTTGGAAAAACATTGCAGACCATCTCCCTCTTGTCGATGCTTTATCCCGGATGTGACACGCCGAGCCTTATTGTTATGCCAAGGAGTCTGCTATTCAATTGGGAGAAAGAGCTTTCACGGTTTGCTCCCTCAATCAGTTTTTCAACCTACTATGGTTCGGGACGAAATCTATCTGCCGTCTTAAACTCTAATGTTGTTCTAACCACCTACGCAATTGTTCGCAATGATATTGAGCAATTGAAAGATATAAAATTTGAATGTGTGGTGCTTGATGAATCACAAAATATCAAGACACTTTCATCGCAGGTCACCATGGCTGTGAACCTACTCAATTCCGATCATCGCTTTGCACTAAGCGGCACTCCAATGGAAAATAATCTGACAGAGTTATATTCGCTCTTCCGGTTCTTAAATCCACCCATGTTCGGCTCAGCAGAGGATTTCAACTCATCCTACACCTATCCTATTCAGAAGACAGGAGATAAAAGCGCATCGGAAAGTCTCAGGAAAAAGATATTTCCCTTTATTCTACGAAGATTGAAGAGAGATGTGCTCCACGACCTTCCTCCGCGCATAGATCAGACCATCTATGTTGAGATGAGCGAGGAGCAGAAAAAGCTCTATAACGACCGAAGAATGAGATATAGGGAAGAGATAAAAGCTGCCATCAAACGCGATGGAGCCCAGAAATCGCAGTTCCTCATGTTCCAGGCATTAAGTGAGCTCAGGCGTCTGGCATCTGTGCCGGAGAGTGCCGGAGATAAAAGGATTCATTCCCCCAAGATAGATGAATTGGTGGAATCACTTCTCTCTTCAGTAAGTAATGGACATAAATCAGTGGTGTTCTTCAATTTCCTTGCTGGTTTGGAAATAGTGGCCGATCATCTTGAAAAGGCTGGAATAGAATATGAATCCATGACCGGTTCCACCCCAACAAATGAGAGGAAAAGAATTGTGGACCGCTTTCAAACCGACCCCCAATGCATGGTGATGTTGCTCACCCTAAAGGTTGGAGGCGTGGGTCTGAATCTCACGGCGGCCGATACGGTGTATATGTTTGAGCCATGGTGGAATAAAGCCGCTGAAGAACAAGCCATCAACCGTCTGCACCGTATTGGACAGAAATCCACTGTCAACACTTATTCAATGATCACAGTGGGAACCATTGAAGAAAAGATTCTTCAATTGCAGGAGCAGAAAAGTGAACTCTTCAATGAGCTTATAAGCGCCGATAGCGTCGCTTCCAAATTCCTCTCAGAGAAGGATATTGATTTTATACTCTCTTAACTCTAACCCATATCTTAACTCTAACCTATAAAGCTTTAGAAAATGAACAGCGAAATAAAGATAAATCTTCCGGCGGTAAACAAAGGGAAACTTACGGAACTTTTAAAGGTATCCAAGGAAGATATTCAGCGACTTTTGGAGCCTGTCGGACCAATCGTAAAGAATTATCATATCGACATTGCTTCGTCAACTTCCTTTGAGCTTACCCGCGCTTTCCATGGCTTAGGAAATCACCGGCAGTTTCTTCTTTTCCATAAGGAAGTATTGGCCAAGCTTTATCTTTCGCTCACCTCCGACATAAACAACATTTATTGTCTATGCAAGGACCATTCTGTTTTAAGGAAATTATGGCTTAGAATCCTCCAATCTGAGGAAATCACATCTTCTGAAATGGAGAGATATTTGGGGAGGGATGTCGAGGTGGTCGCCCCGGCTATGTGGGCGATGACACATTATATCGAAGCCCCTTTTTCATCTCTACATGTTGTGAATGTTGTAACCCCTCCTCCCTTTCAACGCTCCAAAATAAAGCGTCATTATACTTTTGGAATCACTCCGCTTTGGAGGAAAGTTTTACTCGAACTCTTCTTAGGGAAGGATGTATTGGTGCCTAAAGTTTGGGAATCTCTTCCGACAGATAAAGAAATGGTTGTGGAGAGTTTTGAGGATAATATTATCAGCGATCTCACTTTCTTATCAGGCTTGGCTATGACGGGAGTGCTGACTAAATCCTCAGGCACGCTCACGGCTGCCAGAATCAATTCCATAAAGAAGAAATTTTCAACTCTTTCTTTCACAACTCCCTCCGGCTCATACCCTCTTGATAGGGTGGAGCTTTTAGCCAACGCCTACAGTGTATTTCATGAGCATGACACGGATCCGAGGAGAAAGGATGCAGAGAGAAGCTCATTAGTTGAGGAGTTTGGAAAGTTTATCACCCAAATCTATCCTATCCATATTGGAGGCACACGAATCGCACCTTTTATACCCTCGTTCAAAGGATTCTTAAAAATCTGGGCGGAAGAGAATATGATTAGAAGTGTGGTTGAAATCGTCACCTCCCTCATTCAACCGGCAGCTAAAGGCTGGATGTCGATGGAAAATTTCAAACTTCGTTTTTTATCGGCTCCTGTAAGAAGTTGGAGCACTGATCGCTATAATGGGATATTTGGATATGACAGCAAACGACGGCACAGCCTCAAACGACGCAGCGAGGAAGATAATCTGACCGACAGCCGTAATATCAATTGGTTTCGGGAGATTGATTTTCCATTTATCATTCACTGGATACGTTTTCTTTGTGCATGTGGGATATTGGAGATTGCATATTCAATGGAAAAAGGTGATGGAGACGACGACTCTGAATCTCTTGAGAATATAGAATATATCCGCTTCACGGCATTAGGAAGATACATCTATGGACACGACAAGGAGTATAAGCCAAATGTTACATCTTGCGAGGGTGAGGTGGAAGTGGATGAAAAGAATTCTATTATCACCCTCTCTTCCGCATCGAGTCCTTATACCTTTTTCCTTTCCCAGGTGACAGAAAAAATAAGTTCGACTCGGTTTAAAGTCACTTCCGGCCGATTGATGAAGGGATGTGAAAGCGAAAAGGAAGTAGTCGATAGGATTAATAGTTTGATAGGTATAATTGGGGAGGAAGGAGCTGAGAAATTGAAGACAGTGCTTGAAGTCACGAGAAAGAGAGTGCATTGTTTGATGAAGATCCGAACAAAGTATATCCTTTTGAGATTAAGAACGGATGTTCCGGGCCTGAACGAGTTTATAATAAAAAATAAGGAGATCAGATCGAAAGTGATTCTCTGCGAGAAATCTATGATTTTGGTAGAAGATCGATTCTATGAAAAGGTGAAGGATATATGCAGTCAAAACGGCTATCTGCTTAGCGAATAATAATACAGTTGCTTAGAGAATAATAAGAGAGGGATGTCCGTTCGCATCCCTCTCTCATTATAAGTATCTAATCATATACGGGTCTTAATCAGCAATAATCCATTCGGGCTCTTTCCGCTTAGAATAGGAGGAAACAAACACTTTTCCTATTAGGGCATATTTCAAGCCGCCATATTCACGCGCGCTGTGGGTGCAGACGAAGATGCAACGACCGCAGGAGATACATTTTTCATTATCTGTAACCACAGGATTATCTTTATCAATAGCTCCAGCTGGACATTTTGATGCGCAAACGCTACATCGTTTACATTTATTAGAGTTGCACTTCGGGTGTAAGGGCACTCCCATAGGTTTTTTATAAGGGAAATTGCCTTTCACATCAATTTCATTGTAGGGGAGGCCCGCATCGAGGCGCTTGCGACATTCTTCTCCAAATTTTGTGAGCAGATTTAAGTCAGCCTTATCGGGACGGTTAGTTCCGACCTTGGGGAAGATGGAGTGTTGACCGATGAAAGCCCCGGCTCCAATGATGTTGAATCCTGATTTTTTTAAAAGGTTGACCAATTCCAAAAGAGCATCGTCATAGTCGCGATTTCCATAAACTACCATTGCCACAGCATTTGCACCATTGGTTCGGAGCCGACGAATAACCTCCACAGCTTTCTCCGGCAGTCGGCCGCTATAAACCGGGGCAGCAATGATAGCCACATCCTCTTTTTCAAAATAGGGGAGTTCTGTGGCGTGGTTGTCGGCAATATTTATCTCACGATTGATTGGGAGCCCCATGGCTTTACCCACAGCTTTCGCACATCGGGCTGTGGTCGTAGTTGCACTGAAATATACAAATGTTATTCCTTTCATTGTTAGTATTAGCTTCTAAAGATAAAGATAGTTTTTTGCGCTTTTGCAAAGTTAATTAAAATCCATTAAAACGCCAAGAGGAGCCTTAGATTATGGGCATTAATGAACATCACCCCCTTTAAGAATGTTAAAAATAAAAAACAGCTATAAACTATGTTCGACTATATTGCAGATATCTTAAGGGAATATCCAACGCTTGCTTTGTTCCTCACGGTGGGCTTAGGATTTCTTTTCGGAAAGATAAAAATAGGTAATTTTTCTTTAGGGAGCGTCACTGCCGTGCTTTTGGTGGGTGTTATCGTGGGTCAATTGGAAATCCCTATGTCAGGTCCGCTAAAGATGGTTTTCTTTATGATGTTCCTATTCTCAATAGGCTATAGCGTGGGTCCGGATTTCTTCCGGTCGTTACGCGGAGCCGGTCTGAAGCAAGCATTGTTTGCCCTGATAATGGGAGCCGTATGTTTTGGAACAGTCTTGCTGATAGCTTTTATTTTCGGCTACTCAAAGGGGGAGACAATAGGACTCTTTTCGGGGTCGCAGACTTGTTCGGCTCTATTGGGGGTAGGCACTGAGGCTCTCGGTAGGTTAGGACTTTCAAAAGAGGTTCTGGATAGGGAACTGAATATAATTCCTGTCTGCTATGCTGTGACTTATATTTTCGGAACATTGGGCACAGTGATTATCCTTGGCAACCTTGCTCCCAGATTGTTAGGAGGGGTGGAGAAAGTTAAGAAAGCCACAGCAGCTCTGGAAAAGGAGCTTAATGCCGGCGACCATTCAAAAGACCCGGCTTATGTTAATGCTATGCAGGCAGTGGATTACCGTGCATTTCATGTGGGCTCAGGCTTCTTTAACCTTCCCCGCACCATCCACGACACAGAGAAATATCTTCGCGATGCCGGCATTGAAGTCTATATTGACAGAGTGAGGCATAATGGCGAAATCTTTGCTCCACGCCACGATGACCGCATTTATGCAGGAGATGAGATTGTGGTTTGCGGACGATCGGAGTTCATGGTTCATGTGGAGGGTTATATTGGTCATGAAGTTGCCGACACTGAGATTCTTTCCTATCCCCTTGACCGTGTGGCTGTATTGGTGACCAAAAAGGAATTTATCGACAAAAGAATATCCGACCTCAGAAAAAAGAAGTATATGCACGGGGTTGTGATACGTGACGCCGTAAGAGGGAATAAAGTTTTGGATATTAACCTCGACACCACTTTTGAGAAGGGGGATCGGTTAACAGTGATGGGTCGCCCTGTTCAAGTGAGTAAAGCAACATCCCATATAGGTCATGTTGATCGTCCTTCGATTCAGAGCGACCTTATGTTTGTGGGGCTTGCAATCTTTATTGGAGGCTTGTTCGGCGCCATGAGTTTTTGGATTGGAAGCATTCCTGTCAGCTTCGGTACAAGTGGAGGAGCCTTGATTGCCGGCTTGGTGTTTGGATGGTTGAGGTCGAAGCGACCCACTTTCGGAAATATCTCCTCGGGAGCTTTATGGTTGATGAATAACTTAGGCTTGAATGTATTTATAGCCGTAGTGGGAATTGAGGCGGCACCATCCTTTGTTTCAGGAATAAAGACGGTTGGTCCGATGCTATTCGTTGCCGGGGCTATAGCAACGATGATACCGGTGTTCTTTGGATTATGGTTAGGTCACAAGGTATTTAAATTTAATCCTGCCATTACGATGGGATGTTGTGCCGGAACGCGAACCTGCACGGCTGCCTTAGGAGCGGCGCAGAACGCAATAGGGAGCACTGTTCCGGCAATAGGTTATGCCGTAACCTACGCTGTAAGCAATATTATGTTAGTAATTTGGGGATTGATAACTGTTATAGTAGTTTAAACTATAGGGCAACTTGATTTACAAACTGTTTTTCAATTGATTTATCTTAGCGCAGACACGGTTGATGTGGTCAAGGCCATATAATAATGAATTGCTGTCAATATCCATCCAAGAAAATAGGGACTTGATCTTGTTATAGATGTTTATCACATACGATGTGTCTATTGTGGATGTTCGGGAGGCAAAACAGATTGTTTCATGATGCGCTATGCGATTGCGTAATGAATTGACCTTATCCAACTCATTGAAGATAAACTTCTGATTATACTGCATCTCTCTTGACGAGCGCGGTTTGTTTGGGAAGATAGATAGTAGGTTCCGGCCGGTTACCCGGTATTGCACTGGAGAGAACATGTATTTCCAGATACCGAATTCCATTTCAGCCAAAAGCTTGTGGTGGGTATATGATTGTGATTGCTGTAACTTGCGATATGCAAAGGTTATGATGTCACGCGTTTTCCGCAATATTGGTTCTGTAAATACTCCGTCAGGCATGAAGGAATCCCGTAGCCACTCATCACCCAAATTCTCTGATAATTTACGGTCAATGGCGTTTCTAAGTGCAACCTCGAAGCAACTAACTATAGTGAACATCTCCTGCGAAATCTGAAGATTGTAGCGGTAGAGCGTCATAGCCTTACGGGTATCTCCTCTGCATGCGGTGAGGTAACGCTCCATACGTTGCGAGGACATTATTTTCTCAAAGTCAGAGTATTTCATTTGAAATTTACAATCTTTTCTGTATAAAATTTTGTTATTAAGAGAAAAAGCACTATCTTTGTGGTGTTGAATCCCGGTAGCCCCTGTATATCAAGCTATCGGGTTTTGTTTTATGTGCAAATATACTAAATTTTCGGCACATATCCAATCCTACATAAATGGACATCGGTATTCCCGATGAATGTTCTGCGGATAAAAGTATATAACCCATATGACGTTGAAATAATTCAAACAATTAGGAAAGTTAGGGTGTTTTATTTCATGAAAAACAAAGCATAAGACTATGAAAAAGATATTGATAATGGGAGCTTCTTCGGGAATAGGAAGAAGAGTGGCAGAGGAATTTGCTTCGCGTGGAATAATGGTTGGTGTGGCCGCACGAAATAAAAAGGCCTTAGAGGAATTGAAAAAGAAATATCCGGAGACAATTGAAGTTGAGGAAATCGATATCAATAAGAAAGAGGCTGTGGAGAAGATGCATAATCTCATAAAGAAGATGGGAGGAATGGATATATATTTCCACGCTTCCGGCATTGGTTATAGTAACCCTGAAATGGATCCAGAGCGAGAAGCTAATGTTGTGATGACCAATGCTTGTGGATTCGCCCGAATGATAAGCGCGGCTTACGTCTATTTTCGAGAGAAAGGGGGCAAAGGGGAGATTGTGGCTCTTACCAGCGTGGCCGGCACCAACGGGATAGGACAGATGGCAGCCTATTCCGCATCAAAGAAATTTGATCAGACCTATCTTGTGGCTCTTGAACAATTGGCTCGTGAAGAGGATGTGGATATTAAATTTACCGATATTCGTCCGGGATGGGTAAGGACACCTCTTTTAAGCGACGACAAGAGCTACCCGATGGAAATGACGTTGGATTATGTTGTTCCGCAGATAATCCGAGCCATTGTGAAGCATCCACGCGTGGCCGTGATAGATTGGCGGTTTAATCTTCTTGTCGGTTTATGGCGACTGATTCCCAATGCTCTTTGGACACGCATGAGCCTCTCCGTGCAATAGTATGTTTAGCCGGTTATAATAGCCCCAAAGAATTGAGGAAAATCATCAGGATAGCCACCGGGCATATATACCTCAGGGCAAAGCGCAGGGGAGAGAGCATGGGGAAACGATAAGCGCCGAAGTCGGTGAATTGGTCGCGAAGGAATTTCTTATCCACCATCCACCCGGCAAAGAGAGCGCAGATGAAGCCACCAATTGGCAGACAGATATTTGAAGCCACATAATCGAAGAGGTTAAACAGAGTCATGCCTGCTATCTTGAAGTTGCTCAGCGGTCCGAAACTGAGAGCACATAATATTCCCCCAATCAGGGCAATCGCGGAAGAGAGCAAAGTGCTTTTCTTCCGCGACATTTTTTTCTCGTCGCAGAAATAGCTAATTGAAATCTCACTCATCGACACAGTGGAGGTGATAGAGGCAATGAAGAGGAGAAGGAAGAAGAGTGTTGACCAAAAGCGTCCTCCTGGTAATTGCATGAATATATGAGGAAGCACTTCAAAGACCAGCGTGGGTCCCGCTTCCGGGGAGAGCCCAAAAGAAAAGACGGCTGGAAAAATTATCACACCGGCGAGGACAGCCACAGAGGAATCTAAGAGAGAACTGACCACGGCAGTTCGTCCGAGGCGCGTTTTGTTGTTGAAATAGGAGGCGTAGGTCATCATGCAGCCCAGTCCTAAGCTAAGGGAGAAGAAAGCTTGTCCGAGGGCTCCTAACAGGACAGAAGGGGAGATCTTGCTGAAATCGGGGGAGAATAGAAATTTCACTCCTTCTTGGAATCCCGGCATAAAGAAGGAATTAATGCAGAAGGCGATTAAGATTAGGAAGAGAAGAGGCATCATTATATTCGACATTTTCTCAATCCCCTTGGTAACTCCACCGGAGAGCACACCGAAATTAAGAAGAAGGAAGATGATTGTCCACAACACAGGTCGCCAGCCATTTGTGAGGTTAATAAACTGCTCATGTCCTTTCAAAGTGTCGGTGAAATCGAGTTGACCGAAAGCCGAAGAGATGCAATATTCTATTGTCCATCCAGCCACAACAGAATAAAACGAGATAATAAGGAAGGAAGCAATAATGCCGATATATCCGGAATAGTGCCATTTCCCTTTAGGGGAGAGTTTCAGATAAGCCCCGAATATATTTTTGCGAGTGCCTCTGCCTAAGCAAAACTCAGCGCAAAGCACAGGAATCCCTAAAAGCAACACACACGCCATATAGCATATCAGGAAGGCTCCGCCTCCATGTATTCCGGCTTCATAGGGGAAACGCCAAATGTTACCCAATCCTACCGAAGAACCCACGGTAGCGGCAATTGCAGCAAATTTTGTGGAAAATACTGCTCGCTTTTCTTTATTATCGATTTCTTTCATTTGAATTCATTTCAAGAATAAAAGCAAAATTAGTCATTTAAAAGCAAAAAATTATGAAATTGAAGAAAATTTTGGGCAGCGGATGACTTGAATAAAGTTATTGTAGGTGTAGTGGGTGTATATATATCGAAAATTTGGAAATTGTGGCTGGAAGGTGAACATTAATAAGGTGGAGGACGTTTAACAATCAGAAAGAATAATTAAAATAAATAAGAAAAGACTATGAAAAAGTACAGATGTGAAGTTTGCGACTGGATTTATGATCCTGAGGTAGGTGATCCCGATAGCGGCATAGCAGCCGGCACAGCGTTTGAGGATATACCTGAAGATTGGGTTTGCCCGATTTGTGGGGTTGGAAAAGACCAGTTCGTGGTTGAAGAATAACAAATACGGTAATAATATTGAGGCATCGATTCTTAGGATTCGATGTCTTTTTTTGTTTTATGTCCCTTTCATTTTTTATTTTTAAAAGCTAATTTGAGAAATATTAGAGGTAGCAATGAGAAATATTAGAGGCCACTATGAGAAATATTAAAGGCAACAATGAGAAATGTGATAAAAAATTAAAATTATTTGAACAAAAAAAATTATTTCTTGTTTTATAGGAAAGAAAGGGGAAACTATCTCCTTTTGAAAATGGTTGTTTATGTAAATAACGCAGCCGGAAGAGAAACACAGTGTGATTAAAATACAAGCTAAAATGAAAAAACTCTCGGTAATCTTAGATCGTTCCCTATTATAAACCTTTAAAAGTTTATATCCCCATTCCCATCTTTTTTTGGAGCAGGAAGAATGGAGAGGTTCGGTTTTTGGAGAAAGCTAAATGACTTTAGTTTCCGAGACCACAGATATTGGATAGAATTAATTGAAATATAGAAAGTGGGAGGGAAGGCGCAGTGATGCGGTTTCCCTTTTTAATATTTGAAAATCTGAATCCAATTATTTTCTTTTTCTGGTGGATGGCTTGGTGTATTTAGCTTTAACAATCTGGTATGATTCTTTAACAAGGTTAAGTATTTCAGATTGGGACACATCTCCTCCGAAGTTAATTTGAATCCAGAATTTAGGGCTCATGTTGCGCATTCTCTCCACTGAGGAGCGGGTTTCATATAAGTCAGCAATTTTCTCAGGTGTGTTTTTCACCACTACATGGTTGAACTCATTCATGTCCACCATGCAAAAAATATGGGAGCAGACATAAAACACCAAGATAGAATCAAACCTTGTAGCAAACTTTCCGAAAGGAGTCTTCTCCTCCACCTCACCCAATCCCAAACAATAATCTCTAAACGATTCGATATTCATAACATATTATTTCCTACTGTTCTTTTATTGCACGGATGCTCATGCCGTGGAAGAGGGGGTCGGTGGTTTGTTGAGCCGTTATATCAGTCGAGGTGGTGTAGAATTGCACGATACCTCCAGTTTTAAGGGTTGAAATGGCGTGAGATAGCCAATAATCTGCCATTTCCTTTCCGCTGACTGTGGATCCCGTCGCTCCTGAAATATATCCGAAATCAGGGAAGAATAGAACATCTCCAGTGCTTTTAACGGTGATGTAAAATCCCCTTTTTTCAGTTGCATTAGACGAAGCATTATATCTGAAGCTATAACGAGAAGTGGGGTCGGAAGAAGACTGAGGGGTGAAATCTAGAAGAGGTTCGTTGTAAGGCACTTCAAACCCTACAGGATTCGGGTCGTAGATAGTTTTTGGATTCGCCGTTGAATATGTTCCATCCCAGAAATTATCGTATGGATATGTGGTATAGTTTGTGCTCGACTCATCGCTGTCGTGAGAGCCGGTAAAGAAAGTGTCGGGGTTGAGAATATACTCCTGCATAAGGTTTTTTGTTGAAGAGAGATCAGCAGCCGAAGCCAAAGGATGAGTTTTTATCTCTTGATGCGCTGCATTATAATATTGCTTATCTCCCGACATCATAGGATCTTTTCGGCCCCATTGATAGTAGGGGTTATAATCGGGTGTGGAAAGCTCTATGCCGGTTTGAGTGAGTATTATTGTTTGGGATAACGGCTCCATATCGTCGGGTAATCCGGTTTGCGTGAATCTGATTTTCACCGATTGCTCAGGAAAGCTAAACTGATCTCCGCCGGAAACGTATCCCAAGTTAGCTGAAGCTAACGAATAGGATTTTCCAGACACTGTCAGATTCTGTGTTCCTGAAGAGGGGTTATAGTCGGTAACCCAGATTTGCCAACTCCACATCACATTTTTATTGGCATCCCTAACTGCCAACATGGCGTTGCCCTGCCTGATAGTGTTTTGAGGCACATCAAAAAGAATAGCTTTTCCATCGGAAGAAAGCTTGACATTGCGAACAAGGTTGAGTTCATCTTCCCAAATAAGAACTGCGTCGGAAGGGGAGCAGCCGCTATTTTCATAAATATAAGGGGAGGAGATAGCATTGTCAAGATGATTGGTGAAAGCCTTCAGGGCATGAGCGTTGTGGGTGCTCGGGGCGTAAGACTGCTTATTATCGGAGCCGTTCTTAATGGCATTGCCATAGACGAGGGGCAAAGAATAGCTGCCGGGAGCGTTGATGATATAAGTGTTGGCGGTATTCTCTATCGAGGATGAGCCCGTATTCGATGATAAATTGTAAGGGTTATTTCCCGATGATTTGTTAATATCGGTAGCCGTTTGCAATTTCCGAGTGGCATTAGTCATATTATGAAATTCAATATCCTGCATCACAGTGGTTATATTTCCCACCGTGTTGCCGGTTCCTTCCAAAGTGATATTCGAAATCCAATTTGGAGGAGCAATCACATTGCCGGAATCATCAACAAACTCTGCGATCCATCTAACGGGAGTTTGATTTCCTCCCTCGTTCAGACTGCTTTTCACATTGAAAGAGATTGACGATCCTGTATATTCTGTTTTAAAATCACCCGTTACATTCAGTATTAATGAATCGGCGGCAGGGTTAGCGGAAATACGATACGTGATACACTTTCCTTCAGGAAATTCCTGTCCGGAAAGAGAAGTGGTAAGAGTCGTATCCTGGCCATCAACCGACACCACAATAGTAAGAAGGGCATTCTCTCCGAGATTTTGAGGAAGGAGAAGAAACGTTTGTTCGGAGTTGGTGATTTGGGTTCCGGATGCAACGTATTTAGAATCATTTGTTGCACTAAGATTTACATTCGGTTCGACAATGAAAGAAGATTCCCCATCGAGATCACTCCATAGACCGGTTTCGAGATCGAGGGTTCCGGTAGAGTTGACCCCTGAAATGGAAATGCTTTTAATAGTGCAAGGGGCCATCTCAGCGCCTGAGACAAACTTAATAGCTGTCAGAGCATGATTAAACGTGAGCTGACAAGGAGATGATGATGCGTTGGTAGGGGTGGCAAAAAGCAGGTCTTTTTGATCGGCAACTTGTTCAGGGGTGGCATAATCGAGGAGCAAAGACCCGTTTAAAATGTTTATTCCATTTATTCCATTTGCTGGCTCACCGGAAAAATAGGGGGAGTAGGCGTTAAAATGCAGAGCACCCTCTCCTGGCCAAAGATATTCGGAAGCCGGCGACCAATTCAATGATCGTGATATTTCCACATTGCTCATGTAATTGGGATTATAGGAAGTGGTTCCCGATTCAGAAACATATCCGGCATAAACTCCGAAGGATTCCATGTTGGATGAATCCGTAAGCAGCGAACGGGTTGCATCCTCGTTTTTGTTCTCGTTAAAATTATCCTCAATAATGGGCACAAGGTAAAGGGGTTTTTCTATCTTCCTGTCACCTTTAAGAGAGAGGATATCCAATGGCTCGTTGATTTGAGAACGAGTGAGAAAATTATCATTGGAGGTGTTGACAGAGAAATGAATGAACCGAGTGTTGTCGGATATTGTAATCGGGTCTTCATCGGTACATGACGAAAAGAGGGTTGCCATTACGATACCCGTAATACCGACACCTGTATATAGAAAATGTGAAAAAATTGATTTCATAGTGGATACGATAAATAGTGTTTGCAGGAAGAGATCCAACTTCCTGCAAACTATTGAATCATTAGACTCGCGTGTTATTTATAATCTTGTCAAAAAGTTTTATTGCTGATCTTTCCCTGTTTCCATAGGAAGATCTGTAGAGGAGTCAACCCAGTTGGTCACGTCAACAGTAAACTTGATAGGTCCACCAAGAACCGGTTTACCTGGATCAGGATCGTGAGGATCCACGTAGCCGGCACCATGAGAGAGGTCAAGGTTATAGATATATTTCTTACCGGCTTCCCAATTGTCGCTGATTGGAATAGCAGCCCAAGTACACTCGGCTTCAGAGGGGAAAGGATAAACCTGTGCTCCGGCGGCCGTGTTGATTTGAAGTTTTATAGCAAGGTATGCTCCATTTGCAGTGTTGGAAGCATCGGTTTCAGGATTCCAAGCTGTGAGCTGCTGAGGCAAAAGCATCAGATTTCCACCTTGACCCATAACAGAGGTTAAATCCGAAGTCAGACTCACCGGAGTGGTATAGGTTTCATCATAAATAGCCTTGTCGGAGCCAAGAGTCCATTTATTAGTAGTGAAGTCGAAATCACCTTTGGAAACCGACTGGCCGATTCTAACGCCAGTGACCTTAAAGATATAGGCTGCATTGTCGGCTTTAGCACGCACTTCAATCTGAACCAGACGGTGGTCGAATTTCAAAGGCACACCGGTAGCTTCATTTTCATCTTTGTTTCCAGTGGCAGAAGCTGTGATGAAGTCAACCTGATCAGCAATTGAGGAGGCGGGAGAGAAGCCGGTAAGCACTTTTGAATCGCTACCTAATGTAACGGTGCCGCCGGGAGCGGCAGGTGAATAGGCATAGAATGTAAGCGAAGTGTTATCACCGGGCCAGTTATAAGTGGGAGTAGAGGTGAAATATCCATCGCTTCCTTTGGAGAAAAGGAGAGTGTTAAAATATGGGGTGTCGCCCATAAAAGCAGCGACATTAATTTCACTCAGATTAGCATTGGTGGTTTCAGTGGCACGCGTTCCCATTGAGGGACGGAAGCTGATTGCTGAGCCGTGATTTTCACTGATGGGTTCATCATCTGAACAAGATGTGAGCGGAAGTGCGGCCACCAAAGCCGCTGCCATCATTAAGTATGTCTTTTTCATAGTAGTAAAAATTTTCTAATGTGTGTTTTGGAATCGTCGTTGGGAAGAAACTTATTACTTCTCCAATTCCCTTTCTTTTATAATTATAACATTCCTATAAGGGAAAGGTTTTAAATTTTAACATTAAAATGGTGCAAAAATAAATAGGCAAATAATTTTACATTTTAATATCTATTTCCACACTCTCCCATTCATCCACATCAGGGATAAAACCGCTTCCTTCACTCACAGGTTCGGGCAGAGAAAGACCTTTTACGACGATATGGACATGTTTTGGATCGGGCGCATCATAAATCTGGTTGGCCACATCAAAAGTATAGAAATATTTATTCCCGTCGTTCATTATGACATAAAGCCCTAATTTATGGGGGTTCTTTGTTTTAGGCGACTCGCCGAAGGTGAGAAATTCTCCATGAAGGGAGTGGGAAGAATCATCTTTGGTCATAACAAAAGGGAGGGTGTGTTTTGTATCAGTGGCCTCCCCTCGGCCTTGAAGGTAGCCTCCCGCCATTCCCGAGAGAGTGGCGTCGGTGTTGGAACCCTCGATAGATGCAATATTTGAAACATCAAGGATATCGACTGTATAATGGCAAAGGAGATCTTCCGGATAAAAAGTAAGAACCTTCTCTCGCTCTCCACGTCTTAACGACATTCCATCATTTCGGGCATTCCAAATCATTCCAGGCGTTTCGACCATAGTTTCCTCTTCAGCGTCACGCGCCTTTGGGAGGGCCCTTGTTTTCAAGCCGGTGGAGGGAAGAGTGGCGACTTCACGAGTGTAAACCTCAAAAGTTTCGATATCTTCAGAGTTGCGGAAGTGGGCCCAATCGGTATTATCGGAATTAAATGCCAAACCAGAGAAAGAGCCGTAAGGGATCTTAACGGTTCCTCCTGTTTTGTTAGCGAAATCATAACGGAGGGTGGAGTCGGGCGATTCCGTTGGATCGTAGAAAAGATAAAGCGCCATCGAGGCGGGGTTGGCCTCAGGAGCCTTTGTCCAATCGAACACCACCTTTACTTCCTGCTTGGGCAGATTCTCAAAATCAATATCCTTGTGGCGGCAAGAGGGGAGGAAAATAATAGCAGAGAGCCCCGCAAAAGCAGCTAATAATGTTTTATAATTTATGTTTTTCATATTATCCTCCTTTTCATTTTACATTATAATTTCCGGGTCCGATGAGCCATACCAAAGAGACTTCCGCTTTAGTTGGGCCGAACCAGTTGATTTTATGAGTTGATTGCCACAGGTAGCGGCCATTATCGGGAATATATTTAATATATTTTCCTCCTAAATAACCGATTCCGATGGTGAAATCAATATTGAGACGTTTCCCGATGGGCTGAGAATAGCCATATTCAACGCCAGCCATCCGGAGGGAACGGTTCCAAAGGGTTTCATGAGGGAGGCCACCCATATAACCGGTTCCACCGAATTCAAAGTCGTAGGTGAGGATTCCGCCATATATTCCGATATGATGACCGGTAAGAGGTTTTTCCATTGCTTTTTTTCCAAACCACCATCTCACGGCCAGGTCGCCACCGTAGGCTCGCCAATAGTGATGTGTGCGGTCGGTGTCCCACCATCCGTAGGTCCAGTTGGCCACGGCAGAAAAATTCTTTCCGAGGTAAAACTCCGCACTTAAAGAGGGGAGAGCAAGGATGTCGTAGAGCATATTAGTTTTGAGAGCCATGTAAAACTTCTTCTTAGGCTTGACAAAATAAGAAGGGATTTCAGGCATCTCAATTTCAGGATTGGGATAAATGTTTTCTATCAGTAGTCCCGGACCTTCGAGGTCGGGGAGAACAGGCGGAAGAGTATAATAGCTGAAAAATACCCTTGAAGTTCGCAAAGAGGGGAAGATATTTTTGTAGAGGTATTGATATGGGACACCGTTTCTAAGCGATTTCAATCTGTTGAGAAAATGATTTGATTCTTTTTCCCCGTTCTCCTCCGCCAATTCTTTGTTGATTTCAGAAAGAAGGGCTATAGTTTCCTCTTTAAAAGGCACATTAGGGTCGGCTTGGGTAAATTCGAGAAGTCTGACCCAATCGCGGCCGGTATAGAGAATTTGTATTTCCGAGCTGTCAATATCCGACTCACCTTTAATGCGACGCAGGATGTTTTCTGCACGATTGTCGGAAAGATGATTATTAAGACTAACACCACCTTCTGGGGAGGCGGTGCCTATAATTTCTATTTTTTTAAGTTTTGTTCCATCCTTAGAGAAGATCGAATCCAGGCGAGACAGAGAAGAGGCGTTACCCTGAATTGTGGAATCAATTTCAGCATGTCCCTGACGGAAAAGGATCCGAATGGAGTCATTTTGTTCAAAGGCATATAGAGGCGCCCCTGAAAGGATCAACGCCAATATGGAGATGACAGTGGTTTTCATAGTTTATGTGTTTAATACTATAACGTATTAAAAGTGAAATGAGTTTTGAAAAGGAAGCCCAAAAACTTATTCAAACTCCAGGAATAAAATGTAGGGGACTCGATTCTTCGCGTCTGCATGGTATATATGGTTTTAATCCTTCGGTGCTTGGCGAATCTTTTTTATCTCTCGCCGAGGGAAGGAGAGAAGGAGGTTTCTTCTCTGAGTGCTCTTTTTCTTAGCGCTCTTTTTTCCGGACGCAGATGTTGTCGCAGATTGAGCAGAGCTTTGCTGCCTTTAATTTGGGGATTGTTGCAGAACAAGGAGCTGCGCTCTTCGCAGATGGATATATTTTTTTTGACAGGAGAACGGGAGGACAGGAGGACAGGAGGACAGTTGGACAGGAGGACAGGAGGGATAGTGTTTCATTTTGAAACACCTTAATGTTTTGAAATACAACATGTTTCAACGTGTTTCGGTGTTTCAGTGCGCGCAAAAAATACGCTATTTATGGATGATAATTGGTTTTGTGCAATAATTTTCATTGCAAAAGTAAAGAAAAAGAAATGGTGAGGAGGCTTAAATGTTTATAATAGAGAGGGGCAAGGATTATGGAGATTTTAAGTTGGCATGGCTTGAAAGATTTCACCTTTTAATAATTTACCATTCATCTTCTTATTCCTTTTAATTCCATCAGAACCCCAAGTTCCCCACTGTTTAAAGAAGAAAGCTTTATTTTGCTGATCAACCTGCTCCTTGATATTTAGTACCCATTCTTCATTCATTGGACGAGCCTGTTGACCACTTTCACCACCAACAATAATCCAATCAATACCCCGGAGGTCAATTACTCCAAGGTCTTCTACTAAAGGCTCACAGGATAGGAATTTAACTGAGGCTTTCAAATTTCTTAAACAATCAATTCTTGGGATAGAGGACTTAGCTTCTACAGTGACTCCCAACCATACGTTTGAAGGAATGGTGCGAACAGAAAAATATTCATTCATTCTTTCAGCTCTTTTAGTCAGAATCTGATATCTATGTTGCGGTGTTCTTTGTATGATTTCAAACATTTTATCTACAAAATTAAAGGGCACATTTTCGTGGAAAATATCACTCATTGAGCACACAAAGATATTATGAGACCCTTTCCAAATTAAAGGCTCGTTCAAACAACGAGGATGTAATGTCACCTCAAACCCATTTTTATATTTTTCTTGTCCCATTGCTTTCAGACGACGAGACATAACTTCTGCATAACAATGAAGACAACCAGTTGATTTCTTGGAACACCCTGTAATTGGATTCCAGGTTTTGTCGGTCCATTCTATTTTTGTAGTTTTCATAATTTCCCAATAATTTGGCTTGCTATCTTATTAGCGACTGGATTATTAGATGCAAATACAAAATGGAATATTGGCACTCCACGGGTATTACGCAATACGAGAGGTTTGTCAGAGACATGCTTAAAAACCCCTTTTAATAACTCTACATACAATTCAGCTATTTTGGGGACAGCGTCCGGTATCTTTTTGAGCTGATGTAACTCTTCACCAAATAAAGTTTGTTCTTCATGTTTCTGATAAAAAAATTGTTTTATTACATCCTCCTCCAACCCAAAGAACTTTTGGAGTTTCTTTGTGTGATATAGGTTTCCTTTTTTATCTAACATTCTATTTATAATAACTCCGGTAGGGACTAAAATCCATAAATCTACAGCACATCCTTTTAAAGCATATAATGAAGACCAGTCCACTTGCATTCCAAATGGATCTAAGAAAACAAGTCCTTTTAAGTCCGATCGCTTTTTAAATCCACTTGCCAGCTTGACTATTTCTTTATTAGCATCCTCATTTCTAAATTCAATTCTCTTATCATGAGCAAAATCTGAGATTTTTGATTGAAGGGCAATCATAGATTCCTCATCTGGTTCATTAAAATAGTAAAAATCGAATCCTCTTTGGTCAATTTTCACAACTCGTTCAGCCGCTCCAGCATATACTTTTAAGTCAGAGTCAGAAATTTCTAAATCAGAAATGTCAAATAGGGAAGGATGTTTTTCAGTCTGGTCCACTCCTCTATCACCACTTCCTGCGAATCCGTCAAAATAAACAAGTTTCCAACCGTACTTATCACGGTACTTATTCATAATGGTGAGATAAGCCTTAACATATTTTTCAAAAGCATCTAATTTCTGCTCAGTCCATCTACCTCCCCAAGAAGATGAGGGTTCAGATGCAAATAATGATTCATCAGTAGGATTGAAGTCGTCCATAAAATTTAAGTTACATTGGTTTAATCATAGATTCGATGAAGGCTATCTCAGTGTCGGAGAGGGAGTATTTCTTGTAAAGCTGCTTGTCAATCTCCTCAATAGATTTGCTCCAATCAATATCGCTATTTTCGGTGAAGTCTTGTAGGGGTACATTTGCCCATGTGCTTTTAGGATTATCTTGAGTAACTTTTAAAGAACCCAGTAATAACCTTGCAAACCGTGTCTTGATATACTTCAAACAAGCTTCCGCAAATGAGCGTTTTTCAAAAGTTCCTATACTTAGAAATGTTAAAGTATGGCCGATTCTCGGTTCGCCAATTACGGGAATACCAATTATTGGCGTGCTTTCAACTTCTCCGATGGCGCCTGTGCCATTTGATTTGGGCACGAAGACTTTAAACTGTTCAATATTGTCTGGTAGTTTTACATACTTTCGGTTAATCCATTTAGTTATTCGGTTGCGTCCTTCTAAACCATAAAGCCCGATATAATCTTTTTTATTTGGTGCTTCATCATGAAATATTTCAGGAAATAGCGTGAAGATACTTGACCCAATATCAAAACGGTGACCTTGACTTTGTCTTCCTTCTGCCCAGGGATTTTCTTTATAAAACTGCGGAGTTAATTTATATAAATCCCGCGGATAAACTAATTCGCTAAAAGATTTTGGTTGATGTTCTTTAATCTTTTTTAAGATACTGCTGATTTCAGGATATGGTGAAAAGAAACCAATAGGATCATTCTCAACGTCTTTATCCCACATGGTGAGTGCTATCCCTCCCTTAACCTCAACATTGCTAAAAATCTCCATGCTTTTAACCCAATAATCTACAACTTTAAAATGGTGATCGCATAGAATTTTTTCGTTCCAATCTTTCGGAGTTTTACCTGCTTTAAACAAGAAACGCCCGGGATGAATCATAAGTCCTAATGATGATAATTCTCGGCCACTATCGATGAATAAATGATATAATGGATTTGCTCCATTTCCGTTTCCGTCGTTTACTTCTTGATAGGGAGGATTGCCGATTAATGCTGCAAAATTCATATATCTTATTTCTATAGGAATGACGAATTTCTTTTGTTTATCTCTTTTTATTAAGTCGTAACTGGAAAATTTATCGAAAATATGTTCAATGGGCAAAGAAAGAAGTTTATAAACTTTTCTGGTGAATTCATATGCTAAAGCTGACGTACACACAGAATAAATCTTATCCACAGCCTCTTTGCCAAATCGTTTTAAAAGGGCAATAGTAAATTCTCCTTGTTTGGATGCAATATCCAATACTGGCCCTTTTAAGAAAACATCTTTGGGAAGGAGTTCAACTACATCCCCTGCAACCTTCAGAGGAGTGACTATCTCTGAGTCTGACATACGACCAAATTTCCGCATTGCAATTTCTACTCGCGTAATTGGGGTTAGACATGGATCTTGCATCAAATCATTGATATTCTCTATTTTGTAGTCCAATTTCTGCAGAACAAAAGGATTACATTTTCTTTGCACAAGATTGAGAATTCCTTCATTTAGTCCAAGGTTGCGAGCAATGCGCCGATTATCCTCTGTTGCAGGAATCAGTTCAATAACTTCCTGAAGTGATTTTACTGTAGAATCAGTCAGAAAAGCAAAGAAGAGTATTCGTGCGTAATATGCTGCCAGTCGTTTATTGAGATTATCATTCTCTGTGGGTTCTCCAGAATGATTGGAAGATGATGGTTTGGCGGTAGGCTCCAAATATTCTTTGTCAGTATGTGGCTCAACGATCTCTGGAGTTTCAATCTCTTCTCCTTCTCCCACGGAAGGTTTAATCTGCAACCCGTTTTTAGCATCTATTGGCTCAATATTGCGAAGTATTGATGCAAGGATGTCATCTTTTAGCAAAGCATTGTCAGTCGGTATTTCGGAAGCATCATCCATAATGCTGCGGGTTCGCGAGTACTCGCGAACAGCATCGGTTATAGTCGTGGGGGTTGCCTCCCGCAATTTATTTTTGTTAAGCACAATAATTGGAGAGACTTCCAACTCCTTAGCTATACGTTCTTTGAGAGGCGAATTACCGTGTATCTTAGCATTTACATTGTAAAACTGCGATTTGAGCTCTTGCAAAAAGAACATTCGATTAGGGTCGAAATCCACAAGTAAAGTCTGCGGTTTCATATTGTACTTTATAATCTTGCCGCTTTCATCCTTAAAAGTCTTTATATATTGATTCTGCAGACGAAATATAGCTTGGTCGTATTCTTGAGGAGAAGCGGTGCCTTTGAGGTAGAGCATGGTATCCCACTGAGGAACAGTGGTTCCGGTTAGCATACGATTGACCGTCAAGGTCAACGTCTTCTTATTCTGTTTCTCAAATTCTTGAATAGCCTGTTTTACATCGTTTGTTGAATTATATTTTTTTTCGTCATCGTAACCAGCAATGTTAATTATCTTATAATCACAAATATTTTTAAATCTCTTTTTCTCCCTTTGTATTAGGGCCGACATTGCGTCACACGAAGCTCGGTATGGAAGGACACATACTATATGTCGACACATTTTGCCCTCCTTGATCTTGTCGTAATCAAGGAAGCCAAGTAGGTTTTCATCCTCTTTAGTGCCGTCAATAACTTCTAACAAATCAAGAATCTCCATCTCATGCTTGAATTGTCGATGACTTCCATCTTTTTGGGAGGTCACAGAAACAGGACGGAACAGTTCAGAGAAAGCATAGGTAATCCCTTCCTTACGTAAATGCTCCATCTTTTTGCGAGAAGATTCATTCGGATTAAAGGCAAAACGAATCATTTGCGGAAATCCGAAGTAAGGGTTATCCCATTCTTCGCAGTCGTCTTCCTTCAGATGTTGGTCGTTCCACTGCTGTTGTGCCTCAATTATATCAGTAAACTGAACAAAAGCAATTATATCTTCCTTTTGAAACTCATCACCCATTAAAATGCGATATGGCGTGCCCGAAAGGTGAAGGCTTATTTTTGCATTTAAAGCCTTAACCGCTTTTTCAACATGATCAAGAGTCTCAAATCCATCGAGGCTCTTTAGTTCTTTTTTGATTTCTGGTTTACTGAGCCTTTGTTGTTGCAACACTTTTCCGAGGGATTCTCCGCGCGCACCAAAATGGGTTTCGTCGATAATAAGCAAATCAATTTGATGTTCAAAAAGCTCTTTGTGTCTCTCTTTTATTTTATCTCCCTGTAAATCTTGAAGCGTCAAAAACAAAGTAATGTTCTTATTTGAATCTGCAAGTGTATGGGCTATTATAGATTCATCCCGTTTAAGGCTTTCACTGTCCAGAAAACGATAGTCTTCAAAATACTTATGGCTCTCGATTGTCTTTTTCCACTCCTCTTTTATATCAGCTTTAGCAGAAACTATAACCACAAAACGAGAATTAATCTCTTTTGCACAGCACATTGAGGTAAAAGACTTGCCAAATCGCATAACTGCGTAGAGAAGTAAGTTCTTTCGTCCTGATTTAACAGCAGCTTTGAAATTGTCTATTGCTTGCTGTTGATTCTCACGAGGAGTAAAGGACTCAGTTCGTGCGTAAGTGTAGGTTTGCGGTAAGCGGTCGGGTGAATAAAGCGGATATCTGCCATTCTTTTTCCGAGCACTTTGGATTATATCATTAATTGCTGCCTCTACATCTTCTGCAGTCGCATCTTTGAAAAACTCTCGAGAATAATATGGTAACTTTTTAAATGTATCCGGCTTCAAGCGTTCACGGCCTTTCTCTTGTTCTAAAAAAGTATGAACAGCATAATCACGAAAGATGGTTTCGCTATCAATCTGGGCAGAATGTTCGTATTTTTGAGTAAGGTTTGGAAAAATCTTTCTCCACTCTCCCAAACGCACTTGCACCCCACGTGAAGTGTCTCCAACCTTGAGGTAGTTGGGAACAGTTTCTGTTGAAAAAGCATATATGTATGGCTCAACACGTCCCACAATTAGATCGTCGAGGATGGTCGTATCTATTCTTGACAAGGCACCTTTCATATTACTTTTGTTTAATTAGAGATACAAATGTTAAGACTTTGTCCTCTTTCCAATCTTTAATCAACGAGTATATGCCCGTGTGAGAATGAATATCTTTGTTCTTGCATCCGGGACAATCAAATAAGGTAAGTTCTTCCTCCTCACCTAATTCATCTGGACTAAAGAGAGATGAAGTGGCTGTAGGTTTTTTAGGTAATTTAACGCAACTATTAGGAATTACACCTTTGAGACCATCCATCTGCCAAATGTTCCAAGATATGATGTCGGCAATAATCTGGAGGGATGGCAAAGCAGGGTCTTTACCAAATTTAGCACGAATATTATCAATGAAAGTGTAAAGTAAGTTCTCACGCGCGAGTACAATATTGTCCCCTTGCCATTCATAACCATAGGAAGATTGGAAAGCTATTTCTGCAGCTTCAAGCCATTCCACTTCTGAATCAGTATTCTCACTAACCACACGCAGTTTGCGATCAAGCATCCCAACACGCATTTCGATTGGGAGTGGTTGAGCGGTAACGGTGTCATAACGGCTCACGAGAAAAGGGGCTTCGCCACATGTTATTTCAAGGCGATTTTCGGTTATGTAATCGCGCCATGTCTTCCCTTCAGGAAACTCAATCTTACCCTCTGTTGGGAGCCAAGTGTGTGAACCCTCTGGTGTGACAATCTCAGTGTTGAAAACATTCTCACGACCGAACCAAGCGTTATCCACAAGATTATTCATCTTATTGCATATCCAAGAGGGAGTGAACACCTCGGCCATTTCGCGGCTACGTAGTTGCTGTTGCTGACGCGACTTCAAAGCACGAGGAACAATCACCGAACCGTTTTTGCCGGTGATAGCCTCAATCGTTATCGGGTCTGAGAACTGATATCCTTCCCCACGCTCGGCATAGTTGTCGGTTGCCCAAAAAATATTACCTTTCGTGGTATGGTCTTTGAGCAATGTGGCGAGCAATTCAGGAGAAGATGCCAAAATCTCATTTTCGGATATGTCAACCTTGTTTTCAAGCATATAAGTCTAAAGTCAAATATGGCCCTCCCCATCCGACCAGAACATATAACTGCGTCAGGGATGGTAGTGGGGTGTAAAATTAGTAAAAATAATTGGGATTGGAGGCAGATAGGGAATAAATAATGCAACCGGCTCCGCCGGTAGAGGAGGGAGGAAGAGAGTCTCGAGCCCCGGGTATGCTCCCTACGGTCGCCAACCCGGGGTTAAGAATTATGAAACCGACTCCGTCGGTAGGTAGAGAAGCCATGCGAGAAATACTCCTTTGACGCACGGGCGGTCGGAGTCCGACTGACAATAACACGGCACCAGAACCTGCTGTTAGATTTTCAGGAGCCGGGGAGGGCTGCTCACCATATTATTTTTCAGGAGGCGGGGACGACTCCTCTCCATATTCTTATTCAGGAGCCGGGGACGGCTCCTCTCCATATTCTTATGCTGACAAAGTTTGCACTGTTTATAAAAAATGATTACATTTGCATATATATTTTTCAGACACCGCTACTATGAATGAAATATAACCAATCATAAATTACCATGAATAATATAAAACCAATCATAAAGCATTTCACTGACGATGATCTCTATAAGTTTACGATGTGTTGCGCGGTGATAGATAATTATCCACGCACTCAAGTTAAATACCGTTTTAATGACCGGGATAATACTATCTATCCTCCTGGGTTTGCTGAGGAGTTGAAGAAGCAGATAAGTTATCTTGAAAATCTTAGAATCACGGAGGAAGAGATTCGGTTCATGCAGAGAAGATGCAGCTTTATTCCCGATTGGTTTTATAGTTATTTAAAAGGGTTCCGCTATTCTCGCGATTGGGTGAAGGCCTGGCAGGATGAAGAGGGACATCTCAATATTGAATTCGAGGGGAATTGGAGTAGCACAATTCTTCTTGAAGTCAAGGTTCTGGCAATCGTTTCTGAATTATATTATATAATGACAGGAGAGGCCTCCCGGCTTGACTATGAAGATTATTATCAGCGGTCGTGGGAGAAGGCGGGTCGCATGATAGAGGGAGGATGTGTGTTTAGTGATTTCGGCACTCGCAGGCGTGTATCGTTTGAAGCTCAGGACACTGTGATAAAGGCCATGAAGGCTTGCAACCAGAGTCTTTGTGGTCCCGGAAAATTCACGGGCACGAGCAACGTCTATTTTGCAATGAAGTATGATCTTACACCTATCGGCACAATGGCACATGAATTGATATGCGCGATTGCCGGGATGTATGGGCCTCAGATGTCGAATCATATTGCGATGCACGCCTGGTCGAAGACATATCGAGGGGCATTGGGCACTTTCCTCTATGACACCTACGGCTGGAGAATATTCAGTTTGAATTTCTCAGAAGATTATGCC
>CAZXGU010000013.1:0-32402 GCA_964640375.1 uncultured Sangeribacter sp. | reverse complement strand
CTACAATGCTCAACAGGCTGCAAGCGCAGCCGGTGCGCAGGCCGCTCCTGAAGAGCCCAAGCACAACGACGAAAAAGATATAACAGACGTTGACTTCGAGGAAGTGAAGTAAAAAAGAACTGAAATATTAAAATCTATATCTGCGGAGTGTAACTTTTTTGAGGTTACACTCCGCTTTTTTTATTATTTTTACAAAAAAATTAAAATTAATTTTTGCTGCGCAAAAAGATTGCGCATAGGCTTATTTACTTTGCATCGTAAACAAGAAATGACCATTAAATTTTAAAGATATGATGACTCAAAAATTAATTTTCTTCACAGCAGATCGCAAAGGATTAACATCTACCTCTGCCGATCATATTGCCAATATGGCAAAAGAGATGGTGCGTTCTTTACAGACTTCCCTCAACGACCTCACCTTCTACTCAACATCCATATCTTTAATTGGAACCCAGGATAAGGAGGTGCTTTCCGTGGGAGCCTCCGCTGACCAACTGGATAATGTTAAGGCCACTCTCCATAAAATTGCCAAAGCTTACTCTTTGATAGCTTGGCTTCGCGAGGCAATCAAAAGAAAGGAGGAACTTCTCATGCAGATTAAAAACCTTTCTGACGATGAATATTGCAAGCTTGCCAACGATAAATTTCAGCCCTATCCTCCGAGAAGAGAAAGTCTGACTGAGGAAGAATACTGGAACTCACTTTCGATGAATGAAAGGAATCGGTTTTATGAACTCCAGACAGTGGCTGCTGTGCTTGGTAAGGCTGTTCATCCCGACGGTGCGATGGCTAATGCACGTGAAGACCTCACTAAACACATTAAAAATCCCCGTCAGGTTACTGGAGAGGGTCGCGATGCTCTTATTTATTCCTATTCTCCTACCGTTGAGCCGGAGAAAGTGGAAGAGGTATATTTCGAGATACAGAAACAATATCGCGAAGTTCAGGCTAAGCTTAATGGCATGAAAGCCGAATGTATGAGAGCTGTGAAGGATTCCGAAATAAGAATCAACGCTGAATATTCCGCAGCCTTGGCGCACGCCACAAACCACAATAATGAGGTAATGGCACGTAAAGCTCTTTACATAAAGGAGAAAGCTAAGGAGATAGGCGCTTATAAAATCCTTATACCTGACTCTCTTAAAGAGATCTACGAAGAAGTTAATGCTTTGGGGAAATAACGTTTGCCTTTGACTTACTTAAACTTTTTGACAGCCATCTTTTAACAAATTAAAAAGTGGTGGCGGGAGATGGGTAGCCCATTTGTGGCGCTCACTCCCTAATGAGAAGGATAATACATACATAATATATGAAGTTGGTTCTGCCAACTCCATAATAAAGATCCAGTGTAGGGAAAAACAATTATATTTATAATTTTTGACCCGGTCCAACCCGGTTAGGGGCATAAGCTTGGAGTGCCCCCAACTTTTCCACCGTTGATGGCTTGATTGCCGGAGGTTAGCTTTTGTTTTTGAGGGTTCCGGGGCTTTTGTTTTGATTCTCACTTTCGATTTTGATATGTATCATCCCCCTCACCTCCACTTCAGCGGAGAGGTTTACTCTGTAATCCTCCCCGCTGTTTTTTTTGACTTTCCGTTAAATTTGCTATTTTGGGGAGTTATAATTAATTTTGTAGTCTGAATTTTTGACAATTAAATCTATGGATTTCAAAATAGAGGCTACCGCCCCATATACAGCTGCACGTGCCGGGGAAATAACTACCGACCACGGTAAGATTCCTACTCCTATCTTTATGCCTGTCGGAACCGTCGGCAGCGTTAAAGCTGTTCATGCCCGTGAGCTACGCGATGATATTGATGCAAAAATTATTCTTGGCAATACATATCATCTCTATCTTCGTCCCGGACTTGATGTGCTCCGCAAGGCGGGAGGGCTACATAAATTCAACAGCTGGGAGCGCCCTATACTCACCGATTCGGGAGGATTTCAAGTATTTTCTCTATCCGCAAACCGCAAACTCAAAGAGGAGGGTGCCTGGTTCCGCTCCCATATTGACGGTAGCAAACATCTGTTTACTCCGGAAAATGTTGTGGATATCCAAAGAGTTATTGGAGCCGACATTATGATGGCCCTGGATGAATGTGCTCCAGGAACTGCCGACTATGACTATGCTAAGAAATCATTAGGATTGACCCATCGTTGGCTTCAACGCGGATGGAAACACTATAATGAAACAGAGGGTCTATATGGGTATAAGCAAGCATATTTCCCAATTGTTCAAGGGTGTGTCTATCCCGACTTAAGAAAGGAGTCGGCAAAATTTATCAGCGACTTAGGAGCAGACGGCAATGCCATTGGAGGTTTAGCAGTTGGTGAGCCCACCGAGAAAATGTATGAGATGATAGAGGTTGTCAACGATATTCTTCCACAGGATAAACCGCGCTATCTAATGGGAGTTGGCACTCCCGCCAATATCCTTGAAGCAATCGACAGAGGCGTCGATATGATGGATTGCGTGATGCCTACAAGAAACGGACGCAACGGGATGCTCTTCACACGGAATGGCATAATGAACATGCGAAATAAAAAATGGGCTGACGATTTCACTCCTCTCGACCCGGGAGGCGCTTCTATTGTAGATGAAGCATATTCCAAAGCCTACGTGCGTCACCTTTTCATCAGCCAGGAGATATTGGCTATGCAGATTGCTTCTGTCCATAATCTTGCTTTCTATCTCTGGCTTGTAAAGGAAGCTCGAAAACATATAATCGAGGGCGACTTCAAGAGTTGGAAAGAGGAGATGGTGGTTAACGTTACTCGAAGACTGTAAAAATGATTGAAGATAAAGAAAGAAATGATAATTCCGAAGATGTGATTCAGACAAAAGTCGAAATGTCGGAGCATATTCAACCGGAAGAATCAGCCGACAAAGAGGATGCTATTCAGAAAGAGGAAATTGAATCCGTTTCTGAAACCATCGAGAGCGAGCCGCTGAAACCTAAAAAGAAATCTAAAATCGGTAAAGGGCTTAAAAATGTCTTCAAATGGATTTGGAGAAAAATAGTGAATCTTTTTGCTATTAGAAGAATCGACTGGTTCATCCTCAAAAAATTTCTGGGCACATATCTTATGGCCACAATCTTAATGCTGGCCGTAATCTCTATGTTCGACATAACTGAAAAGCTCGATGCTTTCCTCACAGCTCCGTTTAAAGAAACGATGTTCGATTACTTTATGTCGTTTCTCCCCTATTTTGCCTTGATGCTCTCCCCTCTGTTTGTGTTCATCTCTGTAATTTTCTTCACCACCAAACTTGCCGGTAACTCGGAGATTATTGCTATTCTTTCAAGCGGTATCAGCTTTCGACGACTTTTGCGGCCCTATATGATTGGAGCAGCTATTATTGCGGCCCTAACATTTGTAATGAGTAATTATCTCATTCCTCCAACAAATCAAAGGCGAATCAACTATACCAACAAATATGTTAAAAATAAGAGTGTGACGACCGGTCTGGATATTCAGCTTATGGCGAGTCCGGGAGTGGTGTGTTATATAGGTCGCTTCGAAAACGATACTAAAACCGGTTACCGTTTCTCTCTCGACAAATTCAACGGCAAGCAATTGGTTTCAAGGATGACGGCTCAGACTGCTGTTTATGACACTGCACGTATGTATCATTGGAAAGTGAGAGATTATATGATTCGCGATTTCGATGGCAGAAGAGAAAAGATTCGTTCGGGTTCTACCCTCGACACTCTAATTCCTATCGAGCCTAAAGACTTCCTCATATCAGTGAATGATCAGGAAACACTCACCACTCCACAAATCACCGAATATGTGGAAAAACAAAAAATGAGAGGAGTTGCTAATATAAAAGGCTTTGAAATAGAACGCGAAAAAAGATATGCCTCAACCGCTGCGGCTTTTATTCTTACATTGATTGGAATGTCGCTTTCTTCAAAGAAGTCGAAGGGAGGAATGGGTCTTAATATTGGAATCGGACTGGCTCTAAGTTTCAGCTATATCCTTTTTTCTACCGTTACAAGTTCATTCGCTATAAATGGTCTGACAACTCCATTTATAGCTATGGAAATCCCCAATGTGGTCTATCTTATAATTGGCCTATTCCTTTATTACAGAGCTTCAAAATTCTAAGGCTCATAAAATATTACCTCAGAATGCCCCCTCATCTTTATGTCGGGGCATTAATTTATTTCTCCATAGCCTATCTGGAAAAAATCGCGAGAGAAATCAGTGGGCCTCACAATTTTACCATCCCACACCACTATATCAATGTCAATAATAACTTCATTTCGTTTTCGAGACTCCGGAGAGCGACCGCAATTTATCTCATATTCCTTTAGCAACCTGTTGAACTCATCATATTCCATAGGAGTCTGACCAAAAACTACCGCATTATAATATGCGGGTCCATAGCCTTGAACAGCTTTAGTGACATAAATTGATGAGCTCCTTGATTCCAACAAGATATCCTGAAGCCATATCAATCCCTCTTCAACATTTCTATGACGGTCGCCATGATTGCTTCCCAACGAAAGATATATTCCCTTCATTCCCTATTTCCGTAAAATCAATTCCGTAATCTCAGGATATGCACTTCCTATGCGTGAGGGCATACCAACTTCTCCCGTTCCAATATTGACATAAAGTTGCATGGGCTCCCCCTTTGAATTATTTTCTTTGTATAAACCTCCCCATTTGGAATATTTAAACGCAGAAGGGCTCCATTTCCAACCCCCAACCGAAAGCATCATCTGCATGGCGTGTGTATGTCCCGACAACGATAGGTCGATATTTGAAATCTTTATAACTTCTCTGGTCCAATGTTCAGGATTATGAGTGAGGAGAATCTTATATCGAGAATCATTTAGATTATAAATAGAATCCGGATTTGCCGGATAGGCATTACGCAATTTTCCATATTCAGGGAATGGAGGTTCTCCCCAGTTCTCTACCCCTAATAAGACTATTGAATCGTTCCCTCGGGAAAGAATCACTCGTTCATTGTTGAGAAGATGCCATCCCATATCTTTCTCCCATTTTGCAAGGAGTTCATTATTTTGTTTATGTTCTGCCTCATCCTTCCAATCAATATAATCTCCATAATCATGATTCCCCAGAACAGAATAGACACCATCTTTTGCCTTTAATTTTGCAAGAACCTTTAGGAATGGACGCAACTCGTCTGTGCGTCGGTTCACAATGTCTCCTGTAAAAACTATCAAATCGGGATTCAAATCATTAATGGTCTTTACCATTTTTGCTACAAAGGTGGTATCTTCCCCCCATGTTCCGACATGCGCGTCACTGAATTGAACAATCCTATAACCATTAAAAGCAGACGGAAGCTTTTTTGAAAATATCTCAACTTCATTAACCTGAATTTCTCTACGTGTGAAGAATACACCCCACCATAAGAGGATAAAGGTAAGAATGGAAAGCCCTAAGCCAATTTTAACTAACCAATATTTCTTTCTGGAATTTCCAACTGCCGCTTTGCCATATTTATCCTTAAAAAATGAACACAACCTACTTATTATGGAAAAGAGGAAGTATATTATTTTTGGGATATATAAAGAAAGGAATGAATATAGCAACCACATCACCGGAAGGATGTTGGAAGATTCATCTCTTACGGGAATGCACGCAACTCCGATTAGGAGAGCATAACCAATCACCATGGTGATGTAATATCCTATTTTCCAGCCCTTTCTATGTTTGGCTGAAACCACACGACCTATGTCCTTTAGATTATAGCAATCAATTAAAATCGCTACAATAAAAAGAACTATAATGAAAATGAACGGTAGTCGCATTTCCTATATTCATTAGATTCAAAGCATTATTTCATCAATAATGCCATTTCTCAATTATTTCTTTATTACAAAATTATACGATGCCTCCCAAAAGGGTTTTAAGTTTGTTCTTTAGCGGATTAGAATACATCACCAGCATCATCTCCATCATATACCGTCTTTCATCTTCAGTGACATCAACAAGATCCACCTTGTTAAGCTGTCGATTGAAATATTCCTCCACTTCCCGACGCTGTTCCGGTGTATATTTCCTCACAAACCGAGTGCTTTCATGCAGAAGGTCGTAGGCTATATAATTAATAGGGAAAATCTCATAACTGCGATGAATGGCATTATCTATCAAGGCACCAACATATTTAGCTGCTGTGTTCGTATCTCTTAAGTCGCCGATCTGGTCGAGTTTGGTATTAATTCTCGGCGTCATCTGGAAATGCACTTTCCCCTTAAATTGAAGCAATCCGGTCTCCATGCTGAAGAGGTCGTCTCTCTGAGATTTCTTAAAGTTCGGGTCTCTTTTTCTCAAGAGAAATTCACGAGCCTTTAAATAATCATTTGGATCATATTCATAGGATATAGATACAGGCATGATATTCAAGCCCTCTAATTTTTCAGTGAAAGTTCCCTCTCCACTCATCGAAAGCATCTTAAGAAGAGATTCCTGAGTATGATCCGAACTATCCTTTGCGCGTCCTTCTCTCTGGGCAATCCAAATCGATTCATGCTTCTCAAGAATGGCATAACGGATATAAGCAGAGAGTTTTTTTGCCGCCTCCAGACCTTCACGAAGTCCGGTGTTACGCTTCACAATAAAACTCTTGTTCAAACGAACCAAATCATTGATCCATTCAAATACAAGGAGATTATTCCCTATCGCCACTTCCGAAGTGGGCATTCCTCTTCGTATAAAAGCGAGATTCAGGAAAGAGGCGTCGAGCACTATATCTCTATGATTGGTGATAAAGAGATAGTTCATCGACGGATTATAATATTTCACGCCTCCAAGGGAGATGCCGGAAGTGGTGGTCTTTGCCAGCATCTCTAAAAATGGATACATTATTTTTATCTGAAAATCGTGCTTATTGTCGATTTTCTCAAGTTCGCTCAATAATTTTGGCACATCCTCTTCAGGCATCGTGTAGCGAATGGCATGTAAAAATCCAGGCTCTTTTATGAGCCTCTCCATTTTTTCATGAAATTGTGAATCATCGTATGGAGATATATCTGAAAAATTATATTCCGGGGTATTCATTACGTAATCTATTGCTTTTTTCTATTGGTGTGTTCATTAAATCGAAGTCATGGTTCTTCGATTTAACACCTTTTCCCTTTCTTTATTCCTATATATTAGGTTTTAGGGGCTATTATTGCAAAGTTAATGAAAAATAATATATTATGCAAAATCATCTCCTAACTTTATAGGATTAATTTGAGGCTCGGTAATCTCTCCATTTGTTGATTAGATTGGTCATATCTTCCGGCACAGGCGCTTCAAAATCCATCTCCTTCCCTGTGCGCGGATGTCGGAAACCGAGAGTGCGAGCATGGAGAGCCTGCCGAGGACAAATGGCAAAGCAATTTTCTACAAACTGTTTATATTTAGCAAATGTTGTGCCTCGCAGAATCTTATCTCCACCATATCTTTCATCGTTAAACAACGGATGACCTTCACTCAACATGTGGACCCTAATCTGATGAGTTCTTCCCGTTTCAAGCACACACTTCACCAATGTGACATATCCAAATCGTTCCAACACCTCATAATGAGTCACCGCATGTTTCCCCTGCTCAGGATCTTTCAACACCGCCATCTGAAGTTTATTTTTTGGATTTCGACCAATGTTTCCAATGATAGTCCCCTTGTCCTTATCATAATCGCCCCATACCAAGGCATTATATTCTCGTCTTGTTGTCTTATTGAAAAATTGGCTCCCTAAATCTGTTTTTGCTTCCGGCGTCTTTGCAACAACAAGCAGCCCTGATGTATCTTTATCTATCCGATGCACCAGTCCCAAACGTGGATCGCTTACGTCGTAATTTGGATTATCTTTGAAATGCCAAGCCAGTGCATTGACAAGCGTGCCGCTATAATTTCCATGTCCCGGGTGAACCACAAGACCTGCCGGCTTATTGACAACCAAAAGGTCTTCATCCTCATAAACAATATCTAACGGTATGTCCTCGGCAATGATTTCAAAATCATAACGCGGACGATCCATAACGACACTTACCACATCTCCCGGTTTTACCTTATAGCTGCTTTTAACTGGTCGGCCATTGACAACAACGCAGTCGGCGTCGGCTGCCTGCTGAATCCGATTGCGAGAAGTTTTCTCCATTCTGTCGGCAAGAAACTTATCAACTCGCAGGAGCTGCTGTCCCTTGTCGGCTACGAATCGAAAATGTTCATACATCTCTCTTCCATCAGATGATACAAACATCGATTCATATTCCTTTTCAATCATCTCCTCTTCGGAAGCAGAACCGGAACTTGAATTGTCGGTCAATTCAAGTTCCGGTTCATTAATTATATCTGCATTCATTTCAGACTTTTTCACTATTAATTGCCATCTCAAAGGAATGTGTGGAAGCATCCCTCTAAGAATTGTTTATTCAAGATATTGCGACGGTTCTTCGGTCTCGTCAGGGGTTGGCTCGGAGGAAGGAGCGGGAACTGTCACTTCAGGAGATGGTGTATAAGAACCTCCTCCGTAAGAAGATGAAGAGGAAGAATAATTATCTTCATCAGGGTCAACATAATGAGGATATGGCATATCGTCCATATCTGAACCCTCTATATAACTTCTTCTCAGTTCTTCATTCTGCAAAGAGTCGCGAAGATCTGCCAAACGCCCATCAGCCACTTCAAGCACAATCATTGCATTCACCGGCACTTTCTGCATCTTCCTCACAGGACGCCCGTTGGCCAAAACCTTTACCACGCGATCGGTTGCGCCCAACACCTTTACCACCCTGACATTCTTGAATCCAAGCTCCTCAAATTTTGCCAGGGCCGTTCGATAGGAAATTCCTTTCATAGCGAATTCATTTGGATGATTCACATCGTCAAGAATAACCTCCTTTGGATGGACGGCATTAATATAGAGAAATATCTTTCGGCCCGGTTTAACCATTGAATTGGATTTGGGGAATTGCTCAATAACCAGTCCGGGTTTAACATCATCACGATAAACCGAATCTCTGATATCAACCCTGAACCCGTGCTCATGCAGAAGTTCCAAGGCTTTTGTATATGTCATGTTCTCAACATTGGGCACCTTATCGGTTTCTCCATGTTTGGTAAACAAGGCAAGCGCAAGATACACAATATAGAGTCCCGTAAACGCTATTACGGTAATAATAACGATATTGAAAAGAATGGGATGACGCGACAGAAAATTATTTCCTCCTTGCGTGGTCTGACTTTTTCCTTTTTCCAATTCTGTAACGGTTAAAGAGTTAAATTAGAGCTTATTCCTTATTTATTACCGAGACTTTGCAAATTCCTTTCTCTAAGAAGATTTATTTTCTTTCCCGGAGATAGGCCGACACATTCTCTTCTATGCGCTTTTCAAGATCTCCTTCGTCGGCTTTTATGAATTTCATACCTGTGATATGCTCGTATAGCTCTATGTAACGTTTTGAGACACTCTCACAGAATTCTTCAGTCATCTCAGGCACCTTTTGACCCTCCTTCCCCATAAATCCGTTCTCAATTAGCCACTGACGCACAAATTCTTTCGAAAGCTGCTTCTGAGGTTCATTATTCTTCAGGCGCTCTTCATAACCGTCAGCATAGAAATAGCGCGATGAATCAGGAGTGTGAATCTCATCAATGAGAATAACACGGCCATCATATTTTCCAAACTCATATTTTGTGTCAACAAGGATTAATCCTTTGTCGGCAGCCATTTGAGAGCCTCTTTCAAAAAGGGCTAAAGCATATTTCTCGATCTGCTCATAGTCTTCTTTAGAAACTATTCCCTGAGAGATAATCTCTTCGCGAGAAATATTCATATCATGTCCTTCATCGGCCTTGGTTGTGGGTGTGAGAATTGGAGCCGGGAACTTCTGATTCTCTTTCATCCCTTCAGGAAGTTTCACTCCACATATCTCGCGGCAACCTTTTTCATAATCGCGCCATGCACTGCCGGCGAGGTATCCTCTTACAATCATTTCAACCTTGAACCCTTCTGCTTTCTTTCCAGCTGTTACCATTGCATCGGGAACAGCTTCTTTCCAGTTTGGAACAATGTCGGCCGTGGAGATCAAGAAATAATCTGCGATCTGATTTAGCACCTGACCTTTAAAAGGAATCCCTTTGGGAAGAATAACATCAAAGGCAGATATTCTATCGGTGGCTATCATCACAAGAAGATCGTCGCCAATGCTATATACATCCCTAACTTTACCATGATACACGCCGGTCTGCCCCGGAAAATTGTAATCGGTCTTTACCAATGTTGTTGCCATAATACTTCTTAATTTCTTTTTGCCAAAGCTTTCACCTGTGAGGGATTTTCATCTTAACGCTAATCCTTCAGCATATTTAGCCATGCAAATCTTATCCAGACCACAAAGTTAACAAATTTTTGGGAAAGCAAAGAAACGGATATGAAAACATTTCATTACTATTTGAGATTTAATCTTTTTTTAAAAATATTTGAGAATAAAACTTGAAATGTCATTTTTTTTTGTTAACTTTGCGTTTCAAAGCGGATTATGCCAATTTAGGTCATTTCCACCGTAAAAAAGACTTTACTTCAATAGTAAAATGCGCAAATTACTATATTTTCTGCCCATATTTCTGTTTGTATGCTCATGTAGCGAATACACCAACGTGCTTAAAAGTAAGGATGTGGATTATAAATTCGACTACGCAAAGAAAGCATACGAAAAAAAACAGTATCTTCAGGCTTCTACATTGCTCACCGACCTTATCACCCCTCTTCGTGGAGGGCCTAAGGGAGAAGAATCCCTCTTCCTTTTGGCAATGTCGTATTACGAAAACAAGGATTATTTGAACTCAGCTGTTTATTTTAAAACCTATTACACCCGGTATCCAAAAGGAAAATACACTGAGTTAGCTCGTTTCTACAGCGGATATGGTTATTATCTGGATTCTCCCGACGCACAGCTCGACCAGACTGCTACCGTAAAAGCTATTAAGGAACTCGAAGATTTCCTCGACTATTTTCCTAAATCTGATAAAGTGACTATCGCTCAAAACGCGATATTCGAAATGCAGGATAAGCTTACTCTCAAGCAGCTCCAGAACGCCCAGTTATACTATAACCTTGGTAATTACATGGGTAATAACTATGAATCAGCTATCGTTGTTTCGCAAAACGCTATAAAGGATTATCCCTATTCTAAATATAAAGAGGATTTTGAACTTCTGATTCTTAAATCAAAGTTTCAGGAAGCTAAGCAAAGTGTGGCTGAACGTCAAACCGACCGATACCGAGATGTTGTGGATGAATATTTCTCTTTCATCAACAATAATCCCGAATCAAAGCATAAAAAGGAAGCTGAGACAATCTATAAAATTGCCAGCAAACATGCCGGTCTCTAATTATTTTTTTGAACATCAAACATATAAATCATAATAGAACTTATGGATTATAAGAAAACTAATGCTCCACTCAACACCGTTACACGCGATATGATCGCTATGGCGGAACAAACAGGAAATGTTTATGAAACTGTTTGTGTGATTGGTAAACGCGCCAACCAGATTTCTATCGAACTAAAAAAGGAGCTGGAAAAGAAACTTCAGGAGTTCGCTTCTACCGATAATCTTGAGGAGGTTTCCGAGAACCGTGAGCAAATTGAGATTTCTCGCTTTTACGAGAAACTTCCGAAACCTACTTTGATTGCCACTCAGGAATATATTGAAAAGAAACTCTATTTCTCAAATCCGCTTAAGGAGAAAGAGAAACTTGACCTCGATTAATATTGAATAAGATTCTCATCTGAGGAAAATAAATCTGCCGTGGTTGCCACGGCATTTTTTATGCTGTATCCCATGATTTCCATCTTTTTCTTTAATCCGGAAACTGATATAGTGCTTGGTCTTGATTCAGATAATTACACTCCAAACAAGAATATCGCGCTCTTCAGAAAACAACTCTCCCTTCTGCCGGCCCTTTATGGTAAGCAGGGAGATATTATTGCTGTAAGAAACGACCAGCATTACGAGTCTCTCCATTCCCTCCCCTTTTTTGACATTGCTGAAGAAAAAGGAATGGCAGTGGTAAGAATCGCAGATCTGAATGAATTTGGGAAAGATAATTTCGCCTCTTTTTCTGATTCTGTTATCTTTGACCCTTGGGGTTGGAATAAGGAGGTTCTGAAATTAATGAAGCGGCATAATGTTTATTACTTATCTCATGTCTCTTCAAAAGATATTGATAATTTGAGAAGATTATCTAATAGAAAACAAACAATCAATTTTTTTAATTTCATCGGAAGAGATTGTGCTTTCTCTTCGCCCGTTTATATGGAAAACGAAATGGAGGTGAGGGATTTTATCTCATTGAACCCCTCATTCTGTTTTAAAGCCCCATGGAGCAGTTCGGGAAGAGGGATTGTGTTCTCTCGTAATACGAGTAAAGAAAAGATATTCAAATGGGCTCAGGGAATTTTAAAAAGTCAAGGCGGCATCATGGCTGAAAACTACTATAACCGTTCTATTGACTTTGCATCAGAATGGAACATATCAAATGGCAAAACTTATTATTGCGGACTCTCCCTCTTTAAAGCCGACAGCAGGGGTAAATATTGCGGTAATCTACTTGTCAATCAAGAAAAAATCAAGGAGACTCTTATAGATAACTCCCTATGGTCGGATGCAATTTTAGAATACCAGAAGAATTTTATTGATAAATATATCTCTCCTTTCTATCAAGGTCCTCTTGGTTTCGACATGCTTGTAACTGAGGACGGTAAAGTGAATCCATGTGTTGAGATTAATATCCGGAGAACAATGGGCCACGTTGCTATTGATTTGGTTTCACAGATGAATAGCCCCTCCAGTCCGTCTGCCAAGTTATTGAAATCAAAATTTTCAAATGGAATATTCTCAGTAATGGATTTTTTGAAATAATGTCTATGAAAAAAAGAATGACTGTAAATATAATAGGGAGAGGGAATGTGGCATATCATCTCAATATGGCATACAAAAATGTGGCTGAAATTATTGAAGTTAACCCGCATACTCTTGAAGAACTAAATCCCGAAGCGGAAATAACCATTATTTCTGTCACAGATTCTGCAATTGCCGAAATACTCGAACGTTTACCTCCAATTCAGGGTGTGGTTGCCCATACTTCCGGTTCGACTCCTATCGACATATTCAAGGGACAAGGAATAAATAATTTCGGTGTCTTCTATCCTTTACAGACTTTTTCTAAAGCCAAAGCCCTAAATTATAAGGAGATTCCTTTTTACATTGAAGGTTCGGATGAAAAAACGGCGGAAATTCTTTTTAATTTTGCATCCCTAATTTCCAATAACGTTCGTTTAGCTGATTCATCCCAAAGAAAGAGTTTACATATTGCCGCAGTCTTTTCATGCAACTTTGTGAACCACTTATGGACTCTTTCTGAAAAGTATCTTAAAGAAGAAGGGTTGCAATTCTCCGATCTCATTCCGTTAATTAAGGAAACAATGGAGAAAATAATGACTTTATCGCCGTCTGATGCCCAAACCGGACCCGCTGTCAGAGGAGACATCAACATGATTCAAAGTCATCTTCAATTATTAGAGGAATTTCCCAATATGAAAAATATATATAAACTATTGTCTGAATCAATCATAAATAATTGAAAATGTTAGCAAATTTAAAGAAATATCATATACTCCTTGCAAGCAAGTCGCCACGCCGTCGAGAACTCCTTGCAGAACTAAGGATACCGTTCAATCCTATCTCCATAGGTGGAATCGATGAGACATATCCCGAATCATTACCCAAAAATGATGTTCCTCAATATCTTGCCGACAGGAAAGCAGATGCCTACCTTTCAATAATGAAAGATAATGAATTGATCATAACTGCCGACACTCTCGTAATCAAAGACAATCGCATTTATGGTAAGCCTCATTCAGAAGAGGAAGCTTTTGAAATGTTGATGGAGTTATCTGATTCGGTTCACAATGTGGTATCCGGTGTTTGCATAATGACAAAGGAACGCAGGCTTTCTTTCACTTCCACAACAGAGGTGAAATTTTCCAAAATATCTGAGCATGATGCTCATTACTATATAGAAAATTTTCATCCGTTGGATAAAGCGGGGGCTTATGGCATTCAGGAATGGATTGGGTGCGTGGCTGTGGAATGGATAAAGGGGAGCTTTTATAACGTTATGGGATTGCCCATTCATGCTCTTTATCGGGAGTTAAAAGCATTTTAATGACACTTAAGAAAATATGGCGATGTGAGATTTCACACCGCCATATATTTTCTATAATATAAAGAATTATTATGCCTTATCTTCCTCTTCGTGTTTAACAGCAACAGCTGTGGAAGGAGCTTCATACTTATATTTTGCTTCCCAACCAAGAGCAGAAGCGCCGAGCACTGCTGCATCGCTCTCTTTAAGCTCAGAGATGATAACTTTTGTTTTCCCTTTAAAAATTGGCATGATATTCTTTTCAAGTGATTCCTGCAAAGGACGCAACAAGAGTTCACCACTCTTTGCCAAACCACCGAAAAGAATTATAGCTTGAGGGCTGGAGAAAACAATCATATCCGCAAGCGCCTCGCCAAGAATCTTTCCTGTGTAGTCGAACACATCCTTAGCGATTGCATCGCCGGCCATCGCTGCATCATACACATCTTTAGAAGTTATATCTTCAATATCAAGATTTCTCAAGATTGAGGGCTCTGTGCGGATTTCAAGGAATTCGCGTGCTGTGCGTGCAACGCCTGTAGCAGAGCAATATGCCTCAAGGCAACCCGTACGGCCACAACCACAAACGCGACCGTTATTTCGTTTCATTATAACGTGACCAAGTTCACCGGCATTTCCATCATGGCCATATACCACCTGTCCGTTGACAACAATACCGGAGCCAACTCCTGTGCCAAGAGTGATCATGATAAAATCCTTCATTCCACGGGCTGCACCATAAGTCATCTCACCAAGAGCGGCCGCATTTGCGTCGTTGGTCACAGCAACAGGAATCCCTCCAAATGCTTTGCTTACTGTCTCTGCAAGAGGAATGATGGGACCCCAAGGCAAGTTTGGCGGATTTACAATTTCGCCTGTATAGTAGTTAGCATTCGGAGCACCAATACCGATTCCCTGTATTTTCCCCTCTGCGTCGTTAAGTTTTATCAGTCGCTCTGCTCCGGCATGAAGCTCTTGAATGTAATCGTCAAAATTAGCATGTTTGCGTGTCTTGATGCTGTCGCTCGCAACAACATGTCCACGGGCATCAACGATTCCGAACACTGTGTTTGTGCCGCCTATGTCGATACCCATTACATACGGTTTGATCATAGTCATAATAAGTAGATTTTTATAGATTTTACTTCTTTTCCTTTTCTTTGGTTAACGCGCAGGGAGAGAAGGGCGTTCGAAAATATGTTCACAAACATTTTTGAAACATATTTTTATTTTCCTTTACAGAACTGAACACTTGCAAGGTTAACGTAGGTTATATTCATTAGAACTCATCTAATCACTTCAAAGGGGTTTTAACCATATCTTCGGAGGCTAAATGATTTCTCATATTGCAAATTTACTAAATTTATTAAAATTACAAAAGAATCGGGCAATAAAAAACTATTTTTAATTTGTTATAATACCAAAATATGTTTGGCTCGATATTTGTAAATACAATACCACAATATGGAAATTAAATGTCATTTCGATCATTTCAATATCAATGTAACGGATCTTGAGCGTTCAAAAAAATTTTATAAGGAAGCTCTGGGTCTGGAGAAAGTGGGTGAAAACATTGCTAAAGACGGCAGTTTCATCATTGAATACCTGAAAGCTCCGGAAGGCGATTTCCGACTCGAACTCACTTGGCTTAAAGATCATCCTCAAGCCTATGAATTAGGCGAGAATGAGAGCCACCTCGCTCTTAGGCTCGACACGGACAATTACGAAGAGGTTCGGGAATATCACCGAAATCTTGGGGTTATTTGTTTCGAGAATCCCTCCATGGGAATCTATTTCATTCACGATCCGGATGATTATTGGATTGAGATTCTCCGCAAGAAATAAAATGAAGAATGTCGAACACATTTTAACATCTAATTGTTAATATTATAAAATAGAATAATAACTGTTGTCTCCGAGTGTGTAAAAAGTTTTGATTCTCACTCTTTATTTATCTCGGAGTCCTTAATCAATTTAATATATGAATTTTAATAATTTCACTATCAAATCGCAGGAGATTGTCCAAAAGGCCATCGACTATACCAAACAGGCCGGACAACAGCAGATTGAACCTGTCCATTTGCTTAAGGCGATTCTTTCAGAAAGTGAGACTATCGTCAACTTCATTTTCCAGAAGCTCGGTGCGAACCTGAACGGAGTGAAAATGGCAGTTGACCAAACCATAGCCTCCTTGCCGAAGGTGAGTGGCGGAGATGTATTCCTTAGCCGTGAATCTAATGATGCTCTTCAGAAAGCTGTGGATTTCTCCAAATCCATGGGTGATGAATATGTATCGGTGGAAGCTATGTTAATGGGTATCCTAAAGTCTAAAAGCAAAGCTTCACAAATTCTGAAAGATAATGGCATTACAGAGGATGGTCTTAAAGCAGCTATCCTCGAACTTAGAAAAGGCAATAAAGTTAAAGATCAGAGTGCTGAAGAATCATATCAGGCACTCAGCAAATATGCTATCAATCTTAACGATCGTGCCCGTAACGGAAAGCTTGACCCCGTGATTGGACGTGATGAGGAAATTCGTCGCGTGCTCCAGATCCTTTCTCGTCGAACAAAAAATAACCCTATGCTTGTGGGAGAACCGGGAACCGGTAAAACTGCAATCGCCGAGGGGTTGGCCATGCGTATCGTGAGAGGTGATGTTCCAGAGAACCTTAAATCTAAACAGATCTATTCTCTTGATATGGGTGCTCTTGTGGCAGGAGCAAAATATAAAGGCGAATTTGAGGAACGTCTTAAAGCTATTGTTAACGAAGTGACACAAAGTGATGGCGAAATCATCCTCTTTATCGATGAGATTCACACTCTCGTGGGAGCCGGTAAAGGCGAAGGAGCAATGGATGCAGCCAATATCCTTAAGCCTGCGCTTGCAAGAGGTGAACTCCGTTCGATTGGTGCGACCACCCTTGATGAATATCAGAAATATTTTGAAAAGGATAAGGCTCTTGAACGTCGTTTCCAAAAGGTAATGGTTGATGAGCCTGATGAAATGTCGGCAATTTCTATCCTTCGCGGATTGAAGGAGCGTTATGAAAACCATCATAAAGTGCGTATCATGGATGAAGCTATTATTGCTGCCGTTCAATTGAGCGTACGTTACATTACTGATCGTTTCCTCCCTGATAAAGCTATCGACTTGGTTGATGAGGCTGCTTCTAAGCTACGTCTTGAGATGGATTCTCAACCCCAGGCTCTTGATGAGGCTTCACGAAAGATTAAACAGCTTGAGATCGAGCGTGAAGCAATCAAACGTGAAAACGACACTTATAAGCTCAAGGAGATAGATGAAGACCTTGCCAACCTCCGCGACACAGAGAAGTCTCTTCGTGCTAAATGGCAAGCTGAAAAAACTGAAATCAATAAGATTCAGCAGAATAAGATTGATATTGAGCAATTGAACTATGAGGCCGATCGTGCTGAGCGTGAAGGAGATTATGCAAAGGTTGCTGAAATCCGTTATTCTAAAATCAAACAGAAGGAGGATGAAAACAAGGCAATTCAGGAGAAGCTCCGTCAGCTCCAGGGTGAGGGTGCAATGATTAAAGAGGAGGTTGACGCCGAGGATATAGCTGAAGTTGTTAGCCGCTGGACTGGAATCCCTGTTAAAAAGATGGCCCAGAGTGAGAAGGAGAAACTTCTTCACCTTGAGGAGGAACTTCACAAACGAGTCGTTGGTCAGGAAGATGCCATCCGTGCCGTTTCTGATGCAGTGCGTCGTTCGCGTGCCGGTCTTAACGACCCGCGTCGTCCTATCGGTTCATTCATTTTCCTCGGCACAACCGGTGTTGGTAAGACTGAGTTGGCTAAGGCTCTTGCGGAATATCTCTTTGACGACGAAGATATGATGACTCGTATCGATATGTCGGAGTATATGGAGAAGCACTCTGTATCTCGACTCGTCGGAGCGCCTCCGGGATACGTCGGTTATGATGAAGGCGGTCAGCTCACCGAGGCCGTGCGTCGTAAACCTTATTCAGTTGTTCTCTTTGATGAGATAGAGAAGGCTAACCCTGATGTGTTCAATATTCTTCTCCAAGTGCTCGACGATGGGCGATTGACTGATAACAAAGGACGTTTCATCAACTTTAAGAACACCATCATTATCATGACCTCTAATATGGGTTCTGATATTATCCGCGAAAACTTCAAAGGCTTTGCAGATAAAAAGGAGGATGAGAAAGAGAATATCATTTCCACCACCAAACAGGATGTTATGGATCGTCTGAAACAGATTATCCGTCCTGAATTCCTTAACCGTATTGATGAGACAGTGATGTTCACTCCTCTTGACAAGAAAGAAATTCTTGAAATTGTTGAGATTCAGGTTAAGAGTGTTCAAAAGATGTTAGCTTCCAACGGTATCACTTTGAAGGTTACAAAGGAGGCTCTCGAACTTCTTGCTGAAGACGGTTATGATCCTGAGTTCGGTGCTCGTCCTGTGAAGAGGACAATCCAGAGAATGGTGCTTAACCAGCTTGCCAAGGATATACTTGCACAGAAAGTTGACCGTGAACACCCAATCGTTATTGACCGTGAAGGCGACGAACTCGTTTTCAAAAATAAATAATTGATATAACTATAAAGATAAAGGAGCCGGCGGTAATCGTCGGCTCCTTTATCTTTATAGTTATATGTTGTGAAAGTGGTTTAGTCCAAATCCTTTATCTTTTTCTCAAGTTCAGCAAGCTTCTTCACATTTGAAGGAGAAAGCTCTTGTTTATTCTGTTCGAGGAACATGGCGAAACCGAGAGTATAGGTAAATAAATTTTTACCCTCTTCGCTTGACGCAAATTCAAGAGCCTTAGCCTTATCATCTCCTAACTCTTTATCCTTCTGCTGAAGAGTTTCACAAAGAGCTCCAAGCTGACCAATCATTTCATTATAATCCGACTCAGAAAATTGTTCTTTTTTCTCAATTTTGTCCATGAGTTGGGCACATTTCTCTGAATTATACCCTCCTCCTGAACATGCAGAAAGAGAGAATAATACTACGCAGAGAAGCAGACATTTTAAGATCTTTTTCATTTTATATCTTTTATATTATTCTTCAGGACTTTTATCCCAGTATATTGGAACATTCTTTAAAGTAAGATTGCCCTTATGATAAGCATCAATAAGGATTCCAAATTTTACCATTGGCATCACTTCAATACTTTTCTTTATCCCTGTAAACGTTAATGCCGGTTGGTTTATTATGACACTCACAGGAATTCCCTCAGGAGTATCAAATGAGAAAGTTCCATTAGAATCTGTATTATAAACTTTCCCATTGGCATCCACTGCTACCATCTTCTCATTGTTGATACTCCCTCCAAAGGATGCTTTATTTGCTGGCTCCTTCATTGTCACCTTTAACACAAGATAGGCATTTCCATAGTTCTCACTTGTTGAAACCCCATAGAGACCAACGGGAACAACGTCGATATATTCCGCAATAGGATTCGTCATCTCTATTCCATTACCAAGAGCAATGGAATTGGTTCTAACATTTTTAACTTCCTCTCCGTCTGTAGAAGTTCTCTTTTGTGAAGACTCCGTCTTAGGAGCGGATATTTTTTCAAGAACCTCCTGCCCTTTTTTCAAAATATTTCCCAGTTTCTGAGCTTCTACTTTTAAAGGAGTGATAGCTGCAGCAATAGCCACAATCACTAAAAATAATTTTTTTCTTTTCATTTTATTCTACATTTGATTTCTTATTGATTATTTGTTATTCAATTTTATAGGCAATATATTTAATTGCCCTTTTTCAGATAACCCATATTAATGGCTTTCATAATTAAGTCGGCTACATTTACCGCACCTAATTTCGCAAACAATGCCTTTCGATGTGCTTCTACTGTATTGTCGGAAACGAACATAGCAGCTGCTATCTCCCTGGATGTCTTCCCTTGGGCTATCTGGTGGAGCACCTCAAGTTCTCTAAGAGACGGATGAACAGAATTATCGTTAGCGACTTTTAAAGCGCTCTCAACCTCCGAGCAATAATACTTATTCCCGTTTTGAATCTCTGTGATAGCATCGACTATCTCATTTCCGTCACCCGATTTATACACTATAGCATTCACATCCTTGGCAAGAAGTTTCCTTAAAGTCCATATCTCATCATGAACAGTGCTCACTATAATGTTCGACTCGGGGTTGCGAGCCCTTATCATCTCAATCAATACAAAACCATCAATATCGGGAAGTTCCAGATCTATAATGTAAAAATCATACTCTTTACCTAAATCCATTCCTGAGATAAGATCTCTCGACGAACTGTATTTATCCACATGCGCCGCTCCATTATTTGTCAGGACAGCATTCATCCCTTCCCTAATCAAATCATGATCGTCAACTATGGCTATTTTCATTTTAGATAAGACAGTTTCACGCATCATCTCAGGCGATTTTAGTAATATAGTTGTTTTTTACAAAATTACTAAGCCTTAATATGTAAATCAATTACGGAAATCCGTAGTTTTTGATGCCAAATAATATTATTTACTTATTTTTCCAATTTCTTACTGTCAAACAAACCTCCGTTCCTTTATCTGAATCAGAAGGAAACTTGATATCTATTTTGCCATTAATTGAATTGGCTCTCTTTTTCATAGACTCTAAACCTACACCTTTTTCTCTCTTTTCTTTAAATAGACCATTGTCTTCTACTCTCAATATAATGCTATCACTTTTCAAAACAAGTTTAACAGATATTTCAGTTCCATCTGAATACTTCACAGCATTTCCTATTGCTTCTTGGGCTATTCTGTAAATCTCCAAAGCAACTGCGTCGGGCACATCAAGCCAGTCGCATCCTTCAAATTCTGATTCATAATGAAATTCTATTTTTCCTTTATTTGCCTCTGACTGTTTATATATCAGAAATCTTATCACTTCATCAATATTGGCATACGAAAATTCAGGAGGCATCATTTCATGAGAGATTCTTCTCACAGAATCACGACAAGTTTCTATAAGTCTTGAAGCCTCCTCTAACGACTGGCCATTTTTTATTCTCATCTCAACTGCCAACAGATCATTACAAACCCCATCGTGAAGTTCTTTAGCCATGCGAGCACGCTCATTCTCCAATCCCTCTATATATTGTTCCGTGAGACGTCGTCCGATATCGGCTCGCAAATTGGCAAATTCTATCTCTTTTTGCATTCTGCGTCTCCGTTGTTTCCCAACATAAATCATAAATACCACGCCTACTATAAGCAATACGCCTATAGCCGCAAATAGCCACATCAACACAGTTGCCCTTTTGGCTTCGCTCTGTGCTAAAGCCAATTGAGTTTCCTTGGTTTCATATTTTACAGTAAGTTCGCGAAGACTTTCAGCTTTTTCTCTTTCCCAGATACTATCGCGCAGTTCGTTGCTTTTAATAAGGATATTATACGCTTCTGCATAATTTCCTAAACTCGCATAAGCGAGATGCATATTATTATAAACATCATATTTTACAAATGGAAGATTCTCTATTCCATCGAGTTCTAAGATTTTATTAAACCATATCAAAGAGCCCTTCTGATCATTATTATTTAAACATATCGAACATTCAGCTTGATAATAGACCAATTTTGCCATTATCGATTCTATTTCCGGCAGAATAGATTCGCACTTTTTTCTCCATTGATTAGCTTCTGCCTTATTTCCCAGTCGATCGGAAATCAACATGTTGTAGGCAGATGCACGAAATGCAGCCTCTTTATCTCCTGATTCCATTGCATTCCGATAAGCCAAGTCTTGAAAATATAATGCTTTTTCAAGATTTCCACACCCTGTCAACACCGAACCGACCACACCATAAACGGTGCTTTTAAATTCAGTATCTTTACTTTTGTCACACCATTCCGCTGATAACAGAGCGTTTTTCTCTGCCTCATCCTTATGCTGCATGTCAAGATTTAAGACTGCCAGATTGATATAGAGTGTTGCAATCTCTTCGATAGCTTCCGACGACGGATTCCGACGAAATGAACCCGAAGTAATTATTTCGAGTCCTTTTTCATAACTCTTCAAAGCATCCTCTATTCTTCCCATAGAGCGTAGATAGACTCCTTGACCGGAGTAGGTTCCAACAATTTGAACATTATCTCCAGATTTTTCAGCAAGCCGTACGGCCTTCTCCCCTATTATTAAAGCTGAATCGGTTTTACCTATCCCATGAAGACTGTCTGCGACTGCCCTGAGTTTGGAAATCTCCTCAGAAGTGGTGGAACCGCTCCAACAAATTGCTGGAAATAATAAAAATAAAAAGAGAGTAAATATTTTTTTCATTGCGTATATATTATTAAAAATCCCATTTCTCTGTGCGGTGAAATGGGATTATGAATTTCAACTTGTCGCCACAATAATAAGCCGGTAACCGGCAACTTATCGAGCCAAAGAAACGTTTACTGATATTCCGTAATTGGAATTGCTTGTAGGATATGACGAATTGCTCACAAGAGGAGTATTCGTTTGATGGTCAAAGAAGGCATTGAGAGTTATGCGCTTACTCAAGACGTAGGAAGCCATAAAGTTAATTGAAAAGGTTTGCGTTCCCTGAGTGGCTTGAGTATAGGCTGTTTCAATGCGTCGGATTAGACTCTGATTATTTGAAAATGCCAAATCAAGATTCAGAGAAAGATCATTAGAAACGCCTCCCTGTTTGCTTCCAAGTTTCAGAATCTTATTAAAGTTGGCAATCTTATATCCCGCGCCTATCTGTATCTGCCTGCTTGTGGTCTCAACAACCTGTCCGGCCGAACTATTCAGATTCAATGTGCGTGAATCTCTATACTCCGCATTAAATGTCATGTCGTTAAAGAGAGTGACCTTTACTCCGAAAAGAGGAGCAAATTTCTCCGTAATCGCCACTGAAGTGATATTAAAAGGAGTGGAAGGAATGGGATTCTCAGTCTGGACATCTTGAATAAAACCAAGATCTCCGTCGGCACTTACCCAATTCATATAACTTGAATAGGAGCCGATTGAATATGTGCATTGGTAAGCATGGCTTAGAGTGAAAGCCTTAAACCATTTGCTTAGATTGCCTAATTTTACCAGACCATCATAAGTAACTCGCCAGTTAGGCCTCATTGCGGAAAGGCCATCAAAATGAGCCAACGAAATCTTCTCCGGACTAACTCCACTGTAAGCGGCCAAGAAAGCTGGTATAAGCACATCCGAACTTGTCTGACTCACACTACCCACTTCAGGATTATACACGGCTCCTCCCATGGGGCTGCCTTCAAGAAATCCGGCATCAGGATAATGGAGACCTCTATATTGATGCTCAACTCGGTTAGCAACCTGAGGGATATATGCTAAGAATTTATCAAATGTAGAAGAAGCATATCCGTCTTCAGCCCTGGAGTTCCTTAGTGCTGTTGCAAAGGCCCAATGAGTTCGAACGTAGGAACCTGAATAAGAAGTTGGATTCCCACTATACATAAACTGCATCTGTTCTGTGCGAGAATCAGTTAAATTAGAAGTCAGAAGAATCTTTAGTCCTTTGATTGGCTCTAAGGTCAATTCAAAGTTAAATTCTTTACTCTTGTTCCATAATGCAGGCGACACTTGATCACTATCCGTGATTAACCATCCTCTCTCTTTAGCCTTGTCCACATAATCTTCTCCATAGAAGCCAAAGGCAAAATCAAGACCGGGCGACATTGGACCATAGCTTTGCGACTGACCGAATATGTTGCCGATATTAGGTGAGAACAAAGGCAGGTTCAAAGAATGTGAGCTCTTATACCGGAACGAAAGAGATCGGGGCATCATCAGAAAACGAAGACTATATTCTGCAAACTCAGTGCCGAAATTCTTCTTATCCTCCTTTAGTTCTTCTCTCACTATTACCTTTATGTTATCACTTCCTCTGTCGGTTATCTCAATAGTATTGTCGTCGATCACTTTATAGTTCAACTTCTTTGGCTTTCCGCCAACCTCTGCGGTGAATTTAACCTTTTTAGTTTTAAGATTGTGTTTAACAAAAGTTGAAGTGTCGGCACTCAATGTAAACGCTCTCTCAAACTTACGTGCCTTCTTGGGAGTCTCTTTTTTCCCGTTCTTATTGTTTTTATTTGCGCCCCGCGCACTTGAAGATGTTGAGAATCGCTTATTTATATTCTGAAGATACTTAGATTTATTATATAGGGTTTCAAAATTAAATCTCGCATCAGCATTCCATGACGATTGATTCTGGATAGTATTACCCAAATATAAATCATCAACAGTTGCTCCCTTATCCCATCTGTAAGTGGAATTATATGTCACTGAACCAGTAAGGTAATCAAGGAATGGCAAACGGTTGAAAGGCGCTCGATAAGTGCCTGTAAACGTTTGGTTATAGTTCCAGGGGGTGCCGAGATGCTTAACTGAACTCAACACCGTTTCTTTCCATTCTCTATATTCGTCGGGGAATAGTTGTTTATTAACTGCCCCCACTGTCTCTTCAATTCGGGCCGTTGTGTTGCTTGAGAAAGTGAGTTGCAGAGATTTAATTAGATTCCATGTTATTGAGAACTGACGATCCCAAGTGAAATTTTTACTAACCTGTACGGGGAGTTGAAAATCAACATCCACCTCACTTCGTGTCTGCTCTTCATAATAATATCTTTGGATTCCTGTATAGAAAGTAAGATTATTGAAGAGCCAGTTTATTTCCCAATCTTTAAAATATTTAGCCGTCTTCCCTTTCCCTTTTAAGAAAGAGAAAGGCTTCCAGGGCTTAATGTAAGGTGTATAGGAATATGTGAAGTTACCACGATAATCATTTGTGTTCTGATATTCAGTTGTGGGATCCATGTTTCTTTGCTTGTTGAACGAGAAAGAAACCTGGAAGTTGGCTGGATCCCAAGGCATCGGAGTCTTGCTCTGAACATTAAACTTCAGATTAGACAAAGAGAAACTCTCCACCACTTTCTTTGTGACAGCATAATTCTTTATGGAATCTCGTTCTGCTTTGTTTGAAGTGGCGTCGAGAGCATCCTTTAAAAGAATATCCTGATCAAGAGGATTATACTTTGGTGTGGTCAATTCCTGGGAACGCGAGTAATAGACAGGAGCCGACAATTTTGCTTTCTCTGGCAAAAGTTTTCCCACGTCTCCCTGCACTGCCACATTATATTGCTCATAATCATCCAATCGACGTTGGGAAAGCCCTTGATCCACGCTTCCAAATCCGGCAGTTTCCTTGTGAGCCGAGAAATTGACCATCGCTAAATCGCTTACGGCCAAGTTGGCATTTACATTGGCAGCCCAACCTCCCGATTCATTGAAATCGGTTACTTTCAACTCATTAACCCATATATCACCATCCTTTACGCTGTTTGATCTGTTACGGATACCTATAAGCATTACCCTAACATCACTTAGCGAAGGATTACCAAGCACAGCTACTGTGTTCTGGTTATTCTCAGGATCATGGCCAGTGTACAGAACTCCATATCCCACACCCTCAACGTTGGCGCTCTTATCTCTGTTTCTCTGAGTCTTCAATGAGGTGAAGAGTTCAAACGGAACATTTAGGAAGTTAGCAATTGGCCATACCCGCTCTCTATCTGTTTCACTGAAGTTGTTATATGAGCCGGGAGGAGTGAGCTGAAGAGGAATCTCATACTCATAATAGTTGTTCTTCACATCCGATCCAAGACGCACAAAGACAGATAAGTCGCCGTTTTTAGTATTTGTGGTATTATCGATCAATGCCTCTGCATGTATCCACATCTGCATACGCTTATATATGCGAAGATCCAGTTGAGTGTTTTTATAAATTCCTCTGGCATCTCCGGGTTGCAAACCTGTAACCTTCATTGAGAGAGATTGCTCATTAAGCTGAGTGGCCTGTGATTGGCCTGGATCTTGTATTCGGGTAACTCCGGGAGGAAGGACATAGTTGACAGGTGTCCTCGCGTTATTTTCTTCGATATTCACAACCGACATGTCAAGCTCTCCCTCGGCCGGAGAATCATTGCGGCTATTGAGATTAAACTTATAGTCGCGCCATTCCCCCCTTACAAGTTCAAGAGTGGCGAATCGAAGGTGGGTGGTTTCTTTAAATCCGGTCATAAACATGCGCGCAAAACGCACTGTGGAGAAATCGCTTATTCCTCCCACCACTTTATCAGGCGAACTCAATGGAATCTTAAACTGATACCAAACAGCTCTCTGTTTGCCCGCAGCAGTGTTAACTTCAGATTCCTGAATGTCGGTTATATAATTTTTGCCTACTTCAAGATCCTCCGGACGAATTGAAACCTTATACTGGAAATATCGCTCATATTCGTTAAGCGTGTTATCTTGGTTTATATCTTCAACATCAGGAACAGCACGAGACGACTGATAGAACGGGTTAGGCGACTGATCGGGAGACAATGAGTTTCCTTCCACTCCATTATATCTTTTATAGCGAGTGAGAATATCAGAATGGTTTTCATCATAATAAGAGCTGCGGAAGAAATGATAATTGTCGCCAGCAGGATCGTTCATTGCAGAGAACGGGTCGGCCTGCATTTCATCTATTGTGCTTGCAGGGAGTTTAGCTCTCAGTTTGTCAAGATATTCTTTATAAGAAGAGAATGTATATTCTGCGTCATTGGGAAGTCCGTCAAGACCCACATCTTGCATTGGCCGAGCATTTTCTGAATTTTCAAAAGCATAGGTCAGTGAATTTTGGCGCGATACTTTTCCCCAGTTAGTTTCGGTTATGAAATCATTATTACCATCAATTGGCAACCCGTTCTCATAACTCTTCATACCATCTTTAAGGATATCTTCACTAATCTCTCCAAAGTTAAAATAAAGGTCTCCTCCTTCTGTGTTAGGATTATCCGGATCGAGGAATGGGTCAAGAAGCCAGAATTGAAGATATTCCACATTGGAGGTTTCAAAGTTGGAATTATCCATCTTCCTCATTATACCACCCCAGCGCTTCTCAGGGTTGAGAAGCTTGCCGTCGGTATCAATATTTTCTGCATCCAGATTATAGGGGCCGCGTTCTTTGGGATAGAACGACAGGCTTAGAGTCTGAATATAATTTGCTTCGCCGTATGCAAGGTCTCTGTATGGATAGAGCTCACTTATCTTCACCTCTCTGACGTATGGATTCGAAAGAAACCATGGGTCGCTCTTCATATATCCCGGAACCATAGATGAATTTCTCTGAGTCCACATGCGGTCAATATAATACCATGATAGCAGCGCACGATTTTTACCGTATGCTACATCGTTGGTCAAGCCGGCTTCAGGAAATAAAGCATCTGAGCCTGAATCGTATGGGGTTGACGCAAGAAACCAAGAATAAGGCGATCTGAGATCTATTCCTGTCTGAGTGGCCTCGAAATCATCTATATAACTTGAGCCCTTGTTAGTTCCACTCTTTTGTTTGGCAGGCACTATCTGGGCAAATTCTGCATTGACGCTGAAAGTAGAGGGTGAAGTAGCGTTGACTGTCGGAATTTTATTAACCCAATTAGTGAGCCACATAAATTCCTTATTATATGAGAGGTTCAGACCCCACATCGTGTTATTAATCAACTCGTCGCCAATATTCACCTTCTCAGTAAGAGCTTTCTCTGAAAAATTCAGAATAGTGGCTCCCACTGTTAAATTCTTGTTGAATTTATATTGTGCATCAAGTCCTAACAGCGTCTTGCGTTGCATACTGTAGAGCGACTGATTTTCAAGGGTTACACTCACATTTGTGCCTGAATCAATAATGCTCTGATTAGTAATGGTAACTATACCCATTGAATAATCAACCGTATAGTCGCTATTCTCGGTTAGCACAACTCCACCGGCCATAACAACTACTGAACCGCGAGGAACATTCATGGCATTCAAGCGTATCTGGGCGCCTCCCGAGGCCTGATATTCTCCTACAAGAGAATATTTGTTCTTGTCTGCAAATTGACGCGCCACGACTAACGTGGAGTCGTATAGTTCTTTATAGACATATTCTTTGGCTATCTCTGGATTGCCTATTTTTCTCTCCAAGTGTGCTCCGAAAGGCTCGGCAACAGGAAAAATAACCTTGCCTGATGACGATTGCACTGTATATCCCTCCACATAATCAAAAAAGCCATCCGAATTTGATTCCTGATTCGAATCAATGCGGTCGAGATTCATCACCTGCAATAACGGAGTGTTACTTATCGATCCAACAGGCAGATAGTTAATCTCAGTGCCCGTTGTATCGGAGAGGAACTTAATGTTTAGTTTGAAATTTTTGCTTTGCAATTGATATGCTCCCAAAGCATATACGTTTTTCATCATTAGTTTCCACATTGGAAGTTTTGTAGAAACAGTTGTGCTCCTAAGCATCTTCAAATATAGAGACTCCGAAGTGTTGGTCACATCCGAAGAAAATTCTCCAACCTGATATACACGTCCTCCGTATGTATATTCGTATGCCACTGCCAATACCTCGTCAGTGTTCAGAGCAGATTTAAGTGAGATATAACCGAGGTCGGAATTTAAAGTATATTCACTCGATTTCAATAAGCGGGCACTTTCCACCTTCTCGAAATCTTTACCGCCTTCTATGCCATAGGCTTTCAACGGCTCCAAGGCTTGAGTCACTTGATTAATATTTCTTGCTTCAGGATAATTCTCCTTAATCTCATCTAAGAGATTGTTAGATTGGTTGGAGGGATTATTAAACGACATATTGGGAATCCAATGATCGTTGGCAAGACGTGTGTTTTCACCAAGGTCCATGAATCCCACAAAGTTGCGGCTCTCGTTGAAATTGCTGTTTTTATTCGTAACCCAGACTTCAATTCGAGTGATCTTTATTCCAGATGAAACATGAGGAAGTTTGGATGCAAACGAATCATAGTTATCATAAAAATATTGTGCCAAGAAGAAATGTCGGTTGGCATCGTAATTGTCGGCTTTGATAGAAAATTTCTGAGTTTGCACGCCGCCGGATGTGTTAACCGTTTTAGACTCAGAATTTTGTTGGGAAAGGAGTCCGGTTAAGGTGAGTTTTCCAAACTGCAGTTTGGTCTTAAAACCAAAAAGGGCTGTTCCTCCTCGTATAAGACTTGACCCTGTGGTCATACTAACATTTCCTGCCTCGATGCTCTTTATTATCTCATCCTCCTTTCCTTCATAATTGAGTTTAAGATTTTTGGAATCGAAATCAAAAGTAGCGTCCGTGTTATAGGTCATATTGAATTTGAGCTTATCACCTACAGACGCATTTATGGTGGCTTGAATTTTTTGGTCGAAATCGAAATATGTTTTCCTTCGGTTGCGCAACGACAGGGAAGGGTTATCTGTTTTATTACTTTTCACCCCCATTGAAAGCTGAATCGAACCCTGAGTAGTGAGCCGCACGCCGCCCGGACCGAACACTTTTTCAAGCGGGCCAAGAGCAAAGTTCATATCGAATATATTGAACGGCTGCTTCTCTTTCTGTTCAAAGCTTTCGGAGTTCTTCTCCCTGAAATAGGAGTAAAGGTCTTTTCTGACCATGGCAGCATTATATTCCTCAGCCGTGAGCATGGCCGGCGTGACAATGTCTTGATCCCCGAGGCGTGTATGAATCACATACATCCCCGATTCCGGATCATAGATTGCCTCTGTTTTTACATTGGAAGGGGTCCGAAGGTCGGCAGGGTATTCCTCTTCGTTTTTAAATATCTCATTAAGGGATGGAACCGTCCGCCTTACATCATAGCGCACATTTATGGAATCCGATTTAACAGTTGCATCAACCGCCTGAGACTCGGAAGCAGGAGGTGGAGGAGCAAGCTCACTCTTATAATATTGAGAATATCCTATAAGCGATATTAGCAGTGTTGAAATCAACACTGCTAAAGTAAATTTTCGTTTGCGATCAGAATAGTGTCTATTACGGAAAACCCTCATCTAAAGCATCGTCAATGCCTGCTTTATCGCTTTCTCTGTGCTTAAACTCGGATCTGCAGAGAATATCTTTTTCAATACCTTCTGACTCTGTTGTGCCGTGAATCCAAGCATTACAAGGGCTGCGACGGAATCATCATACGATTCTCCTGCAGGCGTACTTGTTAATAACGTTGCGCCGTCTGCTTTTATTTTATCTTTCAGATCCACTATAATCCGTTGGGCTGTCTTTCCTCCAATACCCTTCACTGCTTTTAAGGCTGAGTCCTGACCTGAGGCTATGGCGCTCTCAAGCTGGTCGTTGGTCATAGAAGATAATATTAAACGTGCGGTGTTGGGACCAACACCGCTGACACCTATTAACAAGCGGAACAATTCTCTACTTTTCTTACTCAAAAATCCATAAAGGACATGGGCATCTTCCCGAATGGATTCATGGATATAAAATTTAACTCTATCAACCGTTGAGATGTTAGGATAATCAATTAAAGTGATGTTAATTTCATACCCTAACCCATTACAGTCAACCACTGCTATTGTCGGAGTTATTTCCGCTATATTTCCACTAATATAATCTATCATTTTGTTTCTAACCTTTAATTTTAGAGCCTGCTTGAAGAAAATAATTATCTTGTTCTCCCAAATAAAAGAACTATAATCCGCGTTAGTCTATTGTCTGTAACTCATATTAATTTAAAAGCTCCTCAATATTTTGCTGTTCCGTTTCTTATTACTTATCATATTCTTCATTCCACAGTTTAAAATGTTATGAACACATCATATAATTCTCAACTTCTTGATAATGCTGTTGCTGAGCTGTCAAAATTGCCGGGTATTGGCAAGAAAACCGCTCTTCGGCTTGCCCTCCACTTACTCAGACAGGAGAAAGAAACCGCTCTTGCGCTGGGATCGTCAATTATTGAGATGAGAGAAAACATCCAATATTGCCATAGATGCCATAATATAAGTGAGGAAGAGATATGTTCGATTTGCAGCGACGCACACAGGGATCAATCGATTGTATGCGTGGTGGAGAATGTTAAAGATGTCCTCACTATCGAATCCACCCATGAGCATCATGGTCTGTATCATGTGCTTGGAGGAGTGATCTCCTCTCTTGACGGATTTTCTCCTTCCGACCTTGAAATCGATTCCCTCGTAAAACGAGTTAAAGAGGAAGGAATTTCCGAAATTATTCTTGCCCTGAGCCCTACTATGGAGGGAGACACAACAAATTTTTATATTTATAGAAAACTCGCCGGGCTACCGGTTAAAATAACTATGCTTGCTCGCGGATTGGCCATTGGAAACGAACTCGAATATTCCGACGAATTAACTCTCGGTCGCTCAATTCTTAACCGAACTTTATTTTCCGATTCTTTCTGTGAATGAACCAAGTAAGTAGAACTTTTGAAGAGTATTAGCAATGTTAGAGAAGAAACGAATCCTTTCAAATAATAAGATGATTCTTCGTCCGGTTGAGCCTGCGGATGCTGATTTTATGTGGTGTGTAGAAAGTGATTCGCTTCAATGGGTGCAAAATTCTTTGGTTGCACCATATTCTCGTGAAAATCTACTGAGTTATGCTCAAAATTATGAAGCCGATCCTTTTTTGGCCGGACAATTAAGGCTTATTATTTCCGACCATAATGGAGAAAGATTAGGGATAGCAGATCTTTTCGACCTCTCTCCTCAACATCGAACATCAAAAATCGGTATTTATGTCTTGCCTCAATTTCGCAAGACAGGAGTTGCGATTGATGCTCTTCGACTCTTGGAATATTATTCCCTTCACATTCTTAATCTGCGACAATTATGTGCAGAGATAGTTGACGGCAACGATATCAGCATGCATCTTTTTTTAAAAGCCGGTTTTGAATGGAGTGGAACTCTGAAAAATTGGATTCTTTCAGGCAAAAATACATTCTCTCTCCACATTCTTCAAAAAGAGCTGATGTAAACTTTTTTTAATAATTTTAATTTTCTTCTGGATTTTGGGGTATCAGGAGCCAACTTCTATAGTCTTCACCCAGACGTTCCACTTCTCGACGCCAATATTCATTTCCTTTTCCGATCAGTGCATCTCCATTATCCTTTGGTCGGGTCAAAGCCCATGAATGACTAAGGATTTCCGCACTTAATTGATCTTTTGCCCAACCGCTATATCCTAAGAAGAATCTTAACTTCCCTTCCAGATCTTCCTCCTGCTGAATATAGTCCATCACTTGATTGAGATCGGCCCCTACATACAGTCCTGGAGCCACTTCTACTGCGCCGTCAAATTGATCGCCAAGTGTATGGAGCATGAATAACCTGTCGCTCTCCACCGGACCGCCAGAATATATTTTCA
>CAZXGU010000012.1:26055-32457 GCA_964640375.1 uncultured Sangeribacter sp. | reverse complement strand
AATGGAACCGCTCCGCGGTTCATTGATTGTTTTTGGCTTCGTATCCGAGGGTTCGGCTTCGCCGGAACCCCCGGTTAATAGGAGGTGAAACCGCTCCGCGGTAGTGCCGGAATCCTGCTGATAAAAACATCACCGGAATGGGCTGAGGAAATCCTGCGTGCCATTGGCGAAAATTTCTTTTCAATCCTGCGTACGGAGAGAAAGAGGAAATCCTGCGTGCCATTGGCGAAAATTTCTTTTCAATCCTGTGTACGGAGAGAAAGAGGAAATCCTGCGTGCTATTTGCGGAAAATTTCTTTTCAATCCTGCGTACGGAAGATCTGCTTGCAGAAAAGATCCTGTTGCGGAAGTTTTTGGTAGATGACGGAGCGGTCAGGCTCCGCCATCCTTTATGTTAGAAGAAATTCTGTTTCTTCTTTGAGGGGGGGATTAATAGTCAGTCTCGAATTCACCACTCTGAGCGTAAACAGCCCAAGAGAGGATATGGATGTTGCAAGCGATTGACCACTCATCTTTCGGAGTCAACTTCGGAGGAGTTACAGGAACGATAACCTCTGTGGGATCGAATACTGGAACACCGAAACCTTTGACACTCTTAAGATCAACCTGATAGATGTGGTTACGAACTACACCATTGATGTTAACCATTACAGAATCGCCATCTTCATCAACTTGGGCCTCACCAGCCTCATTTTTTTTCTGCTCAGTAACCTGGTTAGAGAGGTTGATGAAGTAGTAGCAGAGACCCTGATCCCATTTCCAAACTTTATAGTTCTTAGTCTGAAGAACATTAGCTTCGAAACCATTCACGAGAGTATAAGTTACACCACCATCAGTAGTTTGATAGATCAACTCTTCGGGTGTATACTCTTTTGTTTTGGTATTACCATCTTTGTCCTTAACAGAGATATCATATTTAGTCTTCTGGAAGTGGAGATAACCGTCATAACCCTTAGCATCAGTACGCTCAATTGCGATTGCAGAAGCGAAGTCGATATCAGATTTAGTAAGAGATTTGAAAGCGGTGGGTTTGAGTTTAGTTTCGCCGGTATTTGCATCCACTACAACCTCAGTGAACTCAGTTGCGATGTTGTAACCTTCGCGGTAGAGCATGTCAAGAAGAGTGTTGCGAGCGCCATCTTCTGTATAATACTTAGCATCTTTCTCTGTGCGGAAGAGAGTGAGAGGAGCTAATGAGCCATCTTCTTTTACTTCATTAAGCTCAGCAGAGATTACGAGAGCAGTTGCGTAGTCTTCGTTAGTGTTCTCGTTGATGTAATATTTCTTACCTTTACCATTTTCAGGGAGGTCACCGTAATTGTTCCAAGATTTATTCTTGAACCAAGTTTCAGTGATATCGCCCTGTTTTGCTTCTTCCACGAATCTTGAAGGAGCCTTTACACCAGCGCCGTCCGACCAAGTATAAGCCCAGTGAGAACGTTTGTAACCTGGAGCATTCCAATCATCGAAACGACCTGCATCGGGTGTCCAAGTGCTCTTAAGATTCTTTACAAGGTAAGACTGGTTGGCAAGGTTAGCAACCTCAATACCTTTAACTACGACCTGAATCTTCTTATCCATAGCCTGGAATTTACCGTTAGCATTATCATCATAACCATAAACGGTGAGTTCCTGCTCGGGAATATTCATGCCAGTTTCAGGATTGTTAACATCCACGCGAGCAACAACGCGCTCTACATAAATATCAACAGGGTTCTGAGTAGCTTCGAGTGGGCTGGGCATGATTTTTCCTTTCACATCCTGACCATAAACGATCTTTGCCTCAAGACCGGCAGCTGCATCTTCAAGCTGGTAATATACTGAGTTGGTCATTACAAACTGATTGTCGCCTACGAGCTGAGAATAGTCAGCAGCGATAGCCAATACTTCAGTTTCAGTTTTGCCGGCAACCATTGCATCGATGGTTTTGTCAGCACCGGCAGCAGTAGGATCAGCAGCATGAGTAGGATTGAGGATACATACCACGCGCTCGATGTCACCAACATATTGTTTTTTCAGAGCAGTTTGGGTAGCTTCATCTTCTTTAAGTTCATCTGCTGTGAGCTCAATCTGAACAGGTACCATTACTTCATAGTCGCGCTCGATATTCTCCACGGGAGAAGTAGATGTATGAGCAGTAGTAGAAGTGAGGGCCTGATTTTCAGCTTTACCAATCTGTTTACCAGATGCATCGAAGAAAAGGAAAGTTGCTGTTTTAGCTTTGCTTTCAGCCTCAGTACCATACTGGAAGTCGCTGTGGCCACGAGTTTTGCCGGTATTAGCGATGTTAATAGAAAGATAGCCTGCGGTTACCAACTGGCCGTTTCCTGTAGCAACGGGAGCGATAGGCTCATCGTTGTTGGAGCAGCTTGCGAGCGTCATGGCTGCGCAGAGGGCTGCAAATCCATAAATCTTTTTCATGTTAGAGTTTTTTGAGTTAAAAGTATAAAAATTAAAACAATTTATAATCTGATATTTAGTCAAACCTGTTAGTTTGTTATCATCTTGTCGTTGTTAAGCCTTTGCTTTGCCTGTGTTGGTAGAGTCTGCATGGTTAACGTTTGGTCCCCCCGATAAATCTCTGGAGGGGTTCTCCGGATCCGAGGGATGGGGAGATATTTTGGTCTCCAATAATGGAACCGCTCCGCGGTTCATGGAGATGTGGGGTCTTCGTATCCGAGGGTACGGCTTCGCCGGAACCCCCGGTTAATAGAAGATGTAACCGCTCCGCGGTAGGTCGGGAACCTTGCTGCTTTGGCGCACGGGCGCCTCACACAGCCCCAGAACCTGCTGGCCGGAATCCAGATGATAGAACATCACCGGAATGGGCTGATGAAATCTTGCGTGCCATTTGCGTTAATCCTTTAGATTCTTGCGTAAGGAGAATAGATTCTTGCGTAAGGAAAAAATTAATTCTGCCTTCGGAAAAATTCTAAACAATCTCGCTTTTAGAGGCTGCTGCGTTAGATCTCGGTGTTGAGGAGCTTGTAGTGCTTGCCTTTGTTGGCGGTGATCTCTTTTATCTGCTTTTCTGCTGCCTGAGCTTGGGGGAGCTGCTGGATCCCTTTCAGGATGGAGTTGGCTTGCGCATAGTCTTTCTCCATGGCTGCGAGGGTGGCGCGTGCATACTGTGCTTCTATAGTGTCGCCGGCTTTGGCGAGGTACTCTTTCGCTGCTTTCAGGTCGCCGCGCATCAGGGCGGCGTTTCCGGCGTTCAAGTTCACTACCGGGTCGTTGGGCCAGAGCCTCACTCCCAATTCGAAGGCTTCGTTATATTCCTTGCTTCCGGGCTCTACGCTCTTGGCATAGACGAAGAGCTCGCTGGGGGATAGGTTCTGCGGCGCCTTTTTCATTATGTCGGCAATCTCGGCTGGCGTCTGATATGAACGGACCGTGAAATTAACGGCATAGTCGGAGTGACGGAGTCCGGGATAGATATTTTCGAGGAGCCAAGCGTAATCTTTTGGGAATTTGCTTTTTATGGCTGCTTCGCGAGCATCATCCTTTCCTTTATATGCGGGGTCGGTGATGATTGCGAGGATTCCGGCGGGGTTGGATAAGGTCTGCTTTGCTGCTTCACTTCTCACATATTCTTCGAGACCGGCCCAGTCCTCCGGTTCGTAGGAGGTGGTGATCACGTCGCGTTTGAACTTATAGAGGTTGCGCACATAATCTGCGAGAGTCTGCGTACGACCCTTAGCGAGTCGGGTGTTGTTGGCGTAGCTACCTTCGGGCGATGCGTAACCTTTGATATGGATGCTCTTGAAGGTTAGGTTCTCGTCGGCGCGAACGGAGTCGATTGTGGCGAGGATCTTCTTGAGCTCCTGGGGGTTGCGGCGATAGTCGGGGTAGATCTCGATTTTATTCACGGGGAAGTCGATATATGCGCGGGCATTGATCTGACGTTCCTTGATTGCTTCCGCCTTGGGGGTTACATAGACCACGTCGGGGGTGTATGAACGGGGCACGAGGTCGATCTGAGCGATGGGGACATAGAGGGCGTTGCCATTTTTGTTGCAGCATCCGCGTTCCTGACATTCCATTTCGAGGCGTGCATCCTCCATCCATTTGGAGAAGGGGATTTCATATTTATAATCTATCGGCTCCTTGATCTGACCGGCGCGGTAGGCTATCGGTTCGGAGGTGTTTTCGTCGGCGCGCACATGGCTGTAGAAACGATTCTTGCCAGCCACTGAGAAAGAGCGCATGCGGACGGTGTCGGTGCCGTTGACTATCATCGGGGTATAGACCATCTCCTTGTTTGTGCTCATGCGCAGCTTGGCTGCGTCGAGGGTCATGTCGAGAAGGAGCTTGTCGCCATCCTTGCGAAGATCGAAGTTCCCCACTCCCATCGTGGGAGCAGTCTTGGCCAATTTTGTTTCGGCAGCAGCACCGAGGGCTGTTCCGAGAGCCATGACTGAGATTGCTGTAAAGATTGCTGTTTTCATTTCGGTGCTTTATTTAGAACAGATAAACGAGGTTGACGGCAGCCTTTGTGAGGCCTATGTAATTTTTCTTAAAATTCTCTTCGAGTTTGGTTCCACATTCGGCGCAGGGATATACGTCGGAATTGGAATATATATAACCCACACCTAACTCGGCTTCGATGTTCCAGTGCTTGTTGAGGATCCAGGAATAACCGTAGGCTATACCGGCGCCGGCCATCCATCCTTGGTAGCGTTTTGTGGAGAGGTCGGGGAGACCGAGGAAGATTAATTTGAGGTTGTCGTTAACGTTACCCACATTAAACTGACCGCCGAGGGCATGGAGGGCGAAGAAGTGACCTTGGAATCTTTCGCAGAGCCAATATCTGGCTTCGGGCATCACTTCCCAATGGCGCCAGCGTTTGCCGGAGACTGTCCAGGCGTTGACCTGTCCTGAGAGGTCGAAGCTCCATTTTGGGGCCATGCCGAATTCAATGCCGAGGCTTGGGTTTAGACCCGCATCATAGAGAAGGTTGGTCTTGATAGCGAAGTCGTCACCGGCGCGGGCTTCGCGCGGCATGAGCAGCGCGAGGACTGCCATTAACATTGCGATGAGTGTAGGTCGTCTCATAATCCTTTATTTGGATGCCGCGAAGCTGTGTTGCCTCCGCAGCGTTGTGGGTTTAAATTATGGGTCTGTTCAGAGGAAGCCGTGGGCTTCAGTTTCAAGTCGTATTATTAACTATCACCTTGCGTCGCCTCTATCGGGAACCGGGGTTAAGCCTTCGCCGGGCCGGATAAGAGATTGACTTTTCAACCGGGTTTCATTGTAGCAGTCTTAGTAATTATGAGATGTTTTTCATAATTGAAAGAGTGTTAGTAATGAGGTTGTGGGTGCAAAGTTAATACAATAACAAAGAAAAGCAAACTTTTTCTCATGGAAAATTCAACTTTTTTTAAAAAAAATTAAGAAAGATGTTGTAGAACATAAAATCAGCCGCTCAGAGGGGCTCTGAGCGGCTGATTTTATGTTCTTTTTTGGGCGGGGTAGGCGGGGTGGGCGCCTATAAAACTATATATCCCCTTAGAGGAAGCTCAAATTGTATTTGGAGAATTCGAGGTCGGATTTGGCGCGCTGGAGCATCTTGGGGTCGAGCTTGCCTACCTGACGGAGACTGTTCATCACCATCCCTTCGTTGTTGGTGCGCGCACCAAGCACGGCGTTGAGGTAATGGGTGGTGGCGTCGGGGTTCTTGATGCCGGCGAGGGTGGCTTTGGCTGTGGTGTAGTCCTGGGAAAGGATCTGTGCCAGGGCTGCATTGTTGGTCTTGGAATCGCCGAAGGCTGTTACAGCTTTTGCCACATCGCCGTGGGCAAGGTGATATACTCCCATCGCATCGGCTGCCTCGGGAACACCGGCGGCGGCACCTATCTGAGAGTTGGCCTGGTTATAGTCGCCCTTTATCATTGAGATAAGACCGAGGTTCATCTCCGGCTCCTTGGCATCGGGGGAGAGACGGAGGGCATGACGGAAGTTGGCCTCCGCTCCATCATAGTCGCCCTCGACATATTGGGTGAGACCGAGGTCGTTGAAGGCGCGGTAATCTTTGGGGAAGGTTTCGCATGCCTTGTTATATACCTCCATCTTCTTGGTGTTGTCGTTGGTGAGGGTGGCGATATAGAGCATCTCATCGGCGGTGAGCTTTGAGGGGTCGGTGTTGAAGAGATTAATCAATTCCTGGTCGCTCTTACCTATCACATTTATCTGGGCCATGACGCGAGAATAGCGGAGCTGGGGAAGGATCTGGTCGGCGAGTTCGTTAAAGACTGCCGAGAGGTTGCGAATCTCTTTCTCGCGCTGTTCGGGGTCGGGATACATGCGGAGCACCGACAGAATCAAATCTTTATCCTGGATATTGCTTTTCTCCACCAATTTCTCAAAACCTTCCCAGTCTTCGGGGGTGAAGGAGGATGTCAG
>CAZXGU010000012.1:632-26045 GCA_964640375.1 uncultured Sangeribacter sp. | reverse complement strand
TCGCCGAATTCGGTGATTTTATCTTTCTTGAGTTGGTTTTCGATGAGGTTGGTGGTGTTTTGCTCGCGCTTCTCGGCCAATTTGGTGTTGAATTCGAGCGTGCCTTCAGGAGAGGCGTAAGAGCTGACCGAGATACCGGCGATCTCCTGGTTGGGGGCAGCGTTGGCCTCCTGGAGTTTTTTATTGAGGTCGATATAATCGGCTTTGTCGGTTTGGTTGGCGCGGATATTTGCCTGGTTGATGAGGAAGTGGATATCGGCGCTATATTTCTCTGTGATTACCTTCTGGAAATTATCCTTAGCCACAGCGGGGGTGACGGTTTTTGGGGAGGCGAGGGTGGAAGTGGCGATGACACCCATTCCTACTTTGACGGGAGGGAGGGAATAGAGCTTGCCGTTCTGATCGACGGCGAAGGAGAGGTAGAGGTCGCTCTTAGCCATCTCGGGGATATAGGCCACACTGAAGGGGATGGCAACGGAGCCACCGTCGGCATAGCTTACCACTTGTCCGTTGGCGCGAACATTCTCGCCTTGGATGATGACGGGGGTGGCGGAGACTTCACCGTTTTCCCAGCGGATGACGGGGGTGGCTGTTACTTTGGCATTCTTGACCATGAATTTGGCGGGGATGCGGCCGTTGATTGTGCCGGGCACCTGCTCGCCGACGGTGGCGAGGGGTGTGGGGGCTGTGGTGAAGAAGTCGCTACGGAACTGGGAGAGTTTTTTGGTGCAGCCGGGGGTGAGGAGGAGGGTTGCACCTAAAGCGATATACACGATGCTTGTTTTCATAATTGTCTATTTTTGTTTTAGAGCCGGCGCGAAGGGGGCTCTGATTTTCAATTTAGCTGTAAAGGTAATAATTTTTTTCGAGATAAGAGCTTTTTCTGGGAGGTTTTCTCCCCAGCACGGTTGCTTCGCTCTCTTATGCTGGGGTTCTCCATATAAATCCTCTCCGAGGCGTGACAGGAGAAATCTTGCGTGCCATTGGCGGAAAATCCACTTCAATCCTGCGTACGGAAAGAAACAAAGATTTCTGTGAAAATTTGTCCTTTCTGTGGATACGGGAACTACGTGACCAATTTTTGTGCTTGTGAGTCTTTCCATTCTATAATTATATAAGACTGGAAAGGAACGACTCGCGAGCACAGAACTTTTATCGCTACGCGATGCCACGGATGGGACGGAATTGCACAGAATTTTTTCTCTGACAGGAGGACAGGAGGACAGGAGGGGATTGCTACACCTTTGGCGCACGGGCGCCGCACACAGCTCCAGAAACTGCTATGAAGAAATCCTGCGTGCCATTGGCGGAAAATCCTTTTCAATCCTGCGTACGGAGAGAAACAAATCTGCCTTCAGAACGGAGAGAAAGAGATCTGCCTTCGAATCGCTGGCTAAACCATTCTATCTTCGGAAACAAGAAATCTCGCTTTGGATGAATAAGAGTTCTTCCGTACGCAAGATTTTTTTAGCTCTGGGAGCTACGCCGGAAATGACAGGATGGTGCGCAGATTTTTTCCTTTTCTCTGACAGGAGATTTAATTTTTTCTCTGAGAGGAGAGGAAGGGCTCCTAATGGGCGTCGAGCCAGTTGGAGGCGGCGCCGCAGGAGGCGGTGAGGGGGACGCGCCCTTTGTAGGCTCCTTGCATCAGTCGCTCTACAAGCTCTTGCATCTGCGGCAATTCTTCGGGAACGACGTCGAAGTTCAATTCGTCGTGAACTTGCATTATCATCTTCGATTGCAATCCGCGCTCGCGCATCTCGCGGGCTATATCCACCATCGCCACCTTTATTATATCTGCTGCCGAACCCTGCACGGGCGCGTTGATGGCATTGCGCTCGGCATATCCCCTAACCACAGGGTTGCGGCTGTTGATATCGGGAAGCATCCGCTTGCGCCCCATCTTGGTGACCACATATCCATGCTCGCGCGCCTGCTCCACGGAATCCGACATATATTTATGGATGGTGGGGAAGGTGGCGAAATAATTATCGATTAATTCTTTCGCTTCCCCTCGCGGAATGCCGAGGCGCGAGGCGAGGCCGAAAGCGGAGATGCCGTAAAGGATGCCGAAATTGGCGGTCTTGGCGTTGCGGCGCTCGTTGGCTGTCACCTCCTCCGGGGTTTTGTGATATATCTTGGCGGCGGTGATGGCATGGATATCCTTGTCGTGGTGGAAGGCGTCGAGCATGATTTCATCGTCGGCGAAGTCGGCTACCAAGCGCAGCTCAATCTGGGAATAATCGGCAGAGAGGAAGATATGACCGGGGTCGGCAATGAAGGCCCTCCTTATCTCGCGTCCCTCTTCATCGCGGACGGGGATATTCTGCAGATTGGGAGCCGAGGAGGAGATGCGGCCGGTGGCTGTGACGGTCTGGTTATAGTTGGTATGGACCTTCCCCGTCTCGGGATTGATATTGGCCGGGAGGGCGGTGAGATAGGTGGTAAGCAATTTCTTGAGGGCGCGGTATTCGATGATCTTACCCACGATGGGATGCTTGGGGGCAATCTTTTCGAGGATATCTTCGGAGGTGGAGTATTGGCCGGTCTTGGTTTTCTTGGCTTTGGGGTCGAGCTGGAGGCGGTCGAAGAGAATCTCCCCTACTTTCGCCGGCGAACCGACATTGAATTTCTCGCCTGCCAATTCATAAATCTCTTTTTCCAAGGCGGCTATTCTCCCTTCCATAGTTTTGGCTGCTTCATTGAGGGCTTCGACATCGAGACGGACACCTGTAAGCTCCATATCAGCCAAAACCCTCACGAGGGGAAATTCCACATCATAAAGGAGCTTGCGCATAGCCTCGCTCTCCCCTTTCAACAATTCTTCGAGGGGAGCTTTGAGGCGCAAGGTGAGGGCGGCTTGTTCGCATGCCCAGGGAGCTAATTTCTCCAAATCTATTTTTGCGGCCACGAAAGTCTTGGCTGTTTTTTTGGCGCCGCTGGATGGTTGAGGGAGGGGCATGGGGTTATGATTGAGGAATTGGAGGGATAGTTCTTCGACCCCATGTCTCATCTCGGGTTGGAGGATATAATGGGCGAGGGCTATGTCATAATAATTTTCTACGGCAGGGGCGTGGTCGGTGCGATGCCGGGCGGCCACAACATAATCGCGCTTGGTGTTGGCGCTCACCTTGCAAATATCGGGGCGCGCCAAGAGATCGAGCACGAAATCATTCCCCTCTTTGAAGGAGGCAGGGATATAATATGCTTTCTCCGGCGTGGGGGCAATGGCGGTGCCGACCCAGGTGGAGGTGGCATCGTTTTCGCCGTCGGCAAGGAGCATGACGCCACATTCCTTCTTATCCATCAGCTCGGAGGAGAGACGGTTGAGGGAATCGATGGTGGTGATGGGGGGGGTGGGAGTGCCTATTTCTCCTAAATCTCCTACCCCATCAAACAGCGATGGCTGGGCCGCTGCCTTTTTTGCAGCTGGCTTGGGAGCTGCCTCGCCCCCTATCCTTCTGCCCACCCTATCGATGAGGCTGCGAAATTCCAGTTCGTGGAAGATGGCGAAGAGTTTCTCTTTATCTTCGGCATGGCGGCGGAGATCTTCGGGAGAGACCTCGACGGGGACGTCGGTGCGGATTGTGGCTAAGAATTTGGAGAAGCGTATCTGCTCGACATTCTCCTCCACCTTCTTTTTCAGGGCGCCTTTCAGTTGGTCGGTATTATTAAGCAAATTTTCCACGGAGCCGAATTCCTGGATGAGTTTGACGGCTGTCTTTTCTCCCACGCCCGGGCAACCGGGGATGTTGTCGATCTTGTCGCCCATCAATGCGAGGAGATCTATCACCTGCTCGGTGCGCTCTATGCCATAACGGCCGCAAACCTCCTCCTCGCCCCGGAGTTCGAAATCCTGGCCACGGTAGGCGGGTTTATATTGGAGGATGGAGGGTGAGACTAACTGGCCGAAGTCTTTGTCGGGGGTCATCATGTAGGTGGTGAAGCCTTCCTTTTCGGCTTTGCGGGCGAGGGTGCCGATGACATCATCGGCTTCGAAGCCTTCCACTTCCACCACCGGGATATTATAGGCCTTTACAATCTCCTTAATGATAGGCACTGAGAGGCGGATATCTTCGGGTGTGGCTTCGCGCTCGGATTTATAATTCTCGAAGGCTTCGTTTCGGAAGGTGGGGCCTTGGGGGTCGAAGCAGACGGCGATATGGGAGGGGTTCTCCTTGCGGAGAATCTCTTCGAGGGTGTTAACGAAACCGAAGATGGCGGAGGTGTTGAAGCCGGCCTGGGTGAGACGCGGCATTTTGATGAGGGCATAATAGGCTCGGAAGATGAGCGCGTATGCATCTAAAAGGAAAAGGCGTTTCTGCTCCATAGGGGTGGAAATTATTTTGATTCTACAAAAATAACAAAAATTTCGACTAAATGGCAAAAAAGATGATTTCTTCTGAATTGGCGATGATTCTCCTTTTCTCTTTTTCTCTTTTCTCTGACAGGAGAACAGGAGGAAAGGAGGAATCTTCCTTGCTCTCTTTTTCCTGACGCAGATTTTTTTCGCAGATTGGGCAGATTTTTTCTTTATCCGTCTGCGCAGGCTTCAAGAGCCTTTCTGCTCAAATCCCAACCGGGATAATAACTCTGTAAGATCTGCTAAATCCCCGAAGATCTGCGCTCGGAAAAGATTGAAGCAGAACAAGGAGCTCCGCTCTTCGCAGATGGATTTCTCTTTTCTCTGACAGGAGAATTTTTTTCTTTCTTTTGACAGGAGGACAGGAGGACAGGAGGCTATCAAGCACCTTTTCTCCCTTTCTATGCGAGAGTATTAGCAGATAGGGGGATTTTTGGGCTGTTGATAAGTTGTAGATAAGGGGATGATAAGGTTGTTGATAAGGGCGCAATAAGTGGATTATAAGTTGGTTAGGAAGGATTTGGATTTTTAAAGATTTTTTACAAGCTGAGGGGGAGCTGCTATTCGCAAGGATTCGGGAGGGAGGTTATGGAGGAGTTGTGAGCATGGTTTTCTACAATTCTCTGCTCTTTTATTTACAGATGAGGGCGGCTGAAAGGAGGCTTTTTATTTACATGCGGATTTATCTACAGGGTGTAGGTAAGGCTTGGAAATGGCTTATAATGAGGGATGGCGGCTGTTGATAAGGTGAAGATAAGCGATCGAGGAGAATCAATAAGTGAGATTTGCAAATTTTGGGAGGGAAAGTTATTTTAGTTATTGACAGGCTTTATTGTTGATTTTTTATTTTTTTGAAGAGATTTTGAATTTTTTTAAAATTATAGAGATAAATAAAAAGCCGGGGTCCGGCTGACAAAACACACAGCCCCGGAACCTGCTGCTAAAATCCTCGAGGCTCCTAAATGATGCTGCATAATGCAACCCGCGCTTCGGGTAGAGGAAGGAGGAGGAAAAATTGAAATTAATTTGGATATTAGGGGGATTTAGGTTTTCTTTGCAGAAAGCAATGTTTTTTGCAAAATTTAGAAAAGATAGAAATGAATAAGAAGGAGCTTAAAGAATCCATATTGGATGGGAATAAGAAGGAGCTTCAGGAAGCGATATTGCGATTGAAGAGAGAGAAAAATGCGCTGATCATGGCTCACTATTATCAGCGGGATGAGATTCAGGAGATAGCCGATTTTATAGGCGATTCGTTGGCTTTGGCCCGTAAGGCGGCGGAGACGGAGGCTGATATAATTGTGATGTGTGGGGTGCATTTCATGGGAGAGACAGCCAAGATTCTTTGCCCGGATAAGAAGGTGTTGGTGCCGGATATGGGGGCTGGTTGCTCGTTGGCCGATAGTTGCGATCCGGAGGAGTTCAGGGCTTTCATCCAGGAGCATCCGGGGCATACAGTGATTAGCTATGTGAACACTTCGGCGGCAGTGAAGGCTCTGACCGATATTGTGGTTACCTCGGGGAATGCGCGTAAGATTGTGGAAGCATTGCCCAAGGATGAGAAGATAATATTCGGTCCGGACCGCAATTTGGGAGGATATATTAATACGGTGGCTGATAGGGAGATGGTTTTGTGGCCGGGGGCTTGTCATGTTCATGACCGGTTTTCGTTGGAGAAGATTTTGGAGCTTAAGAAGGAGCATCCGGGGGCTAAGATATTGGTTCATCCGGAGTGCAGGAAGCCTCTTCAGTTGATCGCGGATAAGGTTGGTTCGACGGCTGCTTTGCTGGAATTTGCAGGCAGGGATGATAGCCGGGAATATATTGTGGTTACTGAGAGCGGAATCTTGCGGGAGATGCGTCTTAAATGCCCTGAGAAGATATTTATTCCGGCTCCGGCGGAGGATTCGGAATGCCAATGCAATGAGTGTGATTATATGAAGATGAATACTCTTGAGAAGGTTTATGCGTGCCTGCGGGATGAGAGCCCGGAGATAATTGTTGATGAGGAGATTGCTAAGGAGGCTGTAAAGCCTATTGAGCGGATGCTTAGGATGAGCTGAAAGTTTAGGCTTTCAGCTCATCTGAGCCACAGGCTCAGGCGCCGAAACAAACAAGGGATAATTAACGGCGATTATCTTTTTTGCTTTTTTAAATCCCTTTTTGCTTTTATTTTTCACTGAGCCACAGGCTCAGGCGCCGAAACAAACAAGGGATAATTAACGGCGATTATCTTTTTGCTTTCTTTAGCTTTTGGCTTTTTATGAAGAAGAAGAATATAATTGAGCTGACGAGGATTGATTTGGAGGGTTATCGGGAGCTTCGGAAGCTTCCGGTGAGGGTGATGTGTGATAATGTGAGGTCGATGCATAATATTGGGGCGATTTTTCGGACTTCGGATGCCTTTCTTATTGATGAGGTTATTTTGGCGGGGATTTCGGGGAGGCCTCCACATCCGGAGATAGCGAAGACGGCTTTGGGGGCTGAGGAATCGGTGAGATGGCGATATGTAGAGGATTCTTTGGCTGAGGCATTGAGGCTCCAGAGGGAGGGCTGGCGGATAGCTGCGTTGGAGCAGGCTCATGGGAGCGTGTCGTTGCAGGATTTTCACAGGGACCCGGAGGAGAGGATTGTTTTGGTTGTGGGGAATGAGGTTGAGGGTGTGGATCAGCGGATAGTTGATATTGCTGATGTTTGCTTGGAGATTCCTCAGGGGGGGACGAAACATTCGCTGAATGTTTCTTGCAGTGCGGCGATAGCGATGTGGCAGCTGATTTTTTTCTAAATTTTTCTTTATTTTGGGAGCAAAAATTGAGGATTTTAGGGATTTTTAAGGAAAAGTGAGAAAAAATTTAAATTTTTTCTCACTTTTTCTTGCACAAATAAATTATTAGTTGTAGTTTTGCCAGTGAAAATAAGAAATTAATTACTTCTGTTGCCCAAAACAAGATATTTGATTGACAAAGGATAAGTTTTTCAGGTATTCTTAAAGATAATTTCCATTAAGGAAAGCAAGAGAGCTTTCGGAAGAGCGAGATAGGCTTTCATAGGCGAATTAGGCTTTATGGGCTTGATAAGCTTTTATAGGCATTCCGCTTGTTGATGGAAAGAAAAAGATAGAAAGAGGTCATGAAAAAATAAGAAATTTTACACCTTACGTTGCAATTTTTGATAACTGATTGAAATCTTATTTGAATGGTTGTATAGGTCAGTTAGAGGATGCCGGTTCGAGGCACACTCGATACAGTAGTAATCAATTGTCCTGATTGTTGGAGTAGAGGAGCGTAAAACCGAGAGACGGTTTTACACTCTCATCTACTTAAATTAAAATTCGATTGAATTGAAGTTCGTACGTCACAAGATATGAATAAGATGATTTGATTCAACCTAATTTTAATCAGAAGGAGGCCGATCGGTGAGATTAGCCTCCTTTATTATGAGCCTTTGGCTGGGGATTTTTACTGAGCCACAGGCTCAGGGGCCGAAACGAATAAGCTTTCAGCTCATCTGAGCCACAGGCTCAGACGCCTAAACAAACAAGGGATATTTAACAGGGAGAATTTTTCACCCGGAGACAAACTTGAGCCTTTGGCTCGGATCTTTACTGAGCCAAAGGCTCAGGCGCCGAAACAAACAAGGGATATTTAACAGCGAGAATGAAGGATTTTGAAAGGGGATTTTTAAAAGGGATTTTGAATTTTGAAAGGGGATTTTTAAAAGGATTTTGAATTTTGAAAAGGGATTTTGAAAAGGATTTTGAATCTTGAAGGGGATTTTGAATCTTGAAAGGGATTTTGAATTTTGAAGGGGATTATGGAGGGATTATTCTGATTGGGCGGCTTTGCGGAGGAATTCTTTGAGGAATTTGCGGCCTTCTGAGACTATGTTTATTTTTTTATCTTCCATTACGGAGGCGGATATCTTTTCCCCTTTCTTTATTTTCCATTTTGAGCCTCCGAAGCGGATTTTGGGATGTGAGAATTCACCTTCGATGTTTATTCCGAAGGGGAAGGGTATGGGGGATTTCTCTACGCCGATGTGATAGTAGAGATCGCCGTCGAAGTTATTGAGCCCTTCCATTTTGAGGAGGTAGCGATCTACGGCGAATGTGAAGGGATATAACTCCAGGAGATTGTCATGGAGGGAGGCGTGGACATCCATGTCGGCGATATGCAGGGGTCCGCTCTCTCGGATGAGGAGCATGCGTGTTATGCGTCGGATGAAGGGACTCTGATGGACAATCAACCCATCGCCTTGAACCCTCAGGTCGGCATTGAGCGAGGGCACATTCACATACATATTGGGGAAGGAGAGCAAGTCTAAATTGGCTCCTATCGAGATCTCCCCTTCAAGATTCTTCATCTGGGGCATCATGAGGAGAAGGGTGTGGAATCTTTCGAAGAAGCGGACCACATTTACATCCATCAATCCTAAATCAGCTTTCATTTGGAGCGCCTGGATATCGGAGGTGGTGTAACCGAAATTGAGGAAGGCATGTCCGAAATCGGCCGATATGCGGAGATTCTCCACATCCAGATCACCATTACGGAGATGGAGGGCTGTGGAGAGGTCGTAGAGATGGAGGTTGGTGTAGCGCGTTTCTTTGGCAGTGGCATAAATATCGGCTATGATATTTCTGGGGAGGAGGAGGGAGATGGTGTCGGATTCCTGTTGGTTGGGGGATGCGGATAGCTGCTGTCCTTTCTTTCCGGATAGGAAAGCTTTGGCAAGCTGATTAATCTGCATCGTATCCATTGCCACTTCCATGTCGAGATAGAGGGGAGCCGGGGTGGATGAAGCTAAGAACTGCCTAAGATTGGTTACTTTTCCGCGCATAGCCAAGGCAGAGGAGCGCATACTCATCTGGAGATTATTAATCACGACTGAATCGAAGGAGGCGTCGATATCTATGTTACGGAAGCGGTTATTCCCCGGCATTGTGGGGGTGTTGATATTGATATTATCAATGTTGAGGCGCATACCGGTTTTCCAGTTGGCCATAAAATCGAGAGCTGTCTTGGGAAGCTTAATCTGCAAGAACTCTGAAGAATGGGGGATACGGGAGAGAGAGGCGGTATCCTTCAGCCATTCAGAAGGCACAATATAATTCTTAGGCTTCAGGGGAGAGGCCAATTTATCGGCAGCAACATTGAGAGATATGCCCGATACATTCACTTTCTTCTCACCCGAAGAGAGAGCCATTCCGGACCTGCCCAAAGATATTTTTCCTCCAGTGGCGGCGGCATCCACTTCCCCTGTGAGCTTTATATCCTTGAGGTTCATCTTCATTTTCTGAGATGGGATAGAGAGTGCCAACCCCTCCCCTGCCCCGGAGATGTTTATTTTGCGCGGCAGATTTCCACCCTGGGATTCTCCGGCGATATCTATTTCCAATTTTTTGCCGGAAGCGGTGATCTCCTTGTCGGCAAACTGACCGGAGAAATTATTGAGGCGGATTTTGCCGTCGAGAGTCATATCAGATTGAGAGAGGGCGCCGGGGTTTTGTATCTTAGAAAGAGGAGGCAGCGAGCCATGGAGCACAGCCAACGCCTCCACGTCGCCCTTCAGACTATAAGGCTTGAGGAAAGGAAAGGCCTCTGCGAGCTTTCGGAGCATCGCATTTCCCTCCACGGAAGCCGACACCATAGGAGAGCCTAAAAGGCTCGTCATATCGGCTCCTACGGTTATATCCACCCCTTCACCAGTGACATGGAAAGGAGGCACCACAAAAGAGGATGAGGCAGGGTCGGCGCCGTCGAATAGCAAACGTCCGCCTGCCCCTTCATGACGGAGACGGCATGAGCGACCGTTATCCATGGTGAAGCTCATGTCTCCGTCAACAATATTGAAATCCACCTCCGCCGAAGGGAGGAGATTGGAGGAGAGGCGCCAGGGGGTGGTGAGGCGTGCTGTGGCATTGACAGTGACGGGAGCATCGAAACTATCAATATTCGACATATTCAGACCCGGAATAGAGGCCAAAAGGCGGAAGAGGTCGAAATTATCGAGATGCCATGAGAAGGAATCGAGGCGCGAATCGCCGCCCACCTGCATCCGCATGTCGATGTTGCTTTTGAGGGAACCGAGATTCACGCGGTAATCGCTTGTGGCGAAACGGAAAGGGTCGAAACCGAGGGCTATGTCGCCACCCAATTCAAATGGGAATCCACGAAGAATGGAGAGATCGCCCACAGCGGCATCAACATTGCCGAGGATTTTGAGGGTGTAGTTATCGGCATATCGAGGACCGGGATAATTCTTCTTATTCTTTTTCTTTTCGGTGCGGAGGATGGAAAGATTTTTTATAGAAACGGAGGCGTCGGCGCTGTCGGCCAGAGAGCGATAGCGGATTGAACCGCCGTTGGTAAGATTAACCTTATTGGCAGTGAAATGAGGGATTTTAGATTTTGTGGAATCGGGAGGGAGAATATTGAAATTTGATAAGGAATCGTTGACAGCCAATAGATTAAGGCTCAACGAACCCACCTTCACATTGTTAAGATTAATTTCTCCTTTGATGAGGGAGAGAAGATTTATTCCCCCTTTGAAATGACCGGAAGAGGCAAGGAAATCGGCATTTTCGGGGAGTGTGGCTTTAACAGAGGCCGGGATGCTGTCGAAAACGCGTGAGCGGATAGTGATTGAATCTATTTCCAATCGGAGATGAGGCCATGAGCTCCAGAGGGTGAAGCGTATATTTCGGGCATCGACGTCGGCATAAAGATTTCGGCTTGCCTCGCGGTTTACAATTCCCGAAAGCCTTTCGGGGGTGAGCCACCAGGTTGCACCGGCCAGGAGGAGGATAATGAGCGCAACGATTCCGCCGACAGTCCAGGCGGCTACAATCCCTATCCGGGCAGCTATGGAGCGTTGTTTTTTCTCGGGGAGGGGTGTGGAATCAATATTTTTCTCTTTAGGAAGCTCATTCATATAAAAACACAACAAAAATTAACAAATTTTTGTTGTGTTTTGGATTTAATTATCGGGATTATCGGAATTATCGGAATTATTGGAAGAATCAGAAGAATTGGAAGAATCGGAATTATTGGAATTATCGGAATTATTGGAAGAATTGGAAGAATTGGAATTATCGGAATTATCCTTTTTTCTTAGCTTTTCTTCTTTCTTTTGGCCGGGGCCGGGGTTTCCATCAGCTCCTTCACCTGGTCGAGGGTGAGGGAAGCGGGGTCGGTGCCTTTTGGAATCTTATAATTCACGGCCTTGCGGGCCCCCTCTTTCTTATAGGCGATGTAGGGACCGAAGCGCCCGTTTAGAATTTCGAGACCCGGCATTTCGTCGAATGTCTTGATTACGCGGTTGGCATCAGCTTCACGCTTGGCGCGGATAAGCTCCTCGGCCTCTTCGAGGGTTATGGTCTGGGGCGCCATATCCTTGGGTATAGAAACAAACTCCTTCCCTATCTGGATATAGGGACCGAAACGCCCGATAGCAGCCTTCACCTCCTCCCCTTCCAATTTTCCGAGCACACGAGGGAGTTCGAAAAGTTTCAGGGCCTCTTCGAGAGTTATATCATAGATGCTCTGGCCGTCGTTGAGGCTTGCGAATTGCGGTTTCTCCTCATCGGTTGCCTCCCCTATCTGAACCACGGGACCGAAGCGACCAATCTTAACAGAGACAGGGCGTCCCGTGGTGGGATCGGTGCCGAGGATTCGTTCGCCCACCTTATGTTCAGTGCGGAGGGCGTTCACTCGATCAATGGAGGGGTGGAAATCTCCGTAGAAACCGGATAATTCATTCTTCCAGCCTAATTTACCCTCAGCAATCTCATCAAATTTCTCCTCCACGCGAGCGGTGAAATTATAATCGAGGATATCTGGGAAATTGGCTGTGAGGAAATCATTAACCACCATTCCGACATCTGTAGGAATCAATTTTCCTTTTTCGCTGCCGGCCATTTCGGTGAGGGTTTCTGAAGAGATTTTGCCATTCTTCAGGGTCAAGACATTATATTGACGCGGTTCGCCTCGCTTCTCGCCATGACGGATATAATCTCGATCCTGAATGGTGGAGATTGTAGGGGCATAAGTGGAGGGGCGTCCAATGCCGAGATCTTCCATTTTCTTCACCAGGGTAGCTTCGGTGTAACGAGCCGGGGGGAGGGTGAAACGTTCGGTGGCAGTGATAACCGAATTGGAGAGCTTCTCCCCTTTCTCCACCTTAGGGAGGAGTCCGCTTTCATCGGCCGAATCAGCACCGTAGGCCTTCATGAAGCCTTCGAAAGTGATAACCTCACCCTCAGCGCGAAATTCCTCGCCAGTGCCTTTGCCATTGCGGCGCACCTCGATATCCACATTAGTTTTTTCGAGGAGGGCATCGCTCATCTGGGAAGCGACGGCACGTTTCCAGATGAGGTCGTAGAGTTTTTTCTCGCGGTCGTCGCCGGGAATTTCGCGGTTGGTGATATATGTTGGACGGATAGCTTCGTGGGCTTCCTGAGCACCTTTGGAGTGGGTGTGATAGTGGCGTTCCTTGTGATATTCCTTGCCATAATCCTCCTCCACGACGCCCTTTATATCGCGAATTGCAAGGGTAGAGAGATTGGTGGAGTCGGTACGCATATATGTGATGCGTCCCTCCTCATAAAGCTTCTGGGCTGTGCGCATTGTCTGCTTCACCGAAAAGCCGAGTCTTTTGCCGGCCTCCTGCTGGAGGGTGGAGGTTGTGAAAGGGGGCGCCGGGGAGCGTTTCACCGGTTTGACGGCCACTTCCGACACCTCAAACTCAGCATCGGCACATTCGGAGAGGAGCCTTTCGGCCGCTTCCTTATTATCGATTCGATGTTTGAGTTCGGCTTTCATCTCCTCGCCGGAGGGGGTTGCGAAAATGCCATTTATGCGATAGTAGGGTTCGGGGGTGAAGGCATCAATCTCCTTCTCGCGCTCACAGATTAGGCGGACAGCCACGCTCTGGACACGTCCGGCAGAGAGAGCAGGCTTTATCTTTTTCCATAGCACGGGTGAAAGCTCGAAGCCGACGATTCTGTCGAGCACGCGGCGTGCCTGCTGCGCGTTGACGCGGTCAATGTCGATAGTGCGCGGATTGGCAATAGCCTCAAGGATTGCGGGCTTGGTGATTTCGTGGAAAACAATTCTTTTTGTTTTCTGCGGGTCGAGTCCGAGCACTTCGGCGAGGTGCCAGGCAATGGCTTCCCCCTCGCGGTCCTCATCGGAAGCGAGCCAGACAGTGTCGGCTTTAGCAGCCTCAGTTTTGAGAGCTCTGACCACATCTCTCTTCTCGGCCGGAATTTCATAGACAGGGGAGAAATCCTTGTCTATCTCCACGCTCATACCTTTTGATTTGAGGTCGCGGATATGGCCGACGCTCGACATCACCTTATAGTCGGGGCCTAAAAATTTCTCTATGGTCTTCGCCTTAGCCGGCGACTCTACTATCACAAGATTCTTCATATAATCATGATTTCTTTAAGGAGCCTGCTTTGAGGGTGTTCATCATCAGGGAGCAGATAGTCATGGGTCCGACACCACCGGGGACGGGCGTAATGAAAGCGCATTTAGGAGCCACATTATCGAAATCCACATCTCCGCGCAGACGCCAGCCGGATTTGCGGGTAGCGTCGGGAACGCGTGTGGTTCCGACATCGATCACGGTAGCGCCAGGCTTCACCATATCCTCAGTGACAAATCCCGGGACTCCGAGGGCAGCCACGATTATATCAGCTTCGCGGCATATCTCCTTGATATTGGGAGTGGCAGAATGGCAGACAGTGACTGTGCAGTTTCCGGGATTGGTTTTTTGCATAAGCAGAGTTGCCATCGGTTTGCCAACGATATTGCTACGTCCGAGCACCACGGCATGCTTCCCTTTAGTTTCAACACCGTAGCGGCGGAGAAGTTCCATGATTCCGGCAGGAGTGGCAGAAACGAAGCCCGGGAGACCGATCGACATGTTGCCGACATTTATTGGGTGGAATCCGTCAACATCCTTGTCAGGGTCGATTGCACGGATTATTCTCTGCTCATCGATATGTTTTGGGAGAGGGAGCTGGACGATGAAACCATCCACTTCCGGGTCTTCGTTAAGACGTTTGATTTCTTCGAGGAGGCGCTCTTCTGTCACATCATCTTCAAAACGGATCAGGGAGCTGCGGAAGCCACATTCGCCGCATGCTTTCACTTTATTTGCCACATAGGTTTCGGAGCCGCCGTCGTGGCCCACGAGGATTGCAGCAAGATGCGGGGCACGTTGGCCGCGGCTTTCCATCTCTTTCACTTCTGCGGCAATCTCCTGTTTGATTTCGGCCGCTGTTTTTTTACCGTCGATTAGTGTCATTTTTTATAGGAGGATTTTGGTCGGGATTAAGGAAAATGGGGGAAATTTAATAATCGCCGGCCATTAAAAAATTGCATTTTTAATTTAAATGGCAAAATTAATAAAAATTTTAAGACAGCAGCAAATATTTATAAAAATACTATGACGAGGCGAAAAAGATTAGGAAAATGGAATTTATGAAGAATCAGGGAGCATCTAAGAATATTATTAGATGCTCCCTGGTTGGAATAGTTAGCGGTTTTGCAGAAATTAATCCTTCCCTCCACCGGTGAAGAAATTAATGATGGCCATGATGCCGAATATCTTCAGGATGTTTTTCAGAATCCACCAAACAATTCTGAAGGGGAGGCAAATTATCCAGAGAATCCAGCAGAGGGGATTCCAAGGAGAGAGACCCATAAAGCCTTTCTTACCGGAAGATTTAGAGCTGCTTTTTGAAGATTTTTTTTCAGGCTGGTTTTTCTTTTCCATTTGGGCACGATAGTGGGCGTTCCAGCAAGAGGGGTCTTCGCTGCCATCGGCTTTATATCTTACTCGCACTTCCACCATATCATTACCTATATGGGTGGCGTTATTATACTTTCTGTGCGCCTCATCTTGAGACATTCTTACAATTCTTTCACTCATTGTAGTTAGAATAGTTTAATATCTTCCGATTGTCTCTCATGGTCGGGTAAATAGGTTAGTATAAAAAAGCGTGAGAGTCATACATCTCTGTTCGTTCCGCTGTCTGAGGCCCTGGAATTGCCTTGCCGAAAGGAACGAATGAGATGGCGACTTCACGCAGATGATATGCCATGGGTAATTGCAAGGAGTTATGGCTCCGGGCAATGTTTAGGCATTTCATTCTCATGAATTGACCACTCGTCTCATTCCTTGATTCGGCGTGAAATTTTCCAGGTTTCAGACAATCAAGAATGAGCGTTGAGTAACGCTTTTTGTATGTAAAAATGCTGTTAAATTAATTTTTAGGAATTAATTAGAACTGCTCATCTGCGAAGTTAAATAAATTTTTTCGTTTGTGCAAAAAAATCAACCGTGGGTTTTTCTCCGGTTGGCAGATATTTTTCCAGAGTTTCAGACAGCCGGAGAAAAGCGTTTCCCACGGAAGATTAAGCGAAGTTATAATCCGGAAAATAAATAAGCAAGTCCTTTTCAGTCCTTTTCAGAAAAAGATAGCCACTAACCTTGCAAATGCCCGGCTATAGCTGTCAAGACGTTGAATAAGTCGTGAGGAGGAAGTGTTGATATTGTCATTTTTTACTTTAAGGCTTCCAATTCTTTCAAATCATCAAAAAGAGTTTGATCTTCCTTATCTGCCTCCAGCGCTTCAAGGGCCTTTCGACGAAGGTTAAAATCATAGTATATTTGTTTTACCTTCTCTTCCATTTGGACAGCGGTTATTTTTCCTTTATTTCTTAATACCGGCTTATCTTGGAAAGATAAAAGGCTATCCACATTATCACGCCAATATTGCAAGGTTAAATCCTCGCGTCCCTTGACACGTAATTCAGCACTTGTAAGAAATATATCTACTATTCTGTTTAAATCCTCCAGTTCATCCTTATTTAGGTAATTCTTGGCAATTACGATATCTCCTTTTCTTACAATTGCCCCTTTCCAAGATGTTAAACCCATATTTGGTTTAGAAGCATCTGCCCGGGTAGTTATTATTTCGGCAGCAGTCTGTGCAGTTATTGCATATAAAAGTTTATTTTGTGTTTCTGCAAAAAACATTTGAGTTGCCTTATCTGTCTTGTCATAATCGCTGCTTAGCTTAAAGAGATCCCTAATTTTTTGATAGAACCTTTTCTCTGAAGCTCTAATATCGCGAATTCTAAGGAGCAGTTCATCAAAATAATCCACCCTACCATCTGGATTCTTCAATCTTTCATCATCCATTGTGAATCCTTTTATCAGATATTCTGATAGATGCTCAGTAGCCCATTTCCGAAATTGAGTTCCTCTCACACCTCTTACACGATACCCAATAGCTATTATCATCTGAAGAGAATAGTACTCTACATTATATTCTTTTCCATCTGAAGCAGTTGTTAAGAATTTCTTAACAACTGAATTATAAGTTAACTCATTATCTTTTAAAATGTTAGATATATGTAAACTGATATTTGGCTTCGAGGTGGCAAAAAGTTCGGCAATCTGTGATTGATTAAGCCAAATATTCCCATCCTTAGCATAAAGGGACACTGAAGCACGACCATCGGGTGTGTTATATATGATTAAATCTTTCATTGGCAGCGCAAATTTATGTAGAAATTAAGGATATTATCAAGGAAAAAGATATTTACTATCCGAATGTTGAGCCGTATGTTCCGCGGTCGAGGGCACGGTAACTGATTGCTTCGGCAATGTGTCGGGTTTCTACTGATGGAGAGGCTTCAAGGTCGGCGATGGTTCGTGCCACACGAAGGATGCGGTCGAAGGCGCGTGCCGACATGTTGAGCTTAGTCATGCGTTCTTTCAGTTTTGCCATGCCTGAAGCATCAGGCCACGCATATTGTTTTAGCAGCCGGGAATTCATCTGGGCGTTACAATGGATTCCCTTGATATCCCGATACCGGTTTTGCTGAATCTCACGAGCTTTCATCACTCTTTCACGGATTGCTGCACTCGGCTCTGTGGGAGTAGGGTCGGCCATGTCATCAAAAGCCACAGGCTCAATCTCGACCTGCAGGTCGATGCGGTCGAGCAATGGGCCAGAAATTCGGTTCACATATTTCGACACGGCTCCGGGAGTGCATGTGCAGGGCCGGGTGGGATGTCCGTAATAGCCGCAAGGGCAAGGATTCATGGAAGCCACAAGCATGAAGCTGGAGGGATAATTAACTGTATATTTAGCCCTTGCCACAGTGATTACGCGATCTTCTATCGGTTGTCGCAACACCTCCAACACCTGGCGTGGAAATTCGGGAAATTCATCAAGGAAGAGCACACCGTTATGAGCGAGGCTAATCTCACCGGGCATAGGGGAGATTCCTCCACCGACGAGCGCCACGGGAGAGACTGTGTGATGAGGTGTTCGGAAGGGACGTTTGGTCATCAGCATTGAGCCTCTTGATAATTTTCCAGCCACGGAATGAATCTTGGTTGTTTCCAAAGCTTCAGCCATGCTTAGGGGAGGCATAATTGAGGGGAGTCGCTTGGCCATCATAGATTTTCCGGCTCCAGGAGGGCCTACCATAATGATGTTATGTCCTCCGGCGCATGCTATCTCGAAGGCTCGTTTCACGCTCTCCTGCCCTTTTACCTCAGAAAAATCATAATCGAATTCCTCCTGCGAAGAGAGGAAGAGGGAGCGAGTGTCGATTCTGACGGGCTGCAATTCGGATTTCTCCTCCAATATCTCAATCGCCTCCTTTAGAGTTTTCACTCCATAGACATCGAGCCGGTTCACCACAGCCGCTTCCGTGACATTTTCTTCAGGAACGATGAGCCGCTTCATGCCCATTTCCCTCGCCTTTATGGCCATTGGCAGAACACCCTTGACAGGGAGCACCGAGCCATCGAGGGAGAGCTCACCGGTGAGCATAGATGAGGAAAGATCGGCAGGCCTGACAAATTCAGCTGCGGCGAGGATACCGATAGCCATTGGGAGGTCGAACTGTGCCCCCTCCTTCTTTATATCAGCCGGCGCGAGGTTAATAACGATGCGATAATGAGGAAACTCATAACCTGAATGACGCACGGCTGCCAGCATACGCTCATAACTTTCGCGTATGGCGGTGTCGGCCATACCCACGATAGTGAATCCGGCTCCTTTCCATATTTCGGTCTCGATAGTTACCGGAAATGCGTCGATGCCGCTGATTGCAGCCGAATATATCTTGGTGAGCATTATTTTTTCTTATTATTGATTGCAGGGAAAATAATCAAAGCCGGCGTTTTCTCCACTCCGAAAGAGCGATAAAGGGAATCTGCTTCCGCCACAGGATTCCAAGCGCGGATGGTGTGTTCGAGGGAGTCGCGTCCCAAGGGGGAGGTCCAACTGAGCGAATCGGGGTCGAAACAGATATCGGCTATGATATATGAAGCCGAGTCGGGGTGAGCCTTACGCAGGGCTTTCAAGGAATCTATCATCTTTACACGGTCGGTGTCGGAATTGCGCCAGAAGAGCAACGCCACCGGCACTTTTCCCGTCACAATAGTGTCGGATCCATTGGCAAGGGATTTCAATATAATCTTATGGTTCTTCTTGAAATCGGGAGGGGTGAGCGGAGTGTTGGTGTAGAGGTCGTTGCGGCCCGATATGGTGATCCATTTCTCCTTTGCCGCCTCTCCTTTCAGGCTCTTCCATAGACGCAGGAAAGCTGCATTATCTTCCTTTCGGTCGAATTTATAAAGAAGGAGGAGAGCCGAAAGGGGATTAGATGGCTCCTTCTTTACGAATTTCTCCACGGCTGCATTGATTTTTTCCACATTGGCCGAGCTCAACGCCGAGGCGTTTTCATGGCGCCATTTGCTCCAGTCTTCATTAATGGAATTTCCGCTAATATTCCAGGAATATATGTCGGCGCTTTCTCCTGTGATTTTGATATTGTCGCCCTTCTCTGTGTAAAAATAAATTATATTTGCCCCGGCAGATAGCATCACCACTGTGGGGTTAGCCGTGGGAAGGGTCATTTTCCCCTTTCCATTCTGCACCATTACTCCTGTTTCAATCCATTTCCCCTGTTTTGAGGAGGAGGCATAATAGGTGAATGTATAAGCAGCATTCACAGCCTGGGGGAGTTCGAAAGTTACTTCAAACTTAGGCTTTGTGCAGCTCTGGATAATGAATATAAGAAGGATAAAGAGAAAATATTTTTTCATAATTATATATAATCCTCCCCAAAACGGGCACGCACATCGTTAACAACCTGCCGAATTTTCTGCTCTTCAGAGATAGGATATATAAGGATAGCGTTGTCGTTTTCGGCCACAATATATCCGTCGAGTCCGGCTGCCACAACAATTTTATCGCCATTGACGGCAAAGACACTGTTTTTGCAATCGTGGGTAAGCACTTTGCAACCTTGGGTCACATTCCCTTCATGATTTTTTGGAGATGTTTCATATAGCGCTTTCCAGCTTCCGAGGTCGCTCCAGCCGATGTCGGCTGTCTTTACATATACATTGTCGGCCTTCTCCATTATTGCATAGTCGATGCTGATGGAAGGTGTGCGCGGAAATTCCTTCTCAATGAAGGCTTTCTCTTCCGGTGTGGAATAGGTTCCTACACCCTCCTCGAAGATAGCAGCCGTTTCGGGAGCGAATCGGCTGAAAGCGCGGAGTATGCTCTTGGCAGTCCAAAGGAACATGCCTGAATTCCAATAAAACTCACCGCTTTCCACAAACACCTTGGCCATTTCAAGGTCGGGTTTTTCGGTGAAAGATTTCACTTTGCATATCCCCGGATAATCAGGAATATGATGGCCGAGCTGAATGTATCCATATCCGGTATGAGGGGAACCGGGTTGCAGACCGATTGTGAGGAGGCGGTCGCCGCCCTCTATAAATTTCAGTCCCTCTTCAAGGACAGCTCTAAATTCATCCTCCTTGAGGATAAGATGGTCGGAAGGGAGGGTCACGATAGCAGCTTCAGGGTCGAGGGCCTGAATATGATGAGCAGCCCAGCATACGCATGGGGCGGTGTTTCGGCGTGCGGGTTCGAGAAGAATATTGCTCTCCTTTATCTGAGGCAATTGTTCGCGAATTATTTCGGAATATGCGCTGTTGGTTACAAGAATTATGTTCTCCGCCGGGATGAGCGGAAGGATACGGTCAACAGTCATTTGCAGCAGGGTTCGTCCCGTGCCGAAGAAATCGAGAAACTGCTTTGGGCGGTCGTTTCGGCTGAAAGGCCAGAAACGAGAGCCAATACCTCCACACATTATGACACAATATCTATGGTTCATTGTTTCGAGGGTTAGGGATATAAGTTTTAGGGTATGGGGGATAATGAAGAGGTAAGGGTTAGGCCGGCGTAGCGGTCTTGAACTGGTGTTTCACTCCCTCCACCACATTGATCATGTAGTCGCCGAGTTTCTCCGCCTCGCCAATAAGATCCATGAAGAAGATGCCTTCCTGATAATCGTAGGTCTTATTGTTGATATTGAAGATATTTGCATCGCGGAGTTTATTTCGGAGATTATTTATTTCGCGTTCACGGTTATAAGCCTTCACTACCAAAGCTCCGTCGGGAGTTTCCATTTCCTTAAGGATACCGAGCATGTTGGTCATAGCTTCTGAAACGAGGTCGAACATTGTATCGATTTCCTTAAGCACAGGCTCATCGAATTTGACATGTATCTGATTCTTTCGTCCCAAAGTTTTTGCCACATTGAAGCAACCGTCGGCAATAGATTCTATCTCGCTGATGATTCGGAGCATACCGGCAATCCGCATCTTACCTTCGGGCGAGAGGCGTCCTTCCGACACCTTGTTGAGGTAGCTTCCGATTTCAATCTCCATCTTGTCGGAAATCTCCTCATATTTCTCCAGACGAGAATATGTTTTGGTATAGCTTTCGTCGTCGGGGTCAGTATGGATAAGTTCGCGCGCCATACCGAGCATTCTTTCCACACGCTGTCCATAGAGATAAATCTCTTTCTGCGCCTGGGTGATGTTAAGTTCGGAAGCTGAGAGGATTCCTCGGCCAATGAATTTGAGAGAGAAATCTTCCTCCTCTTCCTTATGATGAGCGGGCATAATCCAGCAAACAATCTTCACGTAGAGCTTGGTGAACCAAATCATTATCATCAGGTTGACAGCGTTAAAGACGGTTGGAAACATAGCCAATCCGAAGGCGATGCAACCCTGGGCCATTGAAGTGAGTCCGCCTTTGGGGGCGAGGAGTGTTGAATCGGCCAAACCGGCTTCCTGAGCCTTGCTAATGTCGAGGGGGTTTATGCCGTTGCAAGCCTTGGTTATATCGCCCACAAGTTCAACAAAGGGTTGGAACACGCATAATGCTATAATGGAGCCCAAGACATTGAAAAGGACATGTCCCATCGCAGTTCGCTTTGCCGCCAAATTTCCGGATAGAGAGGCCAAGACGGGGGTGATTGTGGTTCCGATATTTCCACCCAATATTATGGCGCATCCGAGCGAGAAGGATATCCAACCCTGCGAACACATGATAAGAGTGATGGCGAAGGTTGCAGCCGAGCTTTGTGCCACCATTGTGACGATAATACCCAAGAAGAAGAATATCAAGATGGAGCCGACCCCGAGTTGAGTGTAGTTGGTTACAAACTCAAGCATCTGGGGATTCTCTTGCAAATTAGGCACATAACGGCTAATCAGGTCGAGACCCATGAAGAGGAAGCAGAAGCCGATGAGAAATTCACCGAAGCTCTTGTATCCGCTTTTCTTCATGAACAGCATAGGCACACCGATGGCAAGCAACAGGATGCTATAATCGGAAATGCTGACTTCAAAAGAGAATGCAGAGATAATCCAGGTTGTGACTGTTGTTCCGACATTTGCACCGAAAATCACGGCCATGGCTTGCTGGAGAGTCATCAGGCCCGCATTCACGAAGCTGACCACCATAACGGTTGATGCACTGGAACTCTGAATAAGGGCAGTAATGGCTATACCGGTCAGCACTCCCGTGACTCTGTTTCGGGTCATTGCTCCGAGAATATTTCTCAAACGGTCGCCTGCCACTTTTTGCAGGCCTTCGCTCATTACCTTCATGCCGTAGAGGAACAGGCATACCGCTCCTAATAGGCTTATGAAGTCTATTATACTATAATTCATCTATTTAGTTTTTGGTGATTTTCATTTATCGGTATCGACCTTTACTTCATCGTTAGAAGTTATGGAATCTTCTACCGCAAATTTAGGGAAATTTTATTAACTTTACGAAGAATCCGGTAAATTTTTTCATCTTTTATTTATATGAGGCTCTTTGCCGGGTATTTGATTGTTAATTTTTCACCCTTAAGTTATTCATTTTGGAAACATCTATACTTTTTCCTTCCGATCCGGACAAGATTTCGGAGAAAGATCTTTTGCAGCTTCATCCTTTCTCCACCTTTAATTCCTCTACCGCTCGTGGGCGAGAAATTTGGGGTATAGTGGCTATGAATGGCGATAATGCCATAGGATGCAAGGGTGATTTGCCATGGCATCTGCCTGAAGATTTGAAGCATTTTAAGGAGCTCACCATGGGGCATCCGGTGATTATGGGCCGCAAGACCTGGGAGTCGCTTCCTAAACGTCCTCTGCCGGGTCGCCGAAATATTGTAGTGTCGCGAAATGAGGATTATGTAGCCGAGGGAGCGGAAGTGTTTAAATCCTTGGAGGAAGCCGTGGAGGCATGTCGTGAAGTCCCTTTCATTATAGGAGGAGCTCAGATTTATAAACAGGCGGTTCCTTTGATGACCAAAGTTTTTATCACTATGGTTGAGGCTGATGCTCCGGAGGCTGATGCCTTCTTTCCTTCCCTACCCACGTCGGAATGGGATGTGACGGAGGAATCTGAGGAAATGATTTCAAAGAGAGAGGTCGGTTATAGATTCATCACCAAGACAAGAAGATAATGAAGATTGTCATAATAAATAAATCTGATTCCACGGGAGGGGCGGCAGTTGTCAGTTTTCGGCTTATGCAGGCATTGCGACGTGCCGGGGCAGATGCGCGAATGGTGGTTGTGGAGAAGCTTACGGATTCTCCGTTTGTTGCGGAAGCTGCTTCACCAAGGAGATGCAAGATTCCTTTCCTGATGGAGAGGTTGAAAATTTTTGTGGAGAACGGATTTAACCGCTCCACTCTCTTCAAGATTGACACTGCCTCAGATGGATTGGATTTGTTGGATAATCCAGTGGTAAAGGATGCGGATGTTGTGATGCTTAATTGGGTGAATCAAGGGATGCTTTCACTAAAGGGTATTGGCAATCTCTCGGCTGCGGGAAAGAAGATTATCTGGACCATGCATGATATGTGGTGTTTCACCGGGATTTGTCATCATTCGGGTGAATGTAGCCAATATGAAGAGGTTTGTGAAAAATGCCCCTTACTCAAGGGAGCCCTCTACCCTGGTTTGGCGAAGGAGGTTCAAAAGAGAAAATCTAAGCTTTATAAGGAGGCTAAAATAGAATTTGTGGCTGTGAGCAACTGGTTGGCCGATCGGGGAGAAAAGTCTTTTTTATTTTGTGGCGTTCGCCCCACCGTTATTCCCAATGCTTTTCCATTTGAAAATAAGGAATATAAGGCTATTGAACGCCCCATTCTAAACGCTGAGAATCAAGAATTCAGATTTCTCTTTGGGGCTGCCCGTTTAGACGACCCTGTGAAGGGGCTTCCTATTCTTGTCGAGACCACTCGAATCCTGAGTAAGCGTTATCCAGAGATTGCCTCAAAGATGAGACTTATCACTTTTGGGGAGGCAAAGAATCCGGAAGCCATGAATGGGATTGCAATTGCTCACTCACATCTCGGTCGCATCTCGGGCAAAGATGCATTGCAGAAAGTTTATGAGGATGCCGACGCAGTTGTTTCAACTTCGCTCTATGAAACTCTTCCCGGCACTTTGGTGGAGGGCCAGGCCTACGGTTGTGTTCCTGTGGCGTTCAACCGGGGAGGTCAGCCCGATATTATAGATCATCAATCCACTGGCTATTTGGCAGAATGGAGCGACTCTATCGAGGAGGCCGCAAGTCATATAGCAGAAGGGCTTATTTGGGCCTACAATGCGTTACTTTCAGACACAGAAGGGGAGTTTAAGAGAAGGATGTGGGAAAGCGCCTACAATCGGTTTAATGAGGATAGGGTGGCTGCTGCCTATCTTGAATTAATAAAATTAAATTCCTAAAACCTCTTTTCCCTACCTCGCCTACCTCGCCCACTTCGCCTATATAGCCTATCTCGCCTAAGATAACCAAAAAGAAAAAAGAGCAACAGGTAACCGAAGTTAACACTGTTGCTCTTCCTCTCTCCTCAGCGGTGCGGACGGGACTCGAACCCGCGACCCCATGCGTGACAGGCATGTATTCTAACCAACTGAACTACCGCACCAAGGATTTATGTTTCGGGTCGGCTTCCCTTCCCGTTTGCGAATGCAAAGTTAGTTCTTTTTTCCGAAACTACCAAATCTTTTTTCCATTTTTCTTTCATTTTTCTTTTATCTTTTGGAAGCAGATTTGTTAATGCTTTGACTCAGTGATTCTTAAAATTTCTAAGAGTTGAGGTTTAAGCATCAATATTAGCGTAAGTGGCATGAGTTTCGATAAAATCGCGACGAGGTCCGACCTCTTCGCCCATGAGCACATTGAAAGTGCGGTCGGCTTCAGCTGCATTTGTGAGTGTAACCTGTTTCAACATTCGGTTTTCAGGATCCATGGTTGTTTCCCAAAGCTGTTCGGGGTTCATCTCACCAAGACCTTTATAGCGCTGAAGCACGAGACGGTTTCTTTCGCCGTTGCATTTGTCATCCACGAAGCGCTGCACCTGCTGATCGGTCCAGCAATATTCCTCCACGTTCTTCTTATTTTTCAATGAGCATTTGTAGAGTGGAGGAGTAGCGATATAGAGATAGCCGTTCTCGATTATGGGACGCATTCGGCGATAGAAGAAAGTCATGAGAAGGGTAGCAATGTGAGCTCCATCCACATCAGCATCGGTCATGATTACTATCTTATGGTAGCGAAGTTTGGTCATGTTGGGTGCCTTTTCATCCTCCTCTGTTCCTATGGTCACACCGAGGGCCTTATAGATATTTACGATTTCGTCAG
>CAZXGU010000012.1:0-622 GCA_964640375.1 uncultured Sangeribacter sp. | reverse complement strand
CACTTTGCTATCGTTGGCTTTCTCCACATTTAGGATTTTACCGCGCAAAGGAAGGATTGCCTGGTAGTGGGGATTACGACCCTGTTTTGCGGATCCTCCTGCAGAATCTCCCTCGACGAGGAAGAGCTCACATTCCACAGCGTCACGACTCTTGCAAGGGGCTAACTTGCCAGGGAGACCCGCTCCGGAGAATGAGCTTTTGTTCTGCACGCGCATACGTGCTGAATAAGCTGCATGACGCGCTTCTGCGGCCAATTTAACCTTATTTACGATTGTCTTGGCCTGATTGGGGTGTTCTTCAAGATAAATGCGGAGGGCTTCGCTCACTGAGCTCTGCACAGCACCCGACACTTCATTATTTCCCAATTTGGTCTTTGTCTGTCCCTCAAACTGAGGTTCGGCAACTTTCACCGAAATCACGGCTGTGAGACCGTCGCGGAAGTCTTCTTTGGAGAGCTCGATTTTCATTTTATCGAGCATTCCGTTGTCTTCAGCATATTTCTTGAGGGTGGTGGTTAGACCACGGCGGAAACCGGTGAGATGCGTTCCTCCCTCTATGGTGTTGATGTTGTTGACGTAGGAATAGATGTTTTCGTTGAAGTCGGTGTTATAGGTCATCGCC
>CAZXGU010000011.1:0-32459 GCA_964640375.1 uncultured Sangeribacter sp. | reverse complement strand
GCCCAAAACGAAATGCTGAGATTATAAAGAGCAACAATTATCAAATGTCTAAGCCCACTGTGCTCCGAATGTGATGAAAAGAAATAAGAGCGCCGCAGAATTATAGCTGCGGTGCAAGATGAAAGCTGATTTTGAATTATTATGCACTAATTTCTATAAAATAGAATATTTTAGTTATAATATGTTGGTCTTTATATCGTTTTTTCTTATATTTGTAACCTAACATTTTCTTTAAGTTCTATTATTTTACAGTCTTAATCTATGTTATTTTCTATTCTTAATCTATGTTAAGCTTTCGTTCTGCTGCTGCAAAACTTCTCTCTTAACCTACATTAAGAAACCAACGGATAACATAGATTTGATCACACATTCTTTTGAGAACCATTCTGAATAATCATTTTAACATCATAACAAATGAAGAAATCTCTAAACAATCTGACAATCGCGGCTACAGTGACTGTCTCCTTGTTTGCTTCAATGGCGCTTCCGGCGGCTGTGAGAAAACATGGACAGAAAATAAAGCCTCAGTCAACTGTTCTTTCTTCTGAGTCAACTCTGACACAGAAGGGCATTTCGAAAACTTCGCCTAAAGGTTTCGCTCCAGCTAAAACACGCTCAGCGAGAAAAGGCGTTTCTTCGCAGTTTAACCATCCGCGCTCGATAGCGCGCATGGCCGCTGCCAAGCCCAAGGCAACCGATAACACTGCAATCCCCCAACTCAACGGTATTATGATTTATTCCTCTTCATGGGGTTATAATGCCAAGCCGGGTCTCTATGCTCTCCCCTCAGCAACTTCCGACAATTTTGAAATGATTGTTCCGGAAGCTTACGGCTCAGGCATCGTCAAAGATGACCGTCTCTATGTGGTGAGCCGTATTTATTTCCCTGATCTCGAACTTAACTATCCTCGTCTCACCGTTTATGATATGGAGTCGAAAAACGAGATCTTTTATGAAAACTATTCCTCTTCGCCCGACTGGTCTATTCTTCCCATCGACATGGATATCGATCCGGTTAGCGGCGATATTTATGGAATCACCTACAATTCCGATTTCTCAGGCTACCAGTTATCCCGACTCAGTTTCACCGATTCAAGTGTAACTTCAGAATGCATCGCCTCTCTCGATCCGTCATATAACTGGAACTCCATGGCCTTCGATGCCACAGGAAATCTATATGCCATTAGCAAAGAGAATGGGGTTGTTGGCGATTACGTTCTTTGCGTAAACTCCACCCTAAATAAATTGGATAAAAACACCGGCGCCATTACTCCAATCGGAGAAACCGGTCTCTGCCCTGAATATCCCACCTCCGCAGCTATAGATAAGGCTTCGGGCAGAATGTTCTGGACGGTTTGCCCCTACGAAGATGTGAGCTATCTTGCCGAAGTTAACCTCACTACAGGAGCGGCAACAATCTTACGCACATTCGATAACGCAGAAGAGATCACAAGCCTTTATGCAGTGGCTAAGGAAGCTGAAGCCAACGCCCCCGCTAAGGTGAATAATCTTGAAGCAGTGTTTGAAAATGGCTCATTGTCAGGAAAAATCAATTTCACAGCGCCCACCACTCTCTATAACGGCACTGCAGCCACGGGCCCATTGAATTATACCATTTTGGCCAACGATTTGCAGATTGCTCAAGGCTCCACTACTTTCGGGGGCCGCGTGTCGGCTAATGTCACCCTCCCCGTAGAAGGGAGATACAAATTTGTGGTGAGAGTGAGCAATGATGCAGGCGAGGGACCGGCCGTGTCCACTTCCGTAACAGTTGGAACAGGCGTGCCTTATGCCACTCCATACGCTTTCCTCAAATATGCCGACGGAAAGATGAATCTTACCTGGACTCCCGTGGATGCAGCTATCGACGGCGGTTATATCGACCCGACCAGAGTGACTTATACCGTGACACGCTATCCGGGCGAAACTGTAGTTGCCGAGGATATCTACGCCACCTCTTTCAGCGAAAGCATCCCCGTGCCCCCAAGTTTTGTTTCCTATCATTACACAGTCACCACCAATTATGCCGGCAAATCATCCGAGCCGACGGTTTCCAATTCCGTGGGCATTGGAGCTATCGTGCCTCCCTATAATGAGACTTTCGACTCTGAGGAAAGCCTCAGCGGTTGGACCATAATTGATGTCAACGCCGACATGCGTCGTTGGATGTGGAGCACATGGGAAAATCTTCGCATCTCTTTCAACAATTCCATGGCAATGGACGACTGGGCAATCACTCCCGGGCTACAGCTCGAAGCCGGTGCTGCCTACGAATTGAGCTTTGATGTATATGGCGACGGAGGTTCAGAAACCGAAACCATCGAAGTGATGATGGGCGCATCGAATAATGTGGAAAGCATGACCACACGCCTTGTGGATCCCACCGACGTGACAGCAACCAAGGATGAGCCTCTCACTATCCGCACCACCATCACCCCGACAGTTTCCGGTGTATATTATATCGGTTTCCACGGCATGTCGGCTCCCGACCAGTATATGCTCAACCTCGACAACGTGAAGATTGCTTCGGCCCTCAATTCAGGAGCTCCCGCTGCGCCTGCCGATCTCTCCGCTGTGGCCGATCCAACGGGACAACTGAAAGCAACTATCTCTTTCACTGCCCCCGACAAATCGATTGCAGGAGGCGCTCTATGGCAAGCCTTCTCTAAAGTCGAGATTCTTCGCGATAATGAAGTTGTGGCAACCCTCACCAACATCAATCCCAAAGAGAAGGTGAGCTACGAAGACAAACCTCAGAAAAGCGGAACATACAACTATGCAGCACGCTGCTACAACATGTTCGGGCAGGGAGCCATGGCTTATACCTCTGTATATGTCGGTGTAAACATCCCCGCTCAACCGGAAAATGTGGCAATTGTTGAAACTTCCAAAGAAGGGGAAGTGACCGTTAGCTGGTCGGCCGTAACAACCGACATAAACGGTCAGAGCATCCCGGCTTCAGAAGTGAAATATGTGATTGCCGAGCCAGTAAAGGATGGATGGAAACCCCTCTTCGAGGATCTTACAACCACTTCCCACACATTCCAGGCTACCACAACACAGCAAGATATGGTTCAATATGCAGTATTCGCTTCAACCGAGGGAGGTGTTGGAGAAGGAACCCTTACTCCAATGATTCCTGTCGGGCCAGCATATCCTGAATTGCATGAATCTTTCGCTGATACAAAAGTCTCTAATCTCTGGGGCACACGCCCAATCAACAACGCTCAATTTGGAATCTATGGCGACGAGTCGGGCTATACATCTCAGGATGGCGACAACGGCTTCCTCGGAATGGTTGGAGAAGCACTCGAAGATTCAGCAGCTATCTTCAGTGGCAAGATCTCACTTGCCAACATGGATAACCCCACATTGAGTTTCTACACCTTTAACCTTGCCAACAACAATGCCAACATTATAAAGGTTGGAATAAAAGAGGCCGGCGCCGCTGAATTCACTGAGGTTAAGAGCCTCCAAATTTCAGAAGTCTGCAACCCCGGTCAATGGGGCAAGGTGGTGATTCCTCTCTCAGCTTACAAGGGAAAAACCATTCAATTTGAACTCACAGGCGTGGTGAAGATCTATCCATATATCTTCATTGATAATATCAACGTGGCTAATCTGCCGGCCGATGATCTTGCAATCAGCTCTATCACTGCTCCCGAGACAGTTGCCGCTGGTTCCGACTATACGGTTTCGGTGGTTGTAGCCAACGAAGGAACTGCTCCGGCCTCAAGCTATACTGTCAATCTCTTCGCCAACGGCATTGAAATTGACTCAGCCGATGCTCAAAATCTTGCATCGGGATCGAATGCCACATTCACTTTCCCAATCCATGCCGATCCCCTCTCCCTGAAGCCGATCAAATATTCCGCTTCAGTGGTTTATTCAAAGGATGCCAACCTTAAGAATAACGAATCGGAAGAAGTGACTGTTACAGTGGAAGCCTCCACTCTGCCGGCACCCGAAAATCTAACCATCTCATCAGAGAATGGCGAAATGCTCCTTTCATGGAACGCCCCCGATCTTTCTAAGATTGATGCAGTGACAACGACAGAAGATGTTGAAAACGCCGAATCATTCGCCTTTGGAATGGAAGGATGGAAATTCGTTGATGTTGACGGCTCACCTGTGGGAGGAATCGACGGCGCTTCGGGCGGTACGCTCAACATTCCCAATGTCATCGGTGGCGTTACGCCAGCTTCCTTCTTTATCTTCGATGCTTCGCTTCCTCAGTTTGGAGCAGCTCTTGAAGCCTTCTCCGGAACAAAATATCTCGCCGCCCTCTTCCGTGCTGATAACGGAGAGACCGACGACTGGGCAATATCTCCCGAACTCACCGGCGATCCGCAGAGAATATCTTTCATTGCCAAGAGTCTATCTTCAAGTGCGGAAGAGGCAGAGCATGTTCAGGTGTTGTATTCCACCGGTTCGACAGATCCTTCCGATTTCATCGCAGTGGAAGACTTCCGCACAGTGCCCTCCAAATGGACTCGCATGTCGTTTAATCTTCCTGCCGGAGCCAAGAGATTTGCAATCCGTTCGAGCAGCACGGCCTCATTCATGTTGATGATTGATGATATCACATTCACAGCCGCCGTCAATTTCGACGAATACAAGGTGACTGGTTATAACGTTTATCGCGAATCTGCCAAGATAAATGATTCGGCCGTGGCTTCAACAAGCTATAACGATCCCACTGGAGAAGCCGACCACACCTACGTGGTGACAGCAATCTATGATAAGAAGGGAGAGTCGCGTGCCTCAAATGCCACTCGTCTTTCCTCTATCGAGTCGATTGTCCTTAAATTCAAGGCTTACGCTCAAGATGGATGTATCGTAATCAGTGGAGCCGAGGATAGTGATGTTGTCATCTCTTCGCTTAACGGCATTATCGTATATTCGGGCAATGGCGACACCAAGGTTAGCGTTGCACCGGGCATCTACCTCGTTAAGGTTGGCAAGGCGATTGTCAAACTTCAAGTGAATTGATCATAATCTGATGGAGACGCGCGCCTCACTCGCGATGCGCGCGTCTCTTTTATATTTCCATAATCGTGTCTCTTTTATATTTCCATAATAAAGAATAATCAATGAAAAGAAACTACATTCTATGGTCGGCGGTGACAGCCACTGCGCTATTGGCTGTTTCGCAAACCTTTCTTAGCCCTGACAAGATAGAAATCGATCAGCTTCCCGACTTGAAAGCTGTTTCCATTAATAATTTCCCCACACATCCAGCTGCAAGTGAAACCGAGCTTTCAGAAGGCTGGACTGTGATTAACAACAACGGAGACCTCGACTCCTACGACGAAGAAATTACATGGCGTCCGGTAAACGACGACACCTATAGGATAAATGCTGTCAAAACCGGTTATACTCCCAACAATGGAGGCCCGATGGATGATTACCTCCTCTCCCCCGCAGTGGAGCTTGAAGGGGGAAACCAATACACCATCAGCTTTTCTTATCGCATTGGAGGATATTATGACTCCGACAACTTAGCCGTTTACGTCTCCACCTCCACCAATCCCGAGGAAATTAAAGCCTCTGAACCTCTCTTTAAAAGAGAAAATGCTTACGAAGCAAGTTATGTGACCGACAGTTTCAATTTCACCCCTGCCGCCACAGATAACTATCATATCGTGTTTTATTGCTACTCTGATGCGTTTAAATCAGGAGTATGGATTTCTGAGGTCAACATCTTAGGCAAGGTTGCTCCAAATCCCGTAAGCAATCTTACGGCTGTTGCGGCTACCGACAACTCTATAAGCTGCACCCTGAACTGGGAACTTCCCACAACCAATGTGCTTGGCGCCGAACTCTCTGGTGAGAACGCCATCGAGAAAGTTCTTGTTTACAGAGATGAGGAGGAAACACCTGTCGAACTCCCGGCAGATGCCGTGTCCTATACCGATACCGAAGAAAAGGGACTGACCGCCGGCTCCCACTCCTATTCTGTATCCGTTGTGGCTGCCGGAAGTGAGAGCGAGAAAACCACTGTAGAAGTCCATAGAGTGGGTCCCGCTCAAGCTATCGTGATTCCTGCCGCCATCACATTCAATTCTGAAGCTGATTTCGAAGATTGGACCGTCACCAAAGGGGAAGGCTCCACCACCTCTCAATCTTGGAGATATAACGACGTCAAGAATTTCGCATCCTTTGAAATAGGATATTGGCAAACGGATAATGATTGGCTCATAACTCCTCCGGTCAAGGTGGAAGAGGAGGGTTATTTCCAAGTAAATCTCCTTGGAGTAATGACCACCGGCAGCGAAGGCAAGTTCACAATTCTTAAAGGAACTTCCGCAGATGTTGAATCTATGGAAGCTATCTCTCCGGTGTTCTCACTTCCGGAAGGAAATGAATGGACCACTGAGTTTCCGGAAACAGGTTGTGATGTTTATCTCACTCCCGGTATATATCATTTTGCCTTGCATAATAAGTTAGGCAAAAACAATCCTAACATGCGTCCCACTTTCTCTTATTACGTGAAAGGATTTAACATCGCTGCCTCCTCCTATCGTCCGGGCAGTGTGACAAACCTTACGGCTAAGGGAGCGGAAGATATGAGTTGCAATCTCATTGTAAGTTGGAACAACCCGGCCACAGATATGGCAGGACAATCAATGGAGGGTAAGGACTTCAAGGTGAAAATCTATCTCAACGATGAGGAAACCGAGGCAGCCACTGTGGAAGATGGAAGCGAAACATGCACAATTGCCGTTCCTTCCGAAGGTTTATACAATGTTTCTGCTATTGTTGAATCTGCCGACGGTGAGGCCAAATCAGATATTGTGTCGGTAAAATCAAGCTGGGTAGGAGCTCCCACGGTAGCCATCCCCTACGAAACTAATTTTGACAAGACAGCCGATTCAGCCGTCGAGATATGGGAAAGTTTCGCCATTGATGGAAACCACGATGGAAAAGCTTTCTATCATGGATCCAATCCTTCAGGCTCATTCTTCACTATTGAGGGTGGAACAGGCGAATATAAAGACTTCATCCTTTCGCCCTATCTCAATCTCTCTGCCGGGTCCTACCAGATTTCATACACTCTCGCCGGAGGTGCCTCTTATAACGTGATACCTGTGGTGGTGGGATATGTAAAGGCAGGCTCTTTCAATGCGGATAATTATGAATCGGAGATGACTGTTCTCTTGGAAAAGAATCTTGACGATTATGGCAACTTCAATGAATCGAGCAGCTTCACAATTGAGGAGGAAGGGATGTATCAGATAGTATTCGGAGAGGTTGGCACTCGCACCTCCGACTTTGGCGAACTCCAGCTTCTCCATTTTGATGTGAAGGAATTGCTCCCCTATCCTGCAAATGTGACCCAACTGAAGGTGACACCTGATTCTGAAAATGAAGAGGCAGCTGTTATCTCATGGAAGAACCCTTCTACAATTTATGGCACTGATAAAGCTCTCACTGAAATCGAAAGCATCATAATTGAAAGAGATGAGGAAGTGGTTGCCACCCTTACAGAAGGGGTCCGTCCAGGCGAAGAGAGCTCCTTCACCGACCTTCTCCCCTCTGGCGGATATTACCGTTACACCGTTTATGCCACTTATAATGGTCAAGGACATGGCGAAGTATATGCATCCGTGCTCAGTCCTTGGATTGGAGGAGGAATAGCAGCTCCTCTCAATATGGATGCCGACGATGAGCGTTGGACCATCATAGACACTCACAATGACCTCACCGATAAAGGTTGGTATAGCAGCAATGGATGGTATAACAGCAACGGCTTCTTATGCTATGTTCACGATTCGACATCCAAACCGGCCGACGATTATATCATCGCTCCTCCTGTAAAAATAAAGGAAGGCGAACTGTATAAGGTCACTTTTGAAGCCACTCCTCATGGAATGGCACCCCAGAAGAATTACACTGCTTCTGTGAAAATGGGACCCGGCAGCGATCATACCCTCTTGCCTGAAGTCGCCACTGTTGATATCCCGGAAGATGCTTCAAATAATGACCCCAAAGAATATTCCTTCTATGTGGCAGTTGGGCAGCAAGATGCTCCTGCAGAAGCTCCTGTAAAAGCAAAGGCAAGGAGCCAAGTTGAGGGAGATGCAGAGGAGGTGGTGGATCTCGATGATGAGCGCTATTTATCCGCCGTTAAACTTCCAGCCGGATCTCACACTGTGGCTCTCCATGCTGCTACCAACGGAGGAGGTCTTCGTGTGGCAGCCTTCAGATTTGAGAAAGCAGCCGATATCGATCTCCCGACAGGCATCGAAAAGATCGCTTCCGACGAGCTTTCCATTAAAGATGGAGTGATTTATTTCGCAGGAATTGAGGATGTGAAGATCTATGATCTCACGGGCGTATGCCTCATGGCAGCAGACAACTGTGAAGGAAGCTTCACCATTCCCCAACTCAAAGCTGGATATTATATAATCACCGTTGGAGAAAAAGTCTTCAAGATGATTCTGAAATAAGCTTTTCGACGGCTTATCATTACCGTCGCTGACCAATCATATTTAAGGATGTGGCTCATTTGGGGTCACATCCTTTTCTTTAATCACATTTTTTGCTTAACTTTGTCAAGAAATTATGAAAAGATTTTTCCTTGTGACTTTCGATAATAAAAAATGACATGACCAGAGATGAACGAATAGCTATCGCGCGGATCATTTCCGATCTCATAAAAGCTGACCGCATAGTGGATACAGGCGAAATTGAGTTTTGGAAGAAGGTCTGCGACAAATATGGGATCAATAAAGAGATTCAGGTGGCTGCCGCGGGTCTCTCTTTCGCCAAGGCTCTCAATATCATCTGCGCCTCGGAAACAGAGAATCTGAAAACCGACCTGCTTCACGACTGCAGGGAAATGACGGTAAGCGACGGTTTTTGCGCCCATTCAGAAGCTCTTCTTCTCATCTCTTTGGCCATAATGCTCGATCCAAATTCCGCTTTCTTCGGAGAAGTTTATTCAATCCCTAAGGCAAGTTTCAATATCGACATTGCAACGGCTCTCTATATCGAAAACTTTTACGATGAAGAAACAAACCGCGCAATCAAGCTCCATTATCGTGCAATCTTCAAGGAATTTCAATTGGCCGGTTTCCACTTTGTCTATATCCCAAAGATAATCGAGCATTACCGGGACACAGACCCTCGCCTATTTAAACATATTCTCGGTTTCCTTTCTCCCTCCACAAGTGATGAAGGATTAGACTATATCTTTAATTCGCTCTTGGAAATGACCACAGGGCGGTTCTGTCAGGATATACTTTGCAATAAATGTGAAATAACCGAACTTCGCAACACTGTTCCATCCATTCTAATAAAAATCGGAAATAGTTTTGTGGGGGAAGAGCAATTTGCCAATTATCTGAGAATTGAGGTTGATAAAGAGATTCTGAAAACCGTGCAGGATTTTTCCGACCGCCTCTGTGATATGTTAAGCTCGGATATATATGTGATCCGAACTTCTGAGGAGCGCGACAATCAATTCCATTTTCATGGTTTCTATAAACAATTGCTTGATATCTTCATGGTGCGCCGCAACATCAGGAGCCGGGTGATAATCGACCCTTTCAAGTCGAAAATATCTTTCCCCGATATTGATGCCGTAGCGATGGGAATGACGCGGCGCGAACGCGCATTTTATACTCTTCTCCTTTGTTATGGAAATCAGGGTCTCGATTTCGTGAAACCTGAGAGCCGGAAGGAGATAGAGGCCTATAATAAAAGAGTCGAGTTAATTCAGAAGAGATACAGAATGCTCTATGAATTGTTTGGAGGAAAACCTGAGGATACTCCCGACCTCACCACCGCCCGACTCACAATGATTTCAAAGATAAGAACCTCTATTTCAAAACTCAATGCGCTTTATAATCAGGAGGACTACAGCGTCACAACATCCAATCGGGCTGTTTACACGGTTCATCTTGAGCAAGACGCTGTCTTTGTGAAAGACCCCGGCAGCGACCAACCGGTAGCGCTCCCTCACTCCGAACTTTTCCGGAGATTAAAAGCTATCAAATAAATTTTCAATCTTTTAACCACAACAACATTTTAGAAATAATGATAAACTATAAGGAACTTAGAAATAGAATCCTCAGCGACGGCCGATTAACCAAAGAGGAGGTGAATGAACTCCGGAAAATAATATATGATGACGAAGGGATGACTCTTGAGAAAGCTAATTTCCTTTTTCAGTTGAAGGAGTTGGCTACGCGCGGCGACGTGGATCAGGAATTTCAACCTCTTTTTGTTGAGGCCATAACCAATTTCCTCCTTGAGGATGAGGAGTCGCCCGGGGAGATTGATGAGTCGGAAGCCAAATGGCTGCGAGCTAAGATTCAATACAGCGGGCATCTGGATGATTACGACAGCGCTTTGTTGAAAAATCTGAAAAGCCGTTCTATCAATTTCCCGAAAGTTTTACAATATAAAAGCCTTCGCACCCGAACATTCGAGAACCTTCTTTACAGTTCTCGTTATCTTTCCATTTTAGCTGTGATTGGAGCGATAGTCTCCGCTATAGCTCTCTTTATCGAGGGGTCGATAATAGTGTTTCACGCAATTGCTGATTTTTCAGTCAACGCGGCAAATGGAGTGGAAGTGGATTATGAAGAGTTGTTCGAGCATTTGGTTTCCTCAGTCGATGTGTTCCTGTTTGCATTGGTGCTTATAATCTTCGGAGTCGGTGTCTATGAATTGTTTATTGCCAAGATCGACCCCATAGAACGCGAGCACGACACAAGGCCATCATGGTTGCAGATCTCTTCTGTTGACGATTTGAAATCCTCTTTGGGAAAGGTTATTCTTATGGTGTTGATAGTATCATTCTTCAAGCACACTCTTGAGATTTCAAAGAGTGCATGGACACCCACCGCCCTCCTATATCTATCCATTGGCATCCTTTTAATTGCGGGTGCTCTCTATCTTACCCATAAATCACATAGTGATTCCCATGGCCATAAAAGTTAAGTCTCTCCTCATTTTCTTAGCCTTTGTCCTTATTCTGATCCTATCTATCGGAGCGGTTATAGGCCTGCAATCTGTCACCATGATTGAATGGTGGATTCCTCTTTCCATATCCGCTTTCGTGGCGGCTGCAACCGGAACAGTGCTTTGGAGATATTGGGCTAAAGTGACAGGAGTGGAGAGATTCCTCCCAAACTTCCTTGCTAATTTCATTTTCGCGACCTTCCTGATAGCCGGACTTTTCTACACTCTAAACTATGCCGGAGCTTCCGACAAGAAGAGCTATAAGGAAGAGGCTATGGTTATGAGTAAATATAGAGAGATTCGCCATCGTTCGCAAAGAGTGGGAAGGAACAGATATGTGACAGGAGCGGAATATAATGAATATTATATCTCCGTGAAATTAGATTCCGGTAAAGAAAAGAATCTTCAGCTCCCCTATTCCACCTACCAACATATCAAGCAAGACAAACCCATAACGCTTTCCTTCTCCAAAGGCCTATTCTTTACCGATGTAATTAATATCAGCGCCATCCCCATAGATAATCCCCCGGCGCCGGAAAAAAGAAAAAGGTGCCGCTTTTTCGGCACCTCCGGAAAATAAGGCTTATCCCAATCTTAAACCATTTATTCCCTTGGATTTTTTCCTAAATTGACCATTTATTCCTTTGGATTTTTTCCTAAATTGACCATTTATTCCTTTGGATTTTTACAAGGGATCTAAAACTTTGGAGGAATGGAGCTTAATATATCTCTCCGGCTCCTTGCTTATTTCTCGACACTCGGTCATATTTCAATCCCTTGATATTGATGTCGCCGGTGCCTTGCACATCCAATAAAGCCGTGGAAGTCTGGCCGGAGGCCATTATGTCGCCCGAACCTTGCACAATGGCTTGGAAAGACGTAACATCCAATCCCTTGTAAATCACATCGCCCGAACCTTGAACCAAGGCCTCCGCCCGGGTGGCCAAAATATTCTCAAGACATACATCACCCGAACCTTGAACAGTGGTATTTATCGAAACCGCCTCCACTTTCTCAACATTAATGTCGCCTGAGCCTTGTGTCAGGAATTGTATGTTCGTACATTCCGCCCGTTTCACCTTAACATCTCCTGAACCACGGATAAGAAACTTTATGGATGGAGCCGCTATCCCTCCTATTATCATATCTCCCGACCCAAGAATATTCAGCGACATCATAGAGGAAGACAATTCCCGAGCCGTAAAATCTCCAGAAGCATAGAGAGTCACTTCATTCACCTGCGGAAGAGACACTTTTATCCTGATTCCCTTCAGATCAATATTATGAACATCGGATTTTAAACGGATATTCAATGTTGCCCCCTTCTCTTCAATCACTATCTTGTCGATAACATCTCCCGAGCCGGTGACATCTGTTATCTCTACCTGATTCTTGCCATCATTGGCATATTCAATATCAGCCGACAGATAACTTGCAATCTTTATCACAAAATCACTCACCGGCACAGTTACTTTTCTTTCGCCGGTTACTTTTTTTATTTTCTCGGAATTATTCTTGCCGTAATAATCCCCTTCATTATCCGTCGCACCATGAGCCGAACTGCAACTCATGATACCTATCATTGTAACAAAACAAAGTAATATTATTTTCTTCATAACCTCTCCCTATTCCTCCATATTATTATTCCAATCAGGCTTAATAATAATCACATCTCCACCATTAAAGCCACCCCACATTTCCGACAATCCTGAGAAATCTATATCTTCCAAGCCCGATAAATCTAATTCCTCCAATCCTGATAGATCTAATTCTCCCAACTCGGATAAATCTGAGAAAACGAGAGAATCGGAGAAATCGGAGAGATCGGGCATGTTGGATAAATCCCAGGCGAATTCAAAATCCTGGATGAACGGAGTTATAACGATCTCCTCATGGTTGGTTGAGCTCTTTTTCTTTAGACCGTCATTCCAATCCACAACCACTATCTCACAAAGATGAGGGCCTTCGCTGCTCCATATCACCATCTGAACCAACTTATCATCCTTATTAAATTTTTCATAAATCACATATTCCCCAGCCAAATCCTTCGACCGCATCATCACTTCCACGCTCGGATTCTTTTTCAGATATGCCTTTAATAAAGATCGTGCCTTATCCACAGCCTCCTGCGAATAACAACGATAGCTATAGAGAGCCGAGAAACCTGCGCTAAGGTCGATGGGTCGCTGACCGCTTCGGCTCGTCCACATCTTCTGATTATGGGAGAACCGCCCAGACACGTAGGAACTCTCCACCTGTTGAAGTTCCGTGAGCTCTGCAAATATATCCTCTGCCTTTATAGTTGGCGATAAGATTAATGCCATTATCACTAAAACACCTGTTATCAATCCTCGAACCGGTAGTTTCATCTGTTTTATATTAGCTAAATTATTTTTATAAAGGAGTCTTTTCATGGTCATAGTTTTTAAACATTCCAACATTCTCTATTCCGGAAAGACGCGAAATCTCCGAATCGTATTCAAGTTCTATCTTTGAAATCTTACTCGACTCCATCGCCACATTAGATTCCAAACGGTTAAAGATAGAATTGATTATCTCATCAGCCTCATTCTGGTCGCGAACCACACGATAGTTGCCCTTTGCAAGCTGAGCCTCATCGGAAGAGGAAAGATATGAACTCTCTTCAAAAAATTCAGTTTCCCTGGAATCCGATGAAGAAGATTCTTTAATTATTTCCTTATTTATTCTCTTCCCTTCCTTTGCCGCTTCGTTCTTCCCCGAGATCCGAAGACTGGGAACAGACTGCTCAACCAAAGCTATTTCTTGGCGGGATGTCTGCAAAGCGAGGTAATGATTCTGAAGAGTGTCGTCGCTGATCTTCACCTTCTTCTCAATCTCATCATTCTTCGCTATCCCGACCGCCGAATCAACTTCCAATTTCGGGCTTTCAATAATCTTCATGGTGAAGAAGGCGCATGCCAAGCAGACAGCCACTCCCGACACAACCCTGAGGATCCATTTTCTCATTGATATCGTCCCGGCAACGGCTTTTCTCCTGTCGGCTGCCATCTCATTCTCCAACGCTTCGTTGATACGCGTGGAATAAAACTCAGGCATTTCCTCGGCATCGCTTTCACCTGAATATAATTCGGCAAACAATTCTTTGTCGGCCTCTAAATCGGACGGCAAATTCTTCGCGTTGGCCAACATCTCAGCCAACCGACGTTCTTCATCGGGTGATGTATCCCCCGAATACCATCGGCTAAGCAATGCTCTTATTCTATTATGTTCTTTTATTTCTTTCATTTTTTGAGGATTTAAGAGGTTGTTATGAGGATTAGAGGATTAGTCTATATTTGCAACAAGCTCGCGGAGTCTTTTTCGAGCCCTTGAAAGAAGTTGGCGCACATTTCCTGGAGTGAAACCCGTGGCTTCCGATATCTCCATTACGTCATATTCGCCAAAACTGCTCAGACGGATCACGCGGCGTTGTCCTTCCGGAAGGGAATCAATGAATTGCTCCATTCTTCGCCTTGTGTCTTTCGCCTCTACATCTGAAATCTCCGTTTCAGCTCTAAGACCAGTCGCAGTCTCTATAGGAGAAGTTTCTTTTTTTCTTCTTAAAAGAGAAAGACATTCATTCCTTATAGAGGTGATGCAATATGCCTTCATGCCGGGCATATCCTCCGGGATGCCTTCCCTGCCGCGCCATAGCTTCAACTGTGTTTCCTGAACAGCATCCGCCGCATCGTCGGGAGGCAATCCGAGCCGCAGAGCCAATGAATACATCAAGCGTTGAAGCGGCATAACCTTTTGTCGGAATTCCTTCTCTTCCATCTTCTATAACGACAACGTTCCGGAGAAAACGTTTATTGAAATTCTTTGAATATTTATATTTTATTCATCCTTCTCCCATTCATCAGTTTCCTCCCTTCGACCCCGCGGAAGTGGAAGCTTCTTTCTCCACATTGGCAGCCGTTTTCTTCACACCTGCCTGCAGACCTCCAAATTTAAAGGTGATGCTCAGCCCCGCGTTCCATTGGCTATATCTCCCTTTATAGGTCAGCCGCACGCTTTCATCCTCCTGTCGATAAGAATTGGTCCTATGGGTCGGGAAAACACTGTTTACACTGAGCTGAACGGTGAGCGCATCCTCTTTAAGCCACGATTTGGAAGCACCTAATCCATAATAATAGCCGTTTTCTGTGCCTCGCGACTGAAGGTCGATCCAGGGCGTCCAAAATCCTCCATATCCACTTAGGCGCCATTTGCGGGGAAGCTCGTAGTTGATATTGGTGGAGAGATAAGTCTGCCAACCATGATTCTTGGCTTTCAGAAGTTCGGAGTCGGCCTGCAGATGCTCATAACTGCCCGATAGATTCACCGACCATCTCAACGCCGAAGTGATATCCCAGTCGCCCGACAAATCCAGCATTGCCGTGTGTGATTTGCCCACATTGGCGAAGGTTGAATTCATCACGCCGTCGCGCATGAAGATAATATCGTTCACTCCATTGCTTACGTAACGATATGTGAGTTTTGCACTCCCCGAAAAAGCCCCTTCATAATTGGAATATGAAAGGCTGAAAGTGTGGCCTTTCTCGCTTTTCAAATCCGGGTTCCCATATTGAATCTGCCCCGGAGTGAGCCGATCGACAAAGGGATTAAGTTGCGACACGTCGGGTCGAGATATACGCATCTGGTAGGCCAATCGAAGACTCGTGGCATCGGCCAGGTTATAGCTCACTGCTGCATTGGGCACAATATCATTGAGCAGAGTGGTGAAGTTGGGATAGTCTCCTATCCTGTAATCCCCTCCCATTCGGGTATGCTCATATCTAAGTCCCGCTTTGACATTCCATTTCGAGAAGCTGCAGGTATAGGAGCCATACAACGCATACACATTCATAATTCTATCCATTTTCACCACTGCGTTTTCATTCACAACAGCTGTCTCAGGGGTCTGCCCGAAGAGAGGGCGACTTGTATTGACATTGTCATTCAGAAATGCTTTCCCTCCGGCTTCCAACAGATGACGGGAATTAAATTTGTTGGAATAGTCGAGCTGCATGATATGATAGTTTCTGTAGGTGGCGGTGTGTTCCGAACTGAAAGGAGATTCGTCGCCTTCTCCTGTGATATATTCCAAAAGATAGTCTGTGTCATAGTTCTGTCCGCCATAATCATACTCGTAGGATGCAACCAAAGTGTGGTCGTCCCTGCCGAAATTATGCTGATAGGAGAGCTGAGCTCCTATTGAGGAATACTTTCCTCCGGAGGTAAACGAACGATGAAGGCTCCAGAGAGTGGAGAGAGCAGGACGCTTCATGTCGCGATCCTCATTCCCTTTGTTCACCCATGTGTTATAGCCGTAATTGGCCGAAATCGTAAAGAGATTCAACGAGTCGGGCTCCCACGACATATTTAACCGAACTCCGGTGTAATCCCACCCGGTTTTCGCTTTCTGACGCGCGGTCATCAGATGATTTTCCGATCCGTTCAGGCTCTCTATTGTTCGCTCGGAGCTCTGACTTCGTGGCCAACATTTTCCATTATTATATGTAACGTTGGCATCTAACATCACCTTATTGAATTTGGCTCGACCATTAACATATCCCCCGGCTTGATAAGCATTTACCCATGCCCCGAACTGGGTCATAAAACCCGAAAGGGTCTTAGACTTATCGGTCACTATGTTTAATATTCCCCCGGTTCCTTCGGCATCATATTTCGCGCCTGGTTCAGATATAACCTCTATCTTCTTTATGGTGCCTGCCGGAAAAGATTTAAGAACGGTCTTCAAATCACCTTTCAACATCGGATCTTCCCTGCCATTGAGCAATACTTTAAAACTGGATTGCCCATTCACCTTTATATTATCCTCAGCATCCACCGTCACACCAGGAATCTTCCTTAGAATATCGAGGGTGTTAGAACTGGCGGCATCCGGATCGTCCGCCACATTATAAGTCAGTGTAGCTCCGTCACTCTTGACCAACTTCTGCCGAGTCACCACAACAAGTTCGTCGAGTTCGGTGTAATCCTCATTATCTGATGTCACCGCCGTGGTATCATTCGAGATTGAAGCGCCTTTCGCTTCATCGGGAAGTGTAGTAGGCATGGAATATATGCTTTGTGCGATTCCCGTGGCGAGGAGCCCTGCCATCAATGGAGAGATTGCTATGACCGACTTTTTTATTTTCATTGTTTCTTCCTTCTAAATTTCGAAGATAATTATAATTTGTATTATCTTAAACTCATCTTTGAAGAATTTGTGACAGGAAAGAGCAAAAAAATCGGGTCGCCCTTAAAAAGACGACCCGACTACCACAAGTTATGAATGAAAACCTTCTTTTATCTTACCATTATTGTCACTGCTTTCTCGCCAGCTTTAATAACGTAAGCACCTGCAGCTGCTGCAGTGAAACCTTTCACATCCTTTGCAAGAATAATTCCATCGGAAGAATAAACCGTAATCGAGATTTCCTCTCCCGCTGAATAAGCTCGCAATGTGCGTCCGTCGGCTTTCAGCGTCACCTTATCATTTGCCAGCACTGATTCCACTCCTGATTCGATATCCAATCTGTAAGGTGCTGAAAGCGAAGTCTCGCCCTGGGGATAGACGGCTGATACATGATAGTCTGTGGCTACTGCCGGAGCTGCAAGCACATACTCATTCTCCTCTACGGGAGCTTCGTTATGTTTCTGAGGTGCTTTTACGTTGGTGGAAGCGGCAGCATAGGTTGCTACTTCCTCTTCGCCTCCGGTAATCTCGCGATAATATACATTATAGGTCGGTTTATCCATCGGCTCGGAAAGAAGCTTGATGTTGTCGAGACAGAGAACGGATGGAATATCTACCTCTGTGTATCCATAGCCATAATCGTCCTCCTCGTATGTCACACCTGCTTCTCCCACAAAGTGGATGGCAACAAATTTAGCATCGGCAGGAAGCAAATAAGAATATTGTTCCCATTTTCCACCCTCCCGGAAGTTGGCATCAATATGAACCTTCCCTGCAACCGGCTCAAACAAATCATCAATATTTTCGGCTGTATATTCAGATGCTGTAGTATATTCTACATAGAAGTCTGCATAACAAGCACCGGAATATGACTTAGCCATAAATTCCAAAACATGTGTTCCCTTACCCGGAAGCATGGGCGATACAAGATAGTCTGAAGCAGTGCCTTTTCCATGAGATGGTGCCGCTGCTACCAACATACCATGCTCACGGACTCCGCTGTAATCTTTATGATTGGAATTTCCAGTCATATCCCAGGAAGAATACATAAATCCTCTCTTTCCCGCAGGCATATTATATTGTTTTGGAACATCAATTCCATCCTTATCGATATTTACCCATTCGCTGCCGTCGGTGGCTGTGAATTTAGAGGGCCATGCAATAGAGTTGTCGGCATCGAATGCTTCTTTAGAAATAACGTCTTCCTCTCCGTCGAGATTAAGTTCGGATTCGAGCTTCTCGTAATTCTCAATTTCTACTCCATTCCAAGTGAGGCGAAGGGTGTTTCCTTCCACTTTACCGGTAAGGTCGCTTATGCCCTGGCCGCCATAACAGTTCACATTGACTGTCAATTCGTCTGATACATTGTTCTCCTGGTTCTCATCTTCTGCATATACAATCTCTGCATATACCGGCAGACCTCCCTCTACATGCCCTGCATGGGAGGGAACCTTGAATGTGAAATCAACACTCTTTGTTGCCGCAACATCCTGGCCTTCGAGGGTTGAGAGAAGTTCGCCGCCAAGGTACGTCTTAACTGTATAGTCTTCACCTTTTACATCTCCAAAGGCCACATTTTTTACAGTGAATGTAAATTCTGCTTCCTGACCTGCATCTACCTCTGTATCCGCAACCAACCCACCGGCCTCAAGGTCGTGAGCTGTGGCTGCAAAGACTCTGATGGCATCTATGGCCATGTCGGCACCATAATCGGAGATTGCTTTGAAGGAGATTCTAATTGATCCTGCATCGCTATAAGCGGATAATGGGAACTGATAAAGTTTCCAACCCTGGCTTGCAGCATAACGCTTCACAGGCTCTGCATCTATTTCTTCAAAGGCTCCTCCATCTTTCGATACTTCTATCACTACTCTGTCATTACAAGAAGAAAAATTATAAGAATGATAGAATTGGAATTCGAGAACAGGGGATGCAGCTCCATTCAACTTTATCTCGGGGCTTATGGCTTGTGACCAATAATTCCTGGAAGTATTAGCAGAATTGTAGGTTAACATTCCTCCATCTGCATCAAAAGAAATTGCAGATGGGGAGGCTGTCATCTTGGAAGCAACTTTCCATCTCTTGGGATCGTAGGTGGCTGTATCTGATGTTGTGATCTGCCAATCATCGGGCAATATAGCATCAGCAAATGATTCCTCAAAAGGAAGAACATAGCTGCCAACCTTTACACTATTCGAGCTTACCTCCGCTGATTTGCGTCCGCTATAAATAGCCTCAACGCTATATGTTAAGGTCGCGGCATCGTCGGAGGTATAAGAATCTTCATATTCTGTCTCGCTTATTCCAGAAGCAACCACCACAGGATCACCTTCGTCTATTTTACGATACACATTATAAGTGATAAGCTCTGATTTCAAGGGCTGCTCTTCCAAACTCGACGTCGGTGCCGACCATGTCACCTTAATCTTTCCTCCATCTAATTTTGAGGCTGTAACGGAAGTGGGCGAATTTGGAGTAACGGGACCAACAAAGACAGTTGTCTCAACAGCTGAACTGACAAGTTCGCCATTATACACCACTACTTTGTAGGTATTGTTTCCTGCCGTCGCGTTAGAGTCGCTCCAATTGATAGTCGTGCCCGGGGTTAAACCGCTGTTTAGAGTCTGAACTAATGTTCCGCCACGAGATATCTCCACTTTTGAGATTCCGTCGGCAGGAAGCTCTTTACCGGTTACGCTTTTGGAAGGGAGTGTGATCGAAAGATTGGCTGCTAATGTGAAATCATCGGCTGCTTCGGCTGTGAATGTTGATACCGGCTGTGGTGTCATCGGCGAACCGCCATCTACTAATGAAAGATTGTCAATGGCAGCACCTCCACAACTACTGTTGGCTATGACAATAAAGGTAAAGTAATAATCTCCACTCTCTTCAACTTCAAAAACTGCCTCGGTTACAGGAGGATTCTCGGCTTGATACTTATTAATATACTTTGGCTTCGTAGAGGCAACCCTTATTGGATTTCCCTCATTCCCTTCTGAAAAATATCCAACTGCTAAAGTGGCTCCTTCCGGAGTGGAGTCTGCCCATGATTGGAAGTTGAGAATGTAGGCATGTCCCTTCTCCAGATGATATGCCGTTTTTGTGGTCATAGCATCATTATAGGAGGATGCGGCGTATGCATAACATTGTGCATAATAATAGGGTGTGGAACCTGTGGTATATTTATTCCATTTCCAAGTTGTCGCATCTCCGTTAGCATTGTTTACGGTAAAATTATCCGTCACCGATGTCTCATCTTCAAAATCAAATGAGAATATCGGAGCAGTGGCTGCCGCGCTCGACAATGCCGAGGCAGCCAACAGGGCCGGAATGCTCATTAAAGTATAAAATCGATTCATATAATTATTTTTTTGAATTGCAGAAGAAGTATCATCACTCCTTCTGCAATTCATTATGGATTTCATTTTATTTTACAATCACTTTAGACACTGCTTTGCCACTTACCACCGCATAGACTCCGGGGCTCATGGCAACTCTGCCTGAATCTGATGAGACCTTGGCAATCTGACGGCCGGAAATATCATAAATCGTCACGTCTCCTTTCAGACCGCTGAAGATTATCTCTCCATTACCTCCATAAACCTTTCCGATTTCTACAGTTGCAGATTCCACACCGCTGCCAACGTAGGTGCCGTCAACCATGATATTATCGATATGAATGTTGAAGTTGCCGGCTCCCTTGCCGCGGAAGGCTATGCGCGCACCGTTATTCTTTAGGTAATCATCGAGTGAAACCTCATATTTCTTCCATCCGGATTTGGAGTTATACAATGTATATTCCGCATTCGGGATAGCTTTGAACGGTCCGCCATCTTCTGAAATTTCAACTATCATGCTCTCCCCTACTGGATCCGGCTCCTCCTGCCACCATCCTGCCAAACCATCATAATGATAGATATAGAAGGAGAGGACAACATCTTTATATTTGTTGATTCCTATGGTGGGAGAAATCAAACGGAGTTCAACACCATTCGACCAGTTATGATAGCCGTCGAATGTGGCTACACCGCTATCGCCATCCTGTGCCGTGATGTAGGGATTTTCACCCGATTTGGCTATCGCCCAAGAACCTTGCGCTCCTACAACCTGCTCTACAGACCAGGGATGTGTCTGAAGTTCTCCTCCTGCAAAGGATTCATTATATGGTAGCTCGTAAGGATTTCCCACTGCAAAAGATTGAGTCGATACCGCCTCGCTCTCTCCGGCGGTGGTCACTGCTGAAAGTTTATAGTAAACAAACGCCTGATCCTGTGTTGACCATGTGTCTGTATAAGAGAGGGCTTCGAGATTATTCTCCACTATCTCCTCCTTATCATTGACCACGCGAACAAGTCTATAGCTGAGCAAACCGTTCAGATTGCCGCCGTTCTTACCTTGGGCGGGTGCGGTCCATGATAGCTCGCGTGCCCCTTCAGTGCCTTTGGCTGTAAAATTCTCGGGCGACTCAGGAACATCAACCCCGGCAAATACTTTTGCCATGGCCACTTCGCCTGCCCCGATTGCTGTGTGAGCTATCACTCGATATGTATGTGTGCCTCGCTTCACTGAAGAGTCAACCCATGAGATATGCTCGCCAGGAGCTACTTGTTCGATAACCTTTATCGGCTCTGAACCTTCTCCGCGATATATCTCGATATGCGAAATCTCAGTGAGTGCTGATCCCTGCATGGTCACTTTGGGAGCATCGAATGAAACTGTCACCTCAAGTTTGCCACCGTCGGCTGCTTCAGCCTTAAGGTCGGTCACACCGGCTGCTACGGCCGACGAACCCTTCTCTATTACACGCACATTGTCAACGTATGACATGAAACCATTGCGAGGCGCTGTGCTGCGGAAGGCTATATACCAGATTCCACTCTCGGATGGCGCAATTGTCCCTTCGAAATTCGCTGCCGTTTCGCCAAGTTTCTTGGTGTCGAGTATCATTTGCATCTCATTCACATCCTGTGAGGGTCCGAAATAAAGCATCACATGCTCATCATAGCCTCCAACCATTTGATAGGCATCGAAGCTAACATTATAGGTTTTTGAGCCATCCATCTTTAATCCCGGGGAAATGATATAATCATCTATTGGATTATCCATGCTCCAGGGATGACGCAGACGGTGGTTCTCTTCATCATAGTTCCATACTTTTCCTCCGCTTGTAACATCGACGATTGTCCATAAATCGAAGTCGGATTGAGTATCGAATGAGGTGACGAAAGGCACATTGCAGCTTCCTGCCACTATGCTGTTTGATTCCGCTGCCACTCCTTCTCCATCAGGAGAAACGGGGGTCACGACATAATAATACCGTGCGGCTTTTTCAAGAGGTTCGCTGAATGTGGTGGCGGAGATTCCCTCTGCTACTGTTTTCCCTTCCGGCATTCTCACCACATTATAGGTGATCGGTTGGCGGATTGCGCCTCCCTCGGCGCCTTCTGTCGGTGCCGTCCATTTCACTATGGCATTACCGTTCTCATAGCTCATAACCACCCCTTTGGGAGCAGCAGGAACATCATATCCTGCAAAGAAAACTCGTGCGGCTGTCGGTCCGCTTCCCTCTCCATTCTCGGCTGTAACCTTCACAGTATGCACTCCCCTGGTAAGAGGGAAGGGTCCGCAGCTGATTGTCGCTCCTGCTTCTCCTTCCTGAATATCCAAAAGGTCGCCGTCAACACTTATCTCCATAGTCATGGTTTCGGTTATGGCTGTGCCGTCGGTTGTCGTGGTGGGCGCTTTGAATGTTATTGTGCAGTCGAGCGACCCTTCTGAAACCGGAACTACTGCCAAATTGCTTACTGCCGAAGGAACACCTGACGGTAGATAGTCGGTGACATATAATCCAACCATCTCCGGCACATACTTTTCACCGGGAAAATCGACAATTTTTACTGTGGCGGCTGTGGCCGGATCAACCTCAAAGAGAGATGCTGAGGAACTAAAGAGTCCTTCGCTATGAAATTCCGCCCATAGAATTTTTCCGCTTTCCGGATCAAATGTTATGGATTGCGTATATTCCGAAAGATAATCATCATAAATGTTGGTATTCCCCACCAACGTGAGCTCTGCATTCGATTTGTTTATCTTATAGAGATTGGCACTTGTGTCGATTCCATACAATTGACCTTTGGGAGAGGCTGCAATCATTATCACACTTTTCTCCAGATTCCCTACGAATGTCGGGCTGCCGTCGGCCAATGAGGTGGTGGTTAGCTGAATGGATGTGGCGGTCTTGTCGTAGGTCACGCTATATACCTTTCCTGTTGTTGCATCGTAGGTGCGGTCGGTGGCGATATAGGAGAAGTCGAGCGGACATTCCACTACCTTCTCTCTCTGCCAGGTCGTGGCATCATAAACATACCATTCCAACCTCTCTAATTCATATTGATCGTTATAATCGTAGTCGCAGGCATAATATTTACCGTTGACATATACCCCGCCGCCAAAGAATGGAGGTGTCTCGGCTATCTTTTCGAGAGAAAGCTTTGGCTCGGCAAAGAATGAATACATACCGTAGCCGTTGGCAGCTTTACCCATAGTGTTGTTGGCAATTAATTCAGGGCGCCCGACTGTTGATTTTATTGTCGGCACATTGGTTGCTTTCCTTTTAACAGGAACAGCATAGAGTCCTTCCGACTGAGGACGTGCATGGCGGAATGGCAATTGGTGCTTGGCCAGGCGCTCCTTTTCCGGAGTGACATTACCTGCTTCGACTGCCGGAATTGTCATCATCGCGGCGGCCGTCAAAATCAGGATTTTGTTTGTTCTTTTCATATCTGTAGTTAGTTTTTTTATTTCACAACCTTTATTGTTTTGCCCATACTCTTTACAATATAAATGCCGGGCTCTAAATCTCTCTTCCCTGTCACCTCAATTCCGGTGAGGGTGAAAATTCGTTCTGAGTCTGTTCCCTCTTGTGTCAAATTTTCTATTCCTGTCGGGCCGGCGAGCGTGGTGACATTTATCTCATTCGACGGTAGAGATATTTTGTTTCCGTTCTTTCCATAAATCACATAGCTGTAATCCTTTCCGGGCTCAAGTCCTGTGAGTGAATAACCGGTCTCTGAGCCTGTCGGAGCTTTCGCAAGAACACATTTCTTGGTCATACTCATTCCAAAATTAACCGTTATGTCGTCGATACATACAGAGGAACCCGACGGTCCATAATATGTGAAACGTAAAGCGGTGGGCCCTTTTTTACCATCTTCCGCAGTCCATCTCATCTCTTCTCCCTTGGAATTATTGATATCTGTCAATTCCAAAGCATCTGCCCATTTACCGTTTGAAAATACTGATAACACTATTTTGGCCGACGCATCGGCTTTATATCCTCTCACCCAAAAGGAAATAGAACTTATCTCATTAGTATAGGTCGGACTTTGAAGCATCTCTGCATTTTGAGAAAAACGCAACGATGGAGCCGCTGCCCCATAATAACCCTTCACACTCATTGTGCCGGTGGCTGTGCTCGTCCACCCTTCGGGAAGAGTCAGCGGTGAGGAAAAGCCTAATTCATCTTTCTCTGTGGCCTCTTCTGCGTAGGAGTAGAAATCTATAAGATAACTCTCTGCTTTATCCATTGCCTCCCAACGCGCTGTGAAGCTGTCGCCGGTTATGTCGCCGGCCTCAAGTGCTGTCGGTGAAAAATATCCTATTCCCGGCTCCATTGTCTTAACCTTTACCGGTGTGCCTGGAGAGGATATTGATATCCCTTTCACTCCTCTCACTCTGCATAAATATTCGGTGGATGGCTCCAAGCCGCTCAAAGGGATGGAAGTATCGGATACATCCAAAGCTGTATATTGTGCCAACGGACGTTCGCGGCCACCTTCAATTGATGAGACACTGACAATATAGCTGTCGGCATCTTCCGATGAATCCCATTTCAAGGAAAGGGCGTTGTCGTCAACCTCCTCTGCTCGTAATCGCTGAATAGGAGCCGGAAGGGATGAGGGGGAATTGAAGTCTAATTCCAAAACCCCGGAATTTAACCGAATATTGGATAGTGTATGAGGATATTTAGCTCCTGTATGATCTCTGAAATTGGAGAAGGTCGCAACTTTCGATGTCCCCGGGAAGGGGTCGCCTGAGGATGATGCCATGGTGGCCAAACCGTCTGCTTCAATAAGATCAACTCTCTGTCGGGTTTCGTCGTTATTGACGGCGTTGCGGTCCCAGACATCCCGCGAATAGTCGATATGCCATATCAATAACCCCTCTCCGGGAAGATAGGAATCCCAGCCCTCCTTTATTCTGTTCTCTAATAAATAATATTCCTCTTCATAGCCGGGAAGATTTAGTCGGTAGGCGATATTGGAGGAGATGGGCTCGATGCCGATAGAGCCGTCGGAATGTAGCTCGCGTGGCTCACACCATCCAAGGAAGTAGCGCTCGTAGGCTGTCAGTGCGCACGGACAACGCCCGTCGCCGTTATAATTGCCATGATCCATCAGCGAATAATAATAAGGAGTGAACGCCGAATTATTATTGGTGCTGTAGAGATCGGGCAAACCAAGCACATGAGAAAATTCATGACAGAATGTGCCGATACCAACCAGCCGGCTGCTCCCTCCTATCAATTCGTTGGAGCAGGAATATGAACCGATATTTACCCCGTCGAGCATCAGCCGCTCTCCTTTATTATATAGATTGGCTGAATGAGGCCATACACTGTTCACTCCCCCTCCGTCGGCTTCTCCATGGCCGGCATAGAACACATAAACATTATCGGCCCAGCCGTCGCCGTCACGGTCATATTGACTGAAATCTATCTCGGAGTCCAGACGACGGCATGCCTCGCTAACCATCTCGTGGGCCTTCGCATCATCATTGGCTCCATAATATGACATGGCATTCGATAGCTCTACGGGTCCGTAAACCTCAAATTCGGGAATGAATCTTCCGGCAGAGTTTTCAATAAAGTAATCGGTTGCACTCCCGGCTGCTCCATAGCCATTATAACCCGGACTGCATAGCATATCTTTGAAATCCTGTGCGGTATATGTGAAATGCTTGTCGGTATATTCCACAAGGATTATCAATACTTTCTGACGTCCGGCGGTAGGAAATTTCGTATAAGGTGTCGCCGCTTTTTTCTCTATCTTTTTGCGAGAAAGCTTTGCCTTATAATTTTCATCGGCTGCTGAAAGGGTTCCATCTGGGAGTGGCATCAGCAACTCTCCCGCAGGTGTGGTGTACCAATGGCAATGCTCATCGCCGTTCAGTAAAACTTGAATCCGACTCCCATCGGGCTGTTGATAGTCTATCTTTCCTGGATAGCCGGCAACTCCATAAGCGCAAACGCCCGAAAGCACCAGCATACCCCCGACTAACATATTCTTTATTTTATTATTCATAATGTGGTTCGTTCGTATTCACCGCAAATATATATATTATAATCCGTGTTGCAAAGAATTCATTAACTTTTTTTTATTAAATATACATATATTGCATCAGTTTTCATTCCTTACTTGCACTTTTACTGCATTTTTATTCTTTTTATCTCATATTTCTGATAATTTTCTATCTTTTTCTTTTTTTTCTCAATAAAATTTAACAATTTTGCAATTAAACCAGAATAATTTTTTAGTTGTAAGCAATCCTGGGAATAAGATGAATTATATTTTGTGACGTATATCAATTTTCTAAATCTTCTCCAGTTGCTGCTACGACCAACTATCCAACCATTATGAAAAAAAATCAAATTATTGCCGGAGGATGTCTCCTTGCTGCTGCTATTGGGGTGCATGCTTATTCCGGCTTCGAAGTGGCCCCGAAGGCTTCCTCGAATTCCTCCTACAGAATGGCACGCTCTATCTCCGGTGAGCGTCCCGCTGCCCTTAGCGATAAACCACTCGACGGCAAAAAACGCAAAGCCGCTCCTAAGGCTTCTGCCAACGGCCCGAAGATTTATGGTATGATGCAATATTCCGATTCATGGTGGGATCTCCCCGAGGATGCTTCTTATCCTTACGGTTGCTATGAAATCTCTAAAGCCCGTCCCACTCCTTTCGAGATGTATGCCCACCCAAACCTCCGCGCCAACGGCGGCGGTTGCTACACCGACCGTCAGGTGCATTATCGCCTCTACGAACTCCTCACTGACGAGCCCTGGTTTAATAATTATTTTATGGTGGTCAATACGGATTACTGGAGCTATGTCCAGGACCCAATCCTCTCGCATGAGCAGGAAACCATAGCCTCAGATATGACTTACGACCCCATTTCCAAAAAGATTTATGCGGCCGTTTGGAGCAATTTCGATGGCGGTAATAATAAGCTGGCTGTCGTTGACCCCAAGACCGGTGCTTCATCTGAAATTGCTACTATCCCGGATATGGCTTGCTTGGTGGCTAATAATTTCGGCGAACTTTATGGCGTGGAACTCCTCACCGGTATCACCTACCGGTTCAATAAGGAAACTGGCGAATATGTGGCTATCGGTAATTCCGGAATCAAGCCAAAATATATGCAGAGCGCATGTATCGACCCGGAAACGAATATCATCTACTGGCTCGCTACTCTCGAAGATGAAACTGCCAATATCTACACTCTGAACACTTCAACCGGTAAGGCTGATCTTTATATCGACCTCCCCGACAATTCAGAGTTTACCTGCGCTTTCATCGAAGCTCCGACCAAGGGTTTGAATGCTCCTGCCGCTCTCTCTGATTTCTCGGTTGTAGCCTCTGCCGACGGTTCCAATTTTAAATACACTGCCCCAACAAAGGCTTTTGATGGCTCTGCCCCCGGAAATCTTACCGTGAAAGTATTTGCAGATGGCAAGGAGATATATTCAAAGGATGTCCAACCTGGAGCTTCCGATGAATTCACTGCCAATCTGGGCGACGGCAAACACTCAGTTGTGGCTTTTGCTCTTAACTCGGTGGGTGAAGGAGAGAAAACAATTGTGGAACATTTCACCGGTAACGATGCTCCCGCTGCTCCGGCTAACCTAAACCTTTCAGTTTCAAACAATGTGGCTTCTCTCTCTTGGGAAGCTCCCTCTGCCGGTCTGCATGGCGGAACAATTGAGGCTGATAAGCTGACATATAATGTGGTCCGTTACCCGGGTGCCGAACTTGTGGCTGAAAATCTTGCAGAGACCTCTTTCTCTGAAACTTTGCCTGAAGGAATGGCCAACTATTATTACACTGTGACAGCTTTTATCGGCGAACAACAGGGTGGAATGGCTACTTCTAATTCATGGTTTGCCGGCGAAGCTTTCGATGTGCCTTACACTCAGACCTTCGACACTGAGGAGGGTATGAACGGTTTCACCTGTATTGATGGCGATGGCGATGAGGCTTCTTGGGAATATTCTTCTCATTGGAAAGCCGCTTGGTCGAAATATAATAAACATGAGCAGAGCGACAACTGGCTTATCACTCCTCCTATTAAGTTTGAAGCCAATTCCACTTACCGTCTCACATTCCGTGCTTGCGCTTTCGACGAGGAATCTCCCGAAAGATTTGAGGTGATGTTTGGCAAAACCCCTAACGCCGAGGGTATGACCAAGACTATTGTGCCGGCCACTACCACTAAAAATACAAGTTTTGTGACTTATACGGGCGATTTCACCACCGATGCCAATGGAGTGGCTTATATCGGATTCCACGCCATATCGCCGGCTAATGCCTATCGCCTGATTGTTGACGATATTGAAGTGCGTCTCACGGCGGCTGCCGGTGTACCTGCTGCTGTGTCCGACCTGAAGGCTGTCCCCGCTTCCGACGGAACTGGAAAAGTGAATATCTCTTTTGTCACTCCTGAAAAAACTCAGGATGGCTCAGCGCTTAAATCGCTCTCTGCTGTTGAGATTTTCCGAAATGCAGAGTCTGCTCCCGTGAAAAAATTCGATAATCCTGCTCCGGGTCAGAAACTTGAATGGACTGATGAAAACGCTCCTGCGGGCGATGTCACTTATCGTGTCATTGCATCCAATGAAACTGGACGTGGAATTGAAGCCTCAGCTCCGGTGTTCGTTGGTTTCGATATCCCCCTCCCTGCCTCTGATCTCAAGCTGGTAATTAATGATAAGAAGGAACTCCTCCTGACTTGGAAAGCTCCTGCCAAGACTGTTTCCGGTCTCGATGTGAATCCCGATTTCCTCTCTTATACCATTACTCGCAACGACGGAACGGTTATGGCTGAGAAGATCAAGGCTAATTCTTTCACTGATGTCACTCAGACTGAGGCCGTAGCCCAGAAGATGGTTTACTATCAAATCCAGACTTTCTATGGCAATCAGAAGGGTGATCTCGCCATTGGTGACTATGTGATTGTGGGCGAACCTTTGGCTGTGCCCTTCAAAGAGTCGTTCTCTAATAAGGGCCTCGAAAATGCTCCTTGGGTGATTTCAAGAGTTACCGGACACACAGATATGCGTTGGAGCATCCAGAGCCAAGCCACTACCCCTGATGCTACAGCGCAGGACAATGACGGCGGTTTCGCCTCTTTCGTGGCTTACGACCAGCCCGCAGGTCTCGTGGAAAGAATGACTTCACCTAAGATTGATCTCTTCAGCGCCGATCATCCTGTACTTAAATTCTATCTCTACACCACAACCTCTAACTCTAATGAGACTTTGGCAGTGCAGATTTCTAATAATGATCAGGATTTCCATACTCTCAAGGAATTCACCACTAAGGGAGAAACAACCGGCTGGAAGGAAATTTCTATTGATATCCCGAGAAAGTATTGCACTGAATCTGCCATGATCTCTTTCTTAGGTACCACTGCGCGCGGTTTCAATATTCATATCGATAATATCCGCATTGAGGATGGCGAAGGCGATTTGCCAAACTATGACCTGGAGGCCGTAGGCCTGGAAGTGCCCGATTTGGTTCCCGATCAGGATGCGAAGATCAAATTCACTGTCTATAACAATGGACTCCGCTCAATAGATAATTATAAGGTGACGTTGGTAATGAATGGCATGCCTATCATCAATGCTGATGCTGACAAGGCTATTGCTCCGGGCGAAACATATATTTATACTTTCACCGTTACCCCTGAGCAATCTGATCTTAATCAGACTTTCCGCTTCAAAGGCCGTCTAACATGTTCAGCCGACACCAACCCCGATAATAATGAAACCGAGGAAGTGGCTGCTACAGTAGGTGTTTCCGGTCTATCGGAAATTGGAATTGATGCCCAAACAATTGTTTCGGTCTATACTTTCGATGGCCATTGCTTAATGCAAAATGCACCGGCCTCCGAGCTCAAGACCCTATCCAAAGGCCTCTACCTAATCCACACCGCTAAGAAGACAATTAAAGTAAAAATTTAATAATTCCTTCGCTGAGGTATCAGCAAAAAAATAGAATTAGGGAGTGATTGATTCGATTAAATCAATCACTCCCTAATTCTATTTTACGGATTTTTACTCTGATAAAGAAAACATATCAAAAAACATTGTTGTGGTATGTTCATTGGGGTCTTTAGGCATCAAAAGCTTAAAGTCATTCTTCTCATAAAATGGAATCGCATTTATATAAGCATCAACAGTGATAAATCTAAACGCAGAAACTGTATGCTTTTCTTGAAGAAGAAATTTTAAAGAGGTCATTAATTCCGAACCAAGACCTGTTCCTCTCATTGATTTGTCCACAGCAAATCTTCCAATCTTTACAGCCGGATAACTACTAAACTGTTTTTCAATTGGAAACTCTTTCTTAATTCTTTTCCACATAGTATTTGAGGAATCTTGCCGTGAGATTTTATCATTTAAAAGACAAAAGTATGCAAGGATTTTTCCCTCATCCGTAAGAAGATAGGTGTAAGCAATTTGTTTCTTTTGAAAAGCCTTAGCATCATTCAAAAGAAAATCATTCAAATCATCATCACCACAATCGAAAGAGCATAAAGAAAAATCCTCAGTTAATTTTACTAATTCAAGCATTCTTAGAAGAGTATTTTAACTTTACTTTTAAAATCCTCATAAGTTTTACGAAGATGTGCCTTCTTTTCTTTAGTATAGGGCTGGGTGTTTTGAATCATTGCCTCAAATCTTTTAGCATCTTCGCCATATAATACCGGTGTTTCTGCTATTGGTCGTGCCATATATCTTAGATTTAGAAGTTTATTATAAAACGTTAAGTGAGTATATATTGTTGTTGGTCAAAATATATATTAGTCTCCGAATTCTTTCACCCTTTTTAGCCGCTTTCGATAGATGAGATAGTTGTCCAAGCAAAAATAGGTGGCTATCATTATGCCTATCAGTTTGAGCCAACACGTGCCCGAATGAGGATCCATAATAACATCCCAAATCCTGGAAAGAGTCAATACAACCCCCAAACAGAAAAGCGTCATCGACATATTACGCTTCGCCCTATTACTTATTTTCATATCACTTTTCTAAGTTATTTAATCGCAAATTTACAAATATATTTTGAAAAAATACCATCATTTATTATATTTGTGTACACTTTTTTGTCCACATCTTTGTTTATTTATAATAAATCAACTATCTTTGTAAAAAATAAAACACAAAATTATGGAAGCCTTAAATGTCAGGGAATATCGTAACAATCTTGCCTCCTGCTTTCAAAAAGCAGCCGAAGGTGAGAAAATAATCATTAGAAGAAAAAATCAATTATTCACATTGATTAGCCTTGGATCAGAAGACATTCGGATTAATGATAACCAACAGAAAAAAATAGATGCCCTTAAAGAATCTATAAAAAAGAGCTGGGACGAAGTAAAGAAAATTGAATCTGGAGAACTACCCACTAAATCAGCTGAAGATTTCTTAAATGAGCTTTGAAGTTATCACCACTCCTGAATTTGAGAAACAAGTCAAACCGCTTAATAAAAAGTACAAATCCTTTAAAGAGGACTTAAAAGAGTTTATTAAATCGGTAAGAAAAAATCCATTTCAGGGAACTGAATTAAAACCGGGAATTCGCAAAATAAGACTTGCCATATCTTCCAAAGGCAAAGGTAAATCTGGGGGAGCAAGAGTTATTACATACACAGTAATTTTTACTCAAACCGAAGGAAAGGTCTATCTTATGAATGTTTACGACAAATCAGAATTTTCAACTGTGGATGCAAAGGTAATTCAGCAAATGATTGAAAATTTACGGTAGAATTCCCTCGAAAATCCTTAAAAATTAATTATTTATTTGTAGGATTGGAAAATATGTAGTAACTTTGCATCGCTTTGCGCATAGAGAGCGCTAAGATATTTTTATTATTAACCCCGGGAATCTCCATTTATACATCAGGAGACACTCCCATTAAAACAAAAATTGATTCTAAATGTCTG
>CAZXGU010000010.1:0-33344 GCA_964640375.1 uncultured Sangeribacter sp. | reverse complement strand
CATCTCACGACACTGAGCATAACAACGCAATTATCCTGCAAGAGTGTCTTAATTCAGATTTTTAGATCAAAAAAATATTATTAAAATACCAAAATCCGGAAAAATGACGTAGGAGTTATCTTTTGACCTCATTTAAACTTTTTACCGAATGTGAAAAATGAGATTATTTGTTATCCTTTCATTAACCTTTGTCTCACTTCCGTGTGAATCTTAAAGGAGTTCGGCGATTTTCAATTGCGCTTCTTTTTTGGTGCTGTTGAGGTGTTGTAGAGACAGGTAGAATATTGTGTCAGATATTTATCTTGAAGCCGCCGAGGGCGGTGAAGCCGGGCATGTCGTAGCCTCGGTTTATTGTGTAGTGGGCATTGGTGATATTTTCCAGACGCAAAAATATGTCGAGATAGCGGCATATACTGTAGGTGAGTTTAAGGTTTAGCAGCGCGTAATTCTGATTCTTCACGTCGTCTGCCACATAAAGGCCTCCCACTCCTTTTAAGTCGGCCGCTATTTTCAATTTTTTCCATAGCGTTAGCTCGCCTCCAAGGTAATATTGGTTTCGGGGCGCCCCTGTAAGATTGTGAAGTGAGGTATGGAGATAACTATAGGATGCAAATAGCCAGAGATTCTCCAGCGGATTGCTCTTTGCTGTGATTTCTATACCCTTGTTGATGAAGCTACCGGTATTGACATTTTTGTTATCAATAACCTGAATCATATCCTTTCCCCTACTAAAATAAGCTGTGATATCCCCAGCGAAATACCGGGAAAAGTATTTTCCGACCGAGATTTCGTAATTCATCATTTTTTCGGGTTGAAGGTCGGGATTAGCCATGCGATAGAGGTATAATTCTCGGAACGAAGGATTGCGATAGCCCATCGCGAGATTACCTTTAATGGTGAGGCCTGTCCCCGGATTGAGGGCAAACCCGAATTGCGGAACCCATTGGGTTGCAAACATATCGCTATTGGCCATCCGGAGACCACCGTTAAGGTTGATCAATTCGCCGACCAGACTCTGCGACAGAGTTATGTAAGGAGAATATTCGGTAATATTTTTCCTTTCCATAGTTGTTAAAGAGCCGGCGATATGATCGTTGCCGCCCGAAACGGGAATCTCACCGGAATAAGAGTCGAAGTCAAACCCTACCGTTGCGGCAGCTCCGCGCCACGGGTGGAAGTTCTGATAAACCATAACTCCGAGTCGGTCGTCGGTGCTATGGAAGTGGCGTGGGTCATCGACAAAGTGGGATCCATAGCTGTAATATACCCTTATCAAACCGTTAGTGATGTCATAGCGGTTAGTGGCGCTTATCGATGCCTCGCCTCTGGTTATGCTCTGTCGGTAGATGTCGGTCGATTCAGGATTGGTCAGTCTGGGATAAATCGGGTCGTTTCCTTTGAAGTGCATGAGTGTATAATCTGCCACTGCTTTCCAAGCTGTGGAAAAGTCATATCCGATTTTCACATATCCATCTGCCTGCCTAAAATCAAAGTCCTTCACATTTCCATCCGTTCGGTTATAGGAGACCGAGGCCATAGAAGAGAATTTACCGAAGCGCATGGTGTTGGTAGCAGAAGAGAGCCATGTATTGTAGGAGCCATATTGAGAAGAGATTGTAGTCTTGATGCCATGGCTTCGGGGATTTTTGGTAATTACATTTATAGCCCCTGCCATTGCGTTGGAGCCATAAAGCACCGACCCCGGGCCTCGGAGCACTTCCATGCGTTCCACATATTCCTTGTCATAGAAATCCGCAACGTGATGGGAATAGATACCGGCAAATTGTGGTTGGCCGTCAACCATCATTAATACAGCCGAAGCTCGATCGCCTCCCACACCGCGCAATTTGATATGCCCGGAGCCACCATTGCTCACCCCGAAGCCAAAAATGCTTCGTTCGGAAACAAACAAACTCGGCACCACCCCTGATATAGCCGACAATACTTGAGTCTGTCCCGTGGCTTCAAGCCTTTCTTGACCCACGACCGAGACGGTGTAAGGCAAAAGACGGTTTTCCAAACGGGAGTTGGTGCCCGTCACTACCACTTCATTCAGCAGGCTTGCACTGTCGGCGCGTTCCACGGCTGCAAAAGTTGGGGTAGTGACGGCCAAAAAGATTGTAAAAGTTGCGGAGGTGAACTTCATGTGTGACTATTTATCCAAATCAATTATCTCATAATCGAGAGAACCGAGACCGATGGCGGCGGCATGGTCAATGGTGTGAAGGCCGTGTCGGCTGTTGATGCGTTCAATCAGGGGAGCGTTGTCGTTTCCTTCAGACGGTTGCATATTGAAGATAATGTCCACGCAAGCCTTGTCAAGCGCCACGGGGTCGGTCGAAGCAAGAATGCCATAATCTTTAAGCAGCACTTCGGAGGGGTGGGCAGCGCAATCGCAATCCACCGACATGTTGTTCATAACATTGATATAGACCATGTTGTCGCCAAAATAATCGGCCACGCCTTGTGCCGCAGAAGCCATTGATTCAAGGAAAAGATCCTGCTCGGCAATATTTTGCCAGATTTCGTCGGCATTGTCGGTTTTACCCGCTGAATGGATATAGGCTTTTCCGTCGGCAGAAGCCACTCCAATGCTGGCATTCTTCAATACGCCCCCATATCCACCCATGGCATGACCTTTGAAATGGGCAAGATTCACCATATAGTCATATCGTGGGAGATGGTCGCCAACGATATCATATTTGATATGGCGTTTATCGCGAACGGGGATTTTCATTTGTCCCTCTTCATCCATAAGATCTACCGGGGCAATGGAGTCAAAACCGTGTTCGTGAATAGTTTGCCAATGTGCTTCGACAGTGTTTCGTTTTCCTGCGTAAGCGGTGTTACACTCAACGATAGTGCCATGCACGGTGTCAACCAATTGTCTAATCAATGTTGGTTTCAGATAATTAGGATTTCCCGCTTCACCAGTGCTGATTTTGACGGCCACGCGATGTCCGTCGGCCGGACGGTCGAGCGCTTTATATATTTTTACGAGGGCTTCAGGTGAGATTTCCCGGGTCATATAGACCTTAGACTTGGCGGTAGCCGAGATTATCGAGCAAGCCGCCAAAAGAAGAAATAGTAGAGAACGTTTCATAATAAATATTTTAAGGAAGATTCTTATAACTACTCAACGGAGATTACCCTATTATTTGTATCTTTAGGGAAAGAAATAGAAAAAATCGTTGAATTTTTGACATTTAGGAAATATTGGATTAACTTTGTAAAACCTCATACCCCAATTCATCATTGCCAAAAATGAGTTCAAATATTATTAATACCATTGGTCAACAAGTTTTCAGATATGACCCTCCTGAATTTACAGAAACAGGTGTTCCTTTTCCTGCCTTAAACTCCACATCGAAAGAAAAAGAAGAAGGGAAAAATGGCGTAGAAGAACCGAAATATCAGTTTTTAGGAGAGGGCTATTATTTTTGGGATGATAATCTTTGGAGGGCTCATAATTGGGGAAGGACTCATTGTAGCAACAAATAAAATAATCCGAGCCCTTAATGTGAAAAGTAATGCTAAAAGGGTTTCATTTAACCACATTTCTAACTCTTACATGCTGTTGAATCCGGAGATAATAATTTGCTTTTACGATAAAAATGAACTAAATTTGCAAAACAGCAGTTACTTAGATAAAAACAATCGCCCATGGAAGCCGCAAATATCATAAAAGGGATAGAGGATTTCTTCAGCACAGCCGATGAGGCAGCCTTGGCTGAGGTTAATGCGGCCTTCTCCGTTGATATCGAAGGAGACCTGACGTTTGAGGAATATCTTGGAGGATTTAATTGTCAATACAATTATTCTCATTCAGATGCTTCCCATGTTTATACCTACTCCACAAAACATCATATTTCAATCGGAGACTATTCTAAGTTAAATTCCTTTGAAGACACCTCGTCCAATTACAAGGGGAGTGACCTTACATTGTCTTCGAGAGCCGTTTCGAAAAGTAAGGGACCAGTGGAAAGAATGATAAAAACAGCATCCTAATGAGCGTTTTGGACTATAAAATAGACAAAATAATCACCAAGAGTTTCCAGCTGAAAAAAACTGACAGGATTGACAACCTTCGGTTCTCACTTTCCTTTCAATTTAAAGTAAGCATTGAAGACTCAGCAATTTGCTGCATTAGTGAATATGAATTCAGCAATGAAAAAGAGCAGGTGATGGAACTCAGCATGGAATGTTATTTTAAAATCCTGCATAATGGACTTGATTCACTGATTCACGATAATGTTCTTACTATTGAGACAGAACCGCTGCAGTATTTGGCCACAATTGCTGTTGGTGCGGCAAGAGGGGAGATTCACGCGAGATGTGACATGGCAGACTCCATACTAAAAGAGATTGTGTTGCCTCCTGTTAATCTCACAACTATTATCACCACTCCCTCCAAGTTTCCTGTAGAGATATAATAGGGGATAGCCCCATAGCCCAAGGTGGTTCAGGGATAAATTTCCTATATTATGCTCGCACACAAATATCATAAATCAAATTAATAAGAAAGAAGAATGAATAAAGGCAATAAAACCGTTCTGATATCGGGAGGAGCGGGATATATAGGTTCGCATACTGCTGTGGAGCTGATAAATGCGGGTTATGAGGTAGTAATAATCGATAATCTCTCCAATTCTGAGAAAGAGGCAGTCAGGGGGATTGAGAAAATCACAGGTAGGGAGATCCCCTTTGAGGAGGTTGACACTTGCGACAAGGCTGCTCTTCGCCGGGTGTTTGAGAATTACGCCTTCGATACAGTGATTCATTTTGCCGCCTACAAGGCGGTGGGCGAATCTATGGTAGAGCCTTTGAAATATTATCAGAATAATTTGGTTTCCTTCATGAATATTATGGAGATGATGAAGGAGTTTGACCGGCCTAATGTGCTCTTCTCTTCATCGGCTACAGTCTATGGTGAGGCCGAGGAATTACCGGTCACCGAACAGTCGCCCCGTCAGCCTGCCACTTCTCCATACGGTAACACCAAACAGATTGCGGAGGATATTCTTCGTGATTGTTGCCGGGCCTATGCAAATTTATATGGCATCGCCTTACGCTATTTTAATCCTATCGGGGCACATCCCTCGGCACTTATCGGTGAACTTCCGCGTGGCGTGCCTAACAATCTTGTACCTTTCATCACCCAGACGGCTGCCGGAATCCGGGAATGTCTGAGCGTTTTCGGTAATGATTATGACACACCCGATGGAACTTGTCTGCGCGATTATATAGATATTGTTGATTTGGCGAAGGCTCATGTGGCGGCGGTTGACAGAATGACCGACGGGAAGATGAAAGAGAAATATGAAATCTTCAATATCGGCACCGGTAATCCGGTATCGGTTCTTGAGCTTATCACCACCTTTGAGAAGGTGAATAATCTAAAATTGCCTTATAAGATGGCTCCGCGTCGGCCGGGCGATGTGACTGCTGTCTGGGCCGACACTTCATTGGCCAACGATGTTCTTGGCTGGAAAGCGGAGCGGAGTCTGGCCGAGACTTTGAAATCGGCATGGGAATGGGAAAAACACGTAAGAGAGATATGAAACCTTGCCGATGAGATATCTCCATAATTGATAATTTCGAACCGGGAACTGTCCGTGTTCTTGAAAAACGGTAAAAAATTGAACAGATAAATATGTCGGACATATTTATCTGTTCAATTTTTTACTATCCCTCAAGAATGTTTTTGGGGGTGAAGCATTTTAGCGTCCTAATGCTCTTTGGAGGCGCGAAACGGCTTTGCGGGCAGCCGAAGGGTTTTCGAGTTCATCTGAATGGGAATTTACTGCCTGTTCAAGACGAAGGCCAAAAGCCATGAAATATGGATATTGCTGCCCAAGTTCATAGCCTGATTCATAGGAGCCATCAGAGTATTCCCCTTCATCGCAGAAATCATTAATGTAGTCGATCATAGTGTTGTAATCTCCTTCATCAAGCTTCTCGCCAGAATTGATTTTTTGCATCACTTCCTCCGGGTCGGGATCACCAATCCCTGAACAGGAAGTACAAATTGCACAGCTCGCTATAACGAGTGCAAACATGAGTGAAAAGAATTTCTTCATCGTTTCAGTTTTTATTTAAATTGTAATATCTTGCAAAGCAAGAGTAGATAGTACAAAAATAGATAAAAACCATCAAATGTAATCGGCTTTAGCAAGGTTTGCAATATCTTGCAATAAATTGAAATATTTTGCTTAGGGATCTCATTTCTTCTTTACCCAAGGTGTGCTTTTGTAGAGGGTTTGGTAGCGTTTGCGGATAAGGCGTTCGAGTCGGTGAGGGTCGGAAGGATCTTTCCATGAATCCGGGATGGGTTCCATCTTTTTACGCACTCGCGCCACAAAGGCATTCTCATCGTATAAGGCACGCAACAAACTATCGATCTTTTCCGGCTGGTCGCTATATTCCTTTCTAATTTTATTTTCTTGTGCAGCCAAGTAAAAATCCAGAGAGCCCGTCAGATCCTTCACTTTCTTGAGCATAGGATCGTTCGACCCTCGGAAATTCACCTCATCAAGGTTATCCGGGTCTTTTAGATCCAATTTCTTTTTCTGTGCGTCCGGGTTATTAATTTCGGAAGAAGAGACAACCGGTTGAATATTGGGCAAGGGATTGTCATTTTGCGTGACGATAGCTATTTCAGTAGGGGAGTGAGTGGGTGTAGAAGAGGGATTATTAATATTATTTTCTGAGCCATCATTTTTGCCGGAAGGGTTATCGGTCTTGTCCTCTTCTTTCACCAATTCGAATTCTTTCTCAAGATTTGGAATTTCATTTCCTATGCTAACCCCCTCGATGTGGGTTGCAATGTTGGTATCCTTATCAGGGGCAGGAGGGATGGTCTGTTCTTCTTTTTTAGATAAAAGTGAAATAAGCAAAATCAGTCCCCCGGCTATACCCAAACAAAATGCGCCCCATAGAAATTGTCCTTTGTGCGAGTTGTGCCTTCTTTCCTCCTGCCATTCTCCACGAGATAACAGTTTCTCTAATTTTTTAAGTTTCCGAAGATGTTTTCGGTCATTGCAGGCTTCCAGGAGCTGATGCAGAGTAACACCGAGAGCATAAAAATCGGCTCCTGGGGTGTTAGCCATCTCAGAACGCATATATCTTCGCGTTCCTGCTCGACCTTTGAATAAGGTGCTGTCGAAACTATCCGCCAAACCGAAATCTATCAATACCACCGACTTCGCAGTCTTATCATAGATGATATTCGAGGGCTTGACATCTCTGTGAATTATGCCCACAGAATGGAGGCGTTTAAGAGCCTCTCCAATGCGGGTGACTATTTCTAAAATCTCCGCTGAGGAAAGCAGCTCCTCCTCTCTTAATGTTTCTTCAAGCGATTTGCCGGGAAAATAATCAAGCACGATGCAAGGACCCAACTCCCTGATGTCGGTTTTATCAACAGCACGCGCCACATCAGGGCCAATGATACGGAAACTGATATCGAATTCCTTTTCCAGAGCCATCAAAGCCGTCCGATCATGGCGAAACTCGGGGAGCAAGGATTTTAGAATGAAGAGTCGTCCGCGACGGCGTGCGAGGTGAAGGCGGCAAAATCCCGACGTGGAAGCATAGATCTCCTTGCCGACAACGAAGTCATTGTCGGCAAGGAGATCCAAAGGGCTACAGTCTGGTTCATAGCCCGACTCATAACCGCTATTCGAGAAATCTTCTGCCTCCATTTTGAGAATTCATAATTATCTTATCCACAAAATTACGATAAAAACATATATCCTACAAACCTAAAACGTGTGGATAAGAATAAATATAATGCCCAGAACATTGTGATTGTGAGCTTTTTTTATTAGCTTTGCAAACGATTTCACGACTCGGAAAGAATCCGAGGCAAACAACAAACTAATTTTATTAACTAAGGTAAAAAATTTTAGGTCATGAAGAAGCTATTATCTCTTTTAGTGGCAGTGATGGCTTTCACATTCTCTGCCAATGCACAGAAAGCTGAGATTCAGTTAGGTTATGGTGGTTACACCCAGATGGACGCCACGGATATGCACGACGGTTGGCACAGTGTGAACAGTGCATGGGGTGCTGTGACTGGTGCTGTCAACTTCAAAGTTGCCCCCAAATTCTGGTTAGGTCCCTCCTACACTTTCTCATCCACCTCAACTAAGGGAGGCGAGAATGCAAGCCACATAGCTTATCACGTAATCATGCTTAACGGACGTTATGAATATTATCGTGCAAAAAGCGTGAAGCTCTACGCTCATCTTGGTTTGGGTGCCGACATCAGCTATATGCAGCCCAAAGGTGGAGACAACTACTCAAAGGGCTATTTCGCATTCCAGATCTCACCCTTAGGCGCACAGATTGATCTTAGCAAGAGTGCCTCCTTCTTTGCAGAGGTAGGCTTCGGAGCCCAAGGTGTGGCTCAGGTCGGTTTCCGTTTCGGTCTTTGATAAGATTTCCGATAATAATAGGAAAAAATATATGGCTCGGTTGTGGTAAGAACCACAACCGAGCTATCTTTTATAATCTAACTCAGTTGTCGAGAATGCTATTGCGATAGCTTTTGGGGGTGACACCCTCCACTCGTCGGAAATATTTGGTAAAAGTAGGGGTGTCGGGGAAATTCAAGCTTGCAGCGATATCCTTAATGGTTCTTTGTCGATCATTGAGCAGCGACTTTGCTTCGCCTATTACCACTGTCTCAATCCATTCCGACGGACTTTTCCCGGATAATTGTTTGATGAGAGTGGAGAAATATTTCAGGCTCACCCCTGAATGGGAAGCATAAAAAAACACATCGCGTTGCTCTCTGAAATTAGCGTAGAGAGAAAGCATGAAACGCTGGAACACCTCATCACGATGAGTATAGCCGGTTAATTTCATGGGAATATGTGCGAAATAAGCTTTCAGCACATATCCCACTATGAGTTTGCTGTGATATTCAATAATGTCTTGTTCAATTCGGGAGCAGATATGGTTGCCGGGGTTTTGACTGATTTCCTTACTTTCCTGGTCATAATCCTTAATAAGGGCAATAATCTTTTTAATTTGGTCGCTTTCCAACTTCACCATGGGATGAGTCTGAATTGCGCTTAGGTTATCGGTATTGACCCATTGGTTGATCATTCTCAGCACATCTTCAATCAGGATATTTCCGAAAATCAAATGGCTTAGCTTCTCCACACTTATCACCTCGATATTCACAAAAGGCATGCAGGCAAACATAGAATTTTCAGTTACTTCATAAATCTCGTTAAGAATCCTGATTTTAAATTTTCCTTCAGTGCATATCGCAAACGCACAGCGCCCCGTCATCTCGAAAACCTTGCCGATATCGATTCCGATATTTAGTTGATTGTAGGTTATGAAAAGTGGACGCTGCATTGATAAAAATGTATTTATTACAAATTAAGCAAAAAAAATCTCAAATAGCAACAATTAAATGTGCAAATCAAACCAATTGACAATTTTATCATTAATTCTGACATTTATTCAACCGTATATATCCACTAATTTTGCGCTTAAATTTATCTAAACTAAAATTATACATTCCTATATTATGAATCATAAAACCGTCTATGGGGTATTTCCCCTGATGATTATGCTGGTCTTGCTATGTGCATGCCATAAAGAAACAGAAGAGAAAACAAAAACACGGGAAGCAGTAAGAATAAAGACAATCACCGTGACCAACAACGGAGTGGAGGAGAATCGTTCCTATTCCGGCACAGTGGAGGAAGATAGCGGCACAGTGTTAAGTTTCTCGACCGCCGGCACCATTAAAACCCTTTCAGTTTCAGAGGGAGACAACATTAAGAAAGGACAACTTATAGGCACTCTTGATGATGGGTCACTCCGCAGCGCCTACGACATAGCGCTTGCCACCTTAAACCAGGCCAAGGATGCCTACAACAGAATGAAACAGCTTCACGACTCCAATTCATTGCCCGATATAAAATGGGTGGAGGTGCAGAGCAAGCTAAGCCAGGCGGAGAGCGCCGCCCGAATAGCAAAGTTAGCCCTTGATGATGCCAAATTATATGCTCCCGTGTCGGGTGTGGTGTCCGAGAAATTAGCTTCGGTTGGCCAGACAGTGGCTCCAGGGATGCCGGTTGTAAAATTGGTGAACATACATTCAGTAAAGGTTGGAATATCCATTCCGGAGAATGAAATATCCAAATTTGTTAACGGATCCTCAGCCGTGATCACCTCCAATGCCACTTCAGAGGAGAAATATACAGGCAAATTGGTTGAGAAGGGAGTTGTTGCGAATCCGTTGTCTCGCTCCTACGTGGTGAAATACCAGGTGTATAATACAGGAGGAAAACTGCTCCCCGGGATGATTTGTGATGTTGTGGTAGCTGATGTGTCATCAACAGAGGGGATAATCCTTCCGCTCTCGTCAGTGTTGTTGGCATCCGACAACACTCATTTCGTTTGGCTTGATTCAAATGGAAAAGCAGAGCGACGAGCCGTCGAAGTAGGCGCAATGCTTCCGGAAGGCGTGATGATAGAATCCGGATTAAGTGATGGCGACAAAGTGATAGTGGCAGGCACGGAGAAAGTGTCGCGTGGAACTAAAGTAAAATCCATTAATTAACCCTTTGCATGGATTCTTCAAATAATAATTCCTCAGAAAAGAAAATGGAAGGGGGGTTGCTATCCAAGCTTCCGCCCGTGAAAAACTCACCTCTTGTTGTTTGGGGTGTGAAATATGCCAATGTAGTGGTGTTGATGGTCTGCGTCCTTGTGGTTTTCGGCATATATGCCCTGCAGGTCATGAATAAGAATGAGTTTCCGAACTTCACAATCCGAGAAGGGGTTTTAGTGGCGGTTTACCCAGGTGCCACGTCGCTGGAGATGGAGCAGCAAGTGATGAAACCCTTGGAAAATTTTGTTTTCAGTTTCAAAGAGGTTAATAAGGTGAAGACGACCTCCAACGCCACAAACGGCATGGTGATGATCTTTGTGGAGCTTGACGACAAGATTACAGATACCGATTCCTTCTGGAACACCTTCAGTCGGGAACTTGCAGGGGTTAAAAGCCAGCTTCCCCCCGGAGTATTAGCCACGGAGGTTATCTCTAATTTCGGAGACACATCCGCTTTGCTCATCACTATGGAAAGCGAGGATAAGACCTATAGGGAATTGGGCGATTATATGGACGCTCTTCAAGACAGACTACGCACCGTGGAAAGCGTCGGGACAATGAATGTGTTCGGAAAGCAGAACGAACAGATCTCCATAAATATCGACCCTGAAAAGCTCTCCCATTACGGCATCTCCGAAAAGACTTTGGCGGCCAATCTCTTTGCAAAAGGGCTGCGCACCACCGGCGGCGAGTTACGCTCCGACTCCTACACTTCTCCTATCTATGTTGACAATCCGCTTAATTCAGTGGCCGATATCGCCAATCAGATTGTTTTTTCCGCACCCGGAGGGGAAGTGGTTCGTCTGAAAGATATAGCCGAGGTGAAGCGTGAATATCCCGAGCCCACATCATTCATCACCAACAACGACCGTAAATGTATCCTTCTTTCCATAGAGATGAAGAAGGGAAACAACATCGTGGAGATGGGACGTCTTGTGGAGAAACAGCTTAACGAATTTGAAGAAGAACTTCCGGAGGATGTTACACTCTTCCGAATCACAAATCAGCCAGAAGTGGTCAACAGCAGTGTCATGGACTTCCTGCGCGAATTGCTCATAGCCGTTATAGCAGTGATTGTGGTGATAGTTCTGCTGCTCCCCATCAGGGTTGCTCTGATTGCTGCTGCTACAATTCCTATCACCATTTTCATCTCGTTAGGTCTTTTCTATGTGTTCGGAATCGAGCTCAACACCGTCACCTTTGCTTGTCTCATCGTCTCTTTGGGAATGATTGTGGATAACTCTGTGGTCATTATTGATGATTATGTAGAGTTGATTGGGGAGGGAATGGACAGAAAAGAGGCAACCATACGTTCAGCCTCTGAATTTCTGAAGTCGATATTCTCCGCCACTCTTGCCATCTCCATCACATTCTTCCCCTTCCTGATAACGATGACCGGGATGTTCCGCGACTTCCTTACGGATTTCCCGTGGGCCATAACTTTGATTCTCATGGGGTCGCTCCTCATCGCTGAGCTGCTTGTTCCCTTTCTTCAATATCGATTCATCAAGCCGGCGAAGGTGGCCGATTACGACGAAGCAGCGCCTAATCAGAAGAAACATTTTTCATTGTTGAGGGCAATGCAGGTCGGGTATGACCGGCTCCTTGCCATCTGTTTCCGTTTCCCTTGGTTTGTGCTTCTCTTGGCATTGGTGCTCACTGTTGGAGGAGGCTGGTTGCTCATGCAGCGCCCGATGCAGCTGATGCCGATTGCTGAGCGAAATCAATTTGCGGTGGAGATTTATCTTCCCACAGGCACTCCATTAGACGAAACGAACCTTGTGGCCGATTCTCTTGCCGGAATCTTAAGGAAAGACAAAAGGGTGGTATCGGTTGCCAACTTCCATGGATGCTCCTCACCGCGCTTCCAGACCACCTACGCCCCTCAGGTTGGAGGACCGAATTTCGCTCAGTTCATTGTCAATACGGAAAGCAATGAAGCAACCATTGACATCCTGAACGAATACACCCCCAAATATCGGGATTACTTTCCGGAAGCAAAAATAAGGTTCAAACAATTGTCCTATTCCAATGCTGCTTAACCGATAGAGGTTAGAATATCAGGAGAGGATCTTTCCAAGCTACATGCTGTTTCCGACACTGTGATAGAGATTATGCGTTCCTTCGAGGATATAAATCTAATCAGCAGCAGTCTTAATTCTCCGCTTGTGGCAGCCCGTGTAGCTCCAGATTTCACCAATATGTCGCGACTTGGACTCAGCGATATGATGCTTGAGGCCAATTTGGCCATGCGCTACACCAACACTGGCATTCCGGTTGCCACTCTATGGGATGGCACATACGCCACTCCCGTAGTGTTCCGGACTCCCACTTCCGAACGTTCGAACATTAATGATTTGCGTAATGAGGTGCTTCCAGTGATGGGAGTGGCATCTGCTCCTTTGCGTCAGGTGGCAGAGGTGGAGCCGTCGTGGAATTATGGACAGATTTCTCACCGCAACGGAATCCCTTGTCTCACTATTAGTTCGGAAGTGGAACGCGGCGGTTTTGCATTGAACATCACCGACGACTTAAAGAAAAAGATTGATCAAATCACACTCCCCGAAGGAGTGACAATTGAATATGGAGGGGATTATAGCCAATCGCTTGAGATGTGGCCTCCGATTATAGAGGCTCTGCTCATGGCTGTTGTAATTATTTTCTTTATACTCTTGTCGCATTATAAGAATGTGGTCACGGCCGCTCTGCTATTGTTTTGCATAGTGTTATGTGTGCCCGGTGCCGGCATCGGTCTGGCTATTCAGGGGGAGGTGCTGTCGCTGACCTGCACTTTGGGCTTCATCTCTTTGATGGGTATTCTTGTGAGAATGTGATTATCATGATCGACTATGCTGAAGAGCTGCAACGTTCGGAAGGGATGAACGTAAAAGAAGCCATCTATCATAGTGCCGAACGCCGAATGAGACCTATCTTCCTCACCTCGGCGGCAGCATCAATGGGTGTATTGCCGATGGTGCTCACCGGGACACCCTTATGGCGACCGATGGGAACCGTGATTTTCTGGGGAACGATAATAACCTTTTTCTTCATCGTAACCGTCATTCCGGTGCTTTATTGGAAAGTAATGGCGAGAAAATCTGATAAACAGGAAACAAAATGAAAAAGATAATAAGTTTAGCCGCTTTAATTATAACTCTAATTGCGCCTCATTTGGACGCTCAAAAGCTATCGCTTGAAGAATGTGTGAAATTGGCACTTGAAAACAATGCCAAGATGCGCACGAGCTCTTACGAGCTGGCTGCCTCACAGGAAACTTCTAAAGAGGCATTCACAAAGTATTTCCCTTCTGTGAGCATTAGCGGAGCGGCTTTTGCGGCCAATCATGGAATGTTGCAACATAGTTTTAATCTGCCGCTCTCAATGATAATCCCCGACATGCCGGATATGGATTTCAATATCGGGTTGCTTAAAAAGGGCTCCGTGGCGGGAATCAATCTGCTGCAGCCTATTTTCCTTGGCGGCCGTCTTGTCAATGGGAATCGTCTTGCCAGAGTCGGAGAGGAGGTGAGTCGCCTCCAACAGCGTCAATCCTCCGATGAAGTGCGTCGAGAGGTGGAGCAATACTATTGGCAATTGGTGTCGCTTCATTCCAAGCATAAAACCTTGGATGGAGTAATCGCTATGCTCGACAGCCTCACTCTGCAAGTGAAAAGTTATGTTGATGCCGGAATCACGACCAACAACGATTTGCTTGAAGTGAAATTGAAAAGGAACGAGATGTTGGCCAATAGGAGCGAACTCGATAACGGTATAACCGTTCTGCGGATGTTGCTTTCGCAATATATCGGTAAAGGAACAGCAGGGTCGGTGGATGTGGCCGAAGAGATTGAGCTCGGGGTTGTTCCTCCCTTTCCCAATGAAATCTACCGTAATCCCGACGATTGTCTTGATCAGACTGTGGCGCATAGTTTGCTTAGTCAAAACATCAAGGCTAAGGAATTGGAAGAGAAAATGGCGTTGGGAAGCAATCTGCCGGTAGTGGCTGCCGGAGCAAGTTATAATTATGAACACCTGCTCGATCAAGGACATACGTTTGCCAATGTCTATGTCACTGTGAGCATTCCTCTCACCGATTGGTGGGGAGGGTCGCACAACATGAAGAAAAAGAAGATAGAGACGCGGATTGCGCAGACGCAACTCGAAGACGCCTCCCAGATGCTTGTAATAGCCATGACGAATGCCTGGAATGATCTTTCCACAGCCTATAATCAGATGGAGATAGCAAAGGAATCGATTTCTCAATCGGAAGAGAATCTGAGGTTAAACAGAAATATCTATAACGCCGGGATGTCCACAGTGACCGACCTCCTGAACGCCCAGACCTTATATCTTCAGGCGCAGGATAAGTTTGTAGAGGCTTACGGACAATTCTGCATTAAGAAGCTCGCATATCTACAGGCCACAGGTCGTTAGAAATTTTTGCCTTTCCATCTTTTATCCGAGTCCGATTGATAATATTATTAATCGGGCTCTATTTTTGCATCCACCACTTTGCCGGCGTGAATTTTTAGTAAAAGGGGAGTGCCGAGAGGGAGGTTTTCATCAATATTAAATCGGGAGGGAGCAAACCAATAGTTGGTGCCGTTTTCGCCGGTTGCCGTCGCAAAGATGAGCGAAATTTCAAAAGATACCAATCCGAATAAACACAAAAAAAGCTAATTGAAGTTCAAATTTAACTTTTTTGGAATATTCCAATAAAAAAATGTCGGTTATACTCTATATTTGCAAAAAATATGTAAGAAACGCATAATATTATCGTGTATTGAAGCGTATAAAAAGGATAATGACCTCCTGTGATGTAGCGAAATGTTATGCTGACATAAAATCACCTAATCACTTTCTATTTTATTTTAAACTAAAAAACACAAATATGAAGCATTTTTACTTATTGAGTGCACTGCTCTGCCTTGCCGGGATAGGCATGGAAGCCAAGGCAAGCCTACACACAAACCGCTTTCTTGAAATGAAGTCAACCGCCACTCGTGCCACATCACCGGGAGCGTCGCTTGATATATACGCCGACAAATTGTCGTATGGCGAAAACGATAAAGAGGCTAAACTTGATATATTCAAAGGAGAAGATGTAGCGGTGGTTTATTACCGTGTTGTTAACGACCGTGGAGAAAATGAGGTGGGAGTGACAAGAGAAGAGGGGAATGAAATAACAGTTCCGCTGAAGACTCACGGCGCCTACACCGTTATCGCGGCAGCCTACGATGAATATGAAGATCTGGCCAATCCGTTGGAATATACAGAATGTTATTTCTATTATGAGCCCGATGATAAGGAGAATTGGATTCCCATGGGAACGGGCTCAATGACAGATGACTTCGTGGCATCGGTGTTTTCAGATCTGGCGCCTCTCACATTTCCTGTTGAGATTGAACGCAACAAGCAGCGCGAAGGGCAGATAAGGGTTGTGAATCCTTACGGAGAAACCTACTGCAAGGCTCTGAAAGAGGCAGGAGTGCCTTCGCAGGCTTATAGCGCCGACAAGAGCCATAACCACTATCTCTATTTTGATATCTCCGACCCGGAATTTGTATATATGAGCGAGGGATGCACCGGACTGCGCCTCCTCAACCATGATGTGCTTCTGATTGGTAGTTTCGGTAAATACTTCCTCGATATGGGGAGATCTAAAAATGAGATCTGCTTTGCGCAATATAACGGAACCTTGGGAGATAACACCATCACCTTCTATCAGTATGGACTCTATACGATGTGGAATCCCGATTTCGAGATAAGCTCCGCAAACTCCAATGAAGCTTTCTCTCTTGTTTTGCCCGATGCTTCGGGGGTAGAGGGAATTGTTTCCGATGAAGATGGAGAAGTGAAATATTATAATATGCAGGGAGTTCAGGTTTCAGAGCCGCTTCGCGGGGTTCCATGCATAAAAGTTGCGGGCGGCAAAACATCAAAAATTCTTATTAAGTAATCACTACCTGTATATCCCACCCGGTGTCCAGGGTTAATCAATAAAAACTTTACTTATGGCAAAAAGATCCTATTTAATCGGGCTGGCAGCCTTATGTGCCGGCTATCTTCAGGCAGCAGATTTTGTGGTTGGTGATCTAAGCTACAATATCCTCCCATCGGGAACAGAAGTTGAAGTGACCGAACATGTGGAGAATCCCTTATTCGGGACAGTGGATTATCCGGCCAATGTGGTTGTGCCTTCGACAGTGGAATATCGCGGCACAACCTACGATGTGGTGGCTATTGGAAACAAAGCATTCTATTTCTCCGACACTGTTGAAACGATACAGCTCCCCGAAACAATAAAAAGTATTGGTGAAGAAGCGTTTGCTAATGCCAATCTTCTTTCATCAGTCAATATTCCGGACGGTGTCACCTCAATAGGCGACCGTGCCTTCTCTACATGTCCCAAGATTAAAACTTTGGTTTTCCCCGAGAGTTTGACCGAGCTTCCGGAATATGTGCTTTATTCTTGCCGTGGTCTCAAGCAGGTTACTCTTCCTTCCAAGCTGAAGACCATAAAATATGCGGCTATGCGCTATTGCCGTGCCTTAACTAAAATCACTATCCCGGAGAGTGTGACCACGATTGAAGACTATGCTATGGCTCAATGTTCGGCTCTTGAATCCATAACTCTTCCCGAGGGGTTGGAGACAGTGGGAGAATCTGCCTTTACCGGCTGCGAAGCATTGGAGGCTATCGCGTTCCCAAGCTCTGTAAAGACATGGGGCAATAATATCTGTTATGGATGCACCCACCTTGAAAGTGCGGTTCTTCCGGAGGGAATGACAATGATACCAAACTATATGTTCTATCAATGCTCCGCCCTCTCTTCCATTGAAATTCCAGCTTCAGTTGTAACAATCGGGAAATATGCCTTTGAATATGCCGGCTTAACTTCGCTCACCATCCCTGCCACGGTTAAAAACATCGAGATTCAGGCTTTGGATGGTCTGACTTCTCTCAAGACCCTTATTTTTGAAGAGGGCGACGGCATTCTGACTATCGGCAAGGGCTATCTGGGCAAATCAATGTTCAGCGATTCAGCAGATGTAACTGCCTTAACCTACGGAAGAAACTTTGAATATGAGGTGACTCCCTTGACCACTCTGACAAAGGTTAAGACACTGACTGTAGGTAAGGATGTAACAGATCTCTCAGCCTTCAAGCCCGGTAACAATCCAAATATAGAATCAGTGAAAGTTAATGCCCTGAATCCTCCTGTGGCAGCAGAATTTGATTCAGACGTTTACGACTTTGCCACCTTGACTATTCCTGCCTCTTCAAAAGATCTTTATTCCGCAACATTGCCATGGAGCAAGTTTGTGAATGTTGAGTTGAGCAATGAGGAATCCGGATTGACCGCCATAGATTTTGATGCCGAGCAGCCGGTTAAGTGGTACGACCTGACAGGAAACATTGTTCCAGCTCCTTCGCAGGGTCTCTTCATCCGTGTTCAGGGGAACCGCACCGAGAAGGTGTATGTGAAATAATGTGTTCAACGAACACTTACTTATTAAACCAATCTTATGACAAAATACAAATTTTTATTAACCATCCTGACATTCATCGCCTCCCTGGGGGTGGTGAATGCCGGGGTGGAAAAAACTCCATATAGTTGGGAGATAACCACCATAAATATCTTTCCGGAAGGATGGACGCATGTCATTGACAAGGCCGATTTCAATGGGCGCCAGAAGACGGTGGAATATTCCACCAAGACGCAGCAATTTATCGGTTCATTTTCTTATACAGCCCTTGTTGCTCCCTCCCAGAGCTTGGCAGATAACGATAATTCCCCAAGCGAATACAAAACGGTGAATGATTATCTTATCTCCCCTCAGCTTAAGGGAGATCTTACTTTCTATGTGAAGCGCTTCTCCGCAATGGATGAGGCTGCTCATAAGATTTCCTCGGTGAGGTTGTTCCCTGCCGTGAAAAATGCCGACGGGTCGTTTACGGTTGACACGGCTCACGAAATTGCCACTAATTTTAACTCCGAAATTCTTCCTTTGATGAAGAATGATTCGGAATATCATAAAATGGAGGTGAATTTGGGAGGCGAATATAAGTATGTTGCCTTCAGGTTCGATTATGTTAATGTGGCAAATCTGACAGCTGAGAGTGCAATTATGCCCGACGTTCGCAAACTAAAGCTTAATTACGTTGAATTTAGCTCCGGGTATTCCAATCCGTTTAAGGAAGATGCAACGGGGAAAGTGACAGTGAAATGTATTCTCAATGTAAAGAACGAAGGAAATGTCACCCTTGATAAGGATGATGCTCAATATTACGGTATGCTTGCCGTGATGGACGACGATGATAACTATTCTCAATTCGTAAAAGGGAAGCTCCCCACTCTTGCTCCCGGCGCTGTGGGGAATGCAGAGATAGAATTTGTTTTCGATATGCCGGAGGATTGCGAAGAGGATAGCTCTGGAAAGAAGGTTGTGCGCGTGGACGGATTCATTTCTCTCGATGGCCAAACCGACCATAAACAGATAGGTCGCTATAGCCCCACTTCAATAAAGGTGATTCCCTATACCGGGATTCTGGAGGTTAAATATGATAATAAAACCTACACTCCCGGCACTGCCGACAAACCCACTTATATTGACTTCGGTTGCTTCCAGGGTTCAAAGTCGGTTGAGGTCAACCTGAATGATACGGGTGCGGCTCCGCTTATAATCACCGGAGTCTCTGCGCCTCAGGGGGTGGCGTTTGCCAATCTTTCCTCACTTCCTCTGACAATTGATGCAGGCGCAACCTTGACGGAGACCATTATAATCAATGGAGGAAGCAATGTCGAGGGTCCGATCTCGCTTACCTTTAACGGCACAGGCACCAATACGATAAATGTGCGTGGAATCCGGGTTGCCGAGGATGTGGCGTTTCAGGATTTTGAAAACGGTGAGATTCCCAATAGCTGGTTTGCTTTTGAAAATGGAGCCGGGAAATGGGCGATCTACAACAACCCTGTCAGCTCTGACAAGAATAATAAGAAATGTCTGCGACATAACAAAAGTTCAAATCTTTCATCAATAACCACAGGACGCATCCATTTCAACGGTGACGAGAAGCTTAACTTTGATTTGGCTCTTATGTCAACCTACAGCGGGTCGTTGGCTGTGAGAATTTCTTCCGACCGAACCAATTGGACAGAGATAGCCAATAGCAATTCCGGTCTAAGTTTCCCCTCGAAAACCAACACTTGGAAATCATATTCAATCGATGTTCCCGAAGGGGATTGGTATGTTGATTTCTACGGCGGCTACCTCTATATCGACAACGTTTATGGGGGCAAGGAATCGCCGGCAGCTGTGGAGGTAATTCCTCTTTCAAACTCCACCGGGAATACAGCCATGGTTAACTATCCTTTAGAGTTTATCTCCACATTCCATAATTTAGGGGCTCCGCTGACCGGTTATCAAGTTCGACTTGTGGCCGACGACGAAGTTGTGGCTGATATGCCGGGCGAGGAATTTGCAAGTGGAACCGATAAGAGTTTCAGCCTTTCTTATTATCCTCACTCTGCGGGTGAGAAGACAATGAAGTTGGAATTGGTTCCTGCCGTTGGCGATGTGGTTTCTTCGAGTCTGCTAACTGTTGCAGTTGAGGAAGAGGCTGAGGAAAGGTTATTGAAAGTCGGAAAGCAGACCAGTGCCGAGGAGGCGGTTCCGCTGAATCTTCATTATAGCAACAGCAAATCTGAATTCGTATATTCCGCAGACAAATTAGGGATTGGCAAATGCCGGATCTCAGGTATGGGCTACGATTTCTATACCCTCAAGAATTATGATGCCAAAATAACCAAGACACGCATCTGGATGCAAAACACTTCAGAGTCCGATACCGGGGATTCTTTCACCTCCACAGATGAAATGGTTCTCGTGTATGAATATGATGGCAATCCGACTTGGAAAAGAGGGGGCACAGCAACTGAAATGCTGAGAATGGGCTTTGAATTTGATGTTCCATTCGAATATACGGGAGGGAATCTTCGTGTGGTGATAGAATCGAATGCCGATAATTATTGCGACACAGGTTTTGCTTGCGAAGCCTCTAATTCCAAGATTCTCTATTCCGGCAGCGACAATGCAGACTTATTCCATGCCGCTACCCCAAGCTCGGCAAATGTGTTGCCCGTGACTTATTTCTCCACTGAGAAAACGGCTGTCATTGTCAGCGGAATTGTTTCGAGCAATGATGGTGTAGCGAGAAGTGGTGCCGGCATTGAGGGAGTGGAGATAAAGGCAATGGCGAAAGATTCTGATTTGCTCTATGTAACCACTACAGGAGCCGACGGTTCTTATTCACTGCCAATCATACAGAATGATAAGGAATTTGTCATCACGGCTTCTCATCCGGATTATAAGACTCCTGAAACTCAGGATGTGGATTTCACAAATCCGATACATCATTTCTTACTTGAGAGCATATCAACGGGAATCGAGGTCATTGAGGAGCAACTCAGTGGAGAGGCCTGTTATTACGATATGAATGGTGTGAAGGTTGAGAACCCGGGTCCCGGAGTCTATGTCCGAATCATCAACGGTAAGGCTAAGAAAATTATGGTGAATTAATTATGGCGTACTTGTAACTTCAATTATTTGAAGCTTCTTAAGCAGTTTAAATTAAATTTCGGTTAGCTCGCGTTGTGTTAGGCGCGAGCTAATTTTTTTGTAGAGAGCAAGATTCGCCGAATATTTGTTATATTAAATGTGAAGTGTTAACTTTGCAAAACCCGGATAAAAACTATTAAAAGACCAGGCAATAATGTATGACCTTAATTTCTTAAAAAGCGCCATTCGCTCGGAGGGAGGATTCGATCTTTCCGATGAAGTGCTCGACAAATTCCTATCGCTGGGAACTCTCATTCAGCTTCCTGCCAAAGCTTTTGTCATAGAGCAGGGCACTGTTGACAAGTCGGTATGGATCACTGCTACCGGAGTGACAAAGGCTGTCTATTTCGATGGCAAGAAGGAGAGTGTGCTTGGTTTTTCGGGTCCGGGCACAATCACCATTTCCCCAATCAGTTTTATTCTCGGGAAGCCGGCTTTTTGTGGATTCCAGGCCATAACCAACTGCAATATGTTGAGGGTGGCAAAGAAAGATTTTGATGCGTTGATGCTCGAATCTCATGAATTTGCCCGGTGGATGTTTGGCATTATGGTTTCGCAATTCTGTGCCCTTGAATTGAAAGGGCAGATGCTGAGCGAATCGGATGTTATTTCCAACTATCAGAACATGCTCAAACGTCAGATGCGTCTCGACGAGAATGGGTTTGACCCCAATCGTCCTAATCTCTTGAGCATCGTTTCTTCCAAAGATATTGCCTCTTATTTAGGAATTACCCAGTCGTATCTTTCCAATCTGCGAAAGATGCTCCATGAACAGGAACGTCAGTCGAAAAAGGAGTAAACACAGAATTATTTATCTTTTCTCGGGAGCTACCTGTTTTAGCGCATTTTTGAAATTATCTAATTCCTTTTTGTTGAACTCGGCAACAATTTCTTCAATAGGTCGGGGATCGGTGATATTCAATCGTTCGAACCATGCCAAGAGATGCTTCCTAATTAGGGGATTGTAAAGAAAACGAGCGTCGGCATTGAAGGCGTGTGCCTTTTGATAGCTAAGTCCCTCGGGTCCTTCCACTGTGGTGAGAGCAATTATATATGAGTCTTTAAACCCCAAAATGAACATTTCCGGTGAGGTGTGGATATAGTCGCATCCCTCGATTATACACATCATATCTGGCAGGGAATGTTGCTGTTTGGAGACTTCTATATAATTTGTTAAATCGAGCATCCCCGGTTCGTGTGTGGCACGGTAGTTAGCATATTCCGCATTTTCTTTGGTTATCTTAGCGTTGATACTGTCCCTCTGGTAAGAAGCAGCATTCAATTCCTCGAAATGATATTTTAATTCCTCGGCTTGCCATTGGAGCAATGCCTCCATCTCCTCGGGCAATACTTCCGGAATCTCCTCATCTTCTTTATATCTTTGATAGCCTGATTTGTCAAGGGTGATCTTAACAATTCCTGTGAGCTGCACTTCTGGAATATCCGAGGTGAGAAGCAGGTATAGTTGTCTCGATTTATTCACTTTCCCCATCACCATAAACTCACCTGTTTCAGGTAATGAATTAAGGGTGGCCGTCGATTGTTTGGTCCATATCCCATTTTCATCCTGGGAGTAATTTACAATGGAAACTATTTTCTCTATCTCGCCCGAATTAAAATCTGATGCAGGTAGAGTTCGGGCTTCCATGTAGAGGGTGGAAGAAAGGAGAAGAAGCAAACCCATTATCACTCTCCAAAAATATCTTGATGATTTTACGCGTGTCATAATTGCAAAGTTAATATAATTCCGTTTTCAAGTTTTAGCAGAAAGCGAGATTTTTACAAAATAATGGTGAAAAAATTTGTTGAATAAGAAAAAGTTTTATAAATTTGCAGCGTAAAGGAATAAAAATATGAAAAAGAGTATAAATATACAGTTTTGGTGGCGCCGCGATATTGATTATCGATGGCTCTGAGCTGTGCGTACTCATATTTGTGTTTTTAACAAAGCATAAAAGCCATCGGTGAATTGTTTCCGGTGGCTTTCTTTTTTTAGTCCCTGTATAAAAATTTATTTAATGAAGTTGTTTAAACTTATTTTTTGGTAACATTTGCGAGAGATTTTGGCGGCGATTTTGGCACTCGAAGAGGCAGCAACCTTTGCGTTGGTGCCGATGAGAGGGGTAAAAGCGACCCAAAAGATCCGGAAAGGTTAATAAAAGAAAGACAATAACTTCATATTTAACTTTCGTAAATTAGTTTAAACAACTTCAATAGGTCATGAATAAAAATAACAAATTATCAGATCCTTTTCTCCCTGTTGATGAAAACGGATATTATGGCAACTTTGGTGGAGCATACATCCCCGAGATTCTTCATTCCAATGTAGAGAAACTTAAGGAAGCCTATTCGCGCTATATAGATGATCCGGAATTTATAGCGGAATATGAGGAGCTTCTGTCGCAATATGTGGGTCGGCCCACACCTCTTTATCATGCCAAGCGACTCTCCGATCATTATGGCACTAACATCTATCTTAAGCGGGAGGACCTTTGCCACACCGGAGCTCATAAAATCAACAATGCTATCGGTTCGGTGCTGCTTGCCAAGCGTATGGGCAAGACACGCATCATAGCCGAAACCGGTGCCGGACAGCATGGTGTGGCAACTGCGACAGTCTGCGCCCTCCTCGGTTTGAAATGCGTGATATATATGGGAGCCACTGATGTGGCGCGTCAGCGACCCAATGTGGAGCGTATCAAGATGCTCGGTGCGGAGGTGATACCCGTGGAGTCAGGAAACAAGACTCTAAAGGATGCCACCAATGAGGCGATACGCGACTGGTGTTGCAATCCTGTGGATACATTCTATGTTATCGGGAGCACTGTCGGCCCGCATCCATATCCTCAGATGGTGGCAAGATTCCAATCGGTGATAAGTAAGGAGATACGCAAGCAGCTAAAGGAGCAGACCGGCCGCGAACTCCCCGATTATGTGGTGGCATGTATCGGAGGCGGAAGCAATGCTGCCGGAGCATTCTATCATTTCCTGAAAGAAGATGATGTTAAGCTAATTGCTGCCGAGGCCGCCGGATTAGGGGTTGACACCGGGGAATCCGCAGCCACTATGCAGCTTGGGAAGGAAGGAATCATTCACGGTTCACGCACATTAGTGATGCAGACCGAAGACGGACAGATTGTGGAGCCATATTCAATTTCTGCAGGTCTGGATTATCCGGGAGTGGGACCGCTACATGCCTATCTATATTCCACAGGGCGCTCGGAAGTGAGAGCAGTCACAGATGATGAAGCCTTGAAAGCTGCGACAACCCTCACTCGTCTCGAAGGAATTATTCCGGCCTTGGAATCGGCTCATGCCCTTGCCGTGCTTGATCAGAAAAAATTCGGTAAGGATGATATAGTGGTTATTAATGTCTCAGGTAGAGGCGACAAGGATATGGAAACTTATCTTAAACATCTCGCCTAATTGTCCTCGCCTAAATAGCTTTAAAATAATAAGAAAATGAATCTTACTCAGCATACATCAGTAATCTCCGCCGACTTGGAAACTCCCGTAGGCCTTTATCTCAAAGTCCGCGACCTTTATCCCTGCTCGGCCCTTCTTGAGAGTTCCGACTATCACACCAACCGGAATTCCATTTCCCTCATCGGTGTGGATCCGATCGGAAGTTTCACTCTTGCCTGCAATCAAGTGATTATGAAATATCCCGACGGGAGCAAGCGTGTAGCTCCGGGAGCCACCGTTATCGATGCCCTGAAAGATTATATCCAATCCTATTCATTGGATAATAATTCATCCGGTCTTTTCAACGGTCTCTTAGGTTTTACAGCCTATGACTCTGTGCGTTTCTTCGAGCCTTCGGTACCTATCCGCGCTCGTGAAGAGAAATTTGCCGATATCCCCGATATGCAATATCTCCTTTACCGATTCATAATTCAGATGAATCATTTCCGCAACGAAATGACCATTCTTGAAAACATACCTGAAGGAGATACTTCACGCATGGATGAATTGATTTCAATTATCCGAAACAATAACATCGCCACTTATCCTTTTCATCCCTCCGATGATATAGAATCGCCGGTGACCGATGAGGAATATGAGAAGATGGTTGAGAAGGGTATTGCCCGTTGCCGTCGAGGCGATGTTTTCCAGATTGTAATCTCTCGCCGTTTCTCCCAAGGTTTTAGAGGTGATGAATTCAATGTTTACCGTGCTCTCCGCTCGGTGAATCCCTCGCCCTATCTTTTCTTCTTCGATTTTGGAAGCTTCCGGGTGTTCGGCTCTTCTCCCGAAACTCATCTTCGCGTCACTGCCGACCGCCGGGCTTATATCGACCCTATTGCCGGCACATTCCGACGCACCGGCGACGATGCACGCGACCATGAACTTGCAGAGCGTCTCCTTGCCGACCCTAAAGAGAATGCCGAACATATAATGCTTGTTGACCTTGCACGCAACGACCTGAGCCGTAGCGGCGGAAAAGTGAGCGTGGAATATCTCAAGCAGATTCAATTCTATTCCCATGTGATCCACATGGTGAGCCGCGTGGTGGCTCAGCTTCCAGATGATGCCGACCAATATAAACTCTTTGCAGCCACTTTCCCTGCCGGCACTCTGAGCGGCGCTCCGAAAGTGAGGGCAATGCAATTGATAAATGAAATTGAGCCGGTGAGTCGAGTGGCTTACGGTGGATGTATTGGCACATTCGGTTTCGATGGCTCCATCAACCAGGCTATCACCATTAGAAGTTTCCTGAGTTCAGGCAACCGTCTTTACAGTCAGGCCGGCGCCGGAATTGTGGCTCGCTCGAACCCGCATGGCGAATTGTGTGAAACCAATAATAAACTCGGTGCGCTCGTCAAAGCCGTGGAACGCGCTAAAACCATTAATTGATTACCCCATGAAATTGCTGATATTAGATAATTACGATTCTTTCACATATAATATCGTTCATGCTGTGCGTGAGGCAGGCGTGGAACCCGATGTGGTTCGTAATGATAAAATCTCCCTCGATGAGATTGAGAAATATGATAAAATTATAATATCTCCCGGACCGGGAATCCCTTCCGAAGCAGGTATCCTTCCTGAAATGCTGAAGAGATATGCCTCCCAAAAACCTATCATGGGTGTCTGTTTAGGACATCAGGCAATAGGGGAATGTTTCGGAGCGAAATTGCATAATCTCGAAGATGTGTATCATGGAGTGCAGACAGAAGCGACTGTCACCGCTAAGGATTATATTCTCGAAGGGATGGGTGAACGCTTCCCGATTGGGCGCTATCACTCCTGGATTGTGAGCGAAGAGGATTTCCCGGAATCGTTGGTGATCACCTCACGCGATTCCGAGGGGAGGATAATGTCGATGAAGCATCGCGAATATGATGTGCATGGAGTGCAATTTCACCCCGAATCTCTGCTCACTCCCGACGGAGCAAGAATTATCACTAATTTTCTCTTTCATTGATTTCAATTGAATTATCGATATGAATAAGATATTATCCGGTCTTTTTGAGCATAAGAGTCTCAGCCGCGAGGAAGCACGCGAAGTAATGCTCAATATAGCCGACGGAAAATATAACGACAATCAGCTGTCGGCATTTATGACTGTCTATCTGATGCGCAGCATCACTCCCGACGAGCTCACCGGTTTTCGCGATGCCGTGTTGCAAAGGAGGGTCACTATTGATTTAGGCCCCGAAGCTGAAAAGGCAATAGATATTGTCGGAACAGGTGGCGACGGTAAAAACACTTTCAATATCTCCACAGCCTCATGTTTTGTGGTGGCGGGTGCTGGAAGAAAGGTGGTGAAGCATGGTAACTATGGAGCAAGTTCTGTGTCGGGAGCTTCTAATGTGCTCGAACAGCATGGCGTCCGCTTCACTGATGATGCCGACCTTCTCCGCAGATCGCTCGAAGAGAGCGGGGTGGCATTCCTTCATGCCCCATTTTTCAGCCCTGCTTTAAAATCGGTAGGGCCGGTGCGACGCTCTCTCCGTATGCGTACTTTCTTCAATATGCTCGGTCCTCTGGTTAATCCAACGATGCCTAAAAACCAGCTTTTGGGAGTTTATAATCTTCGGTTGATGCGTCTTTACAGATATATTGCCCAGAACGAAGGGATTAACACCACAGTGGTTCATTCGCTCGATGGATACGATGAGATTTCTCTTACATCCCCCTTTAAGGTGGTAGATAATAAATCAGAGCGTCTTCTCACTGCTGCCGACTTAGGGATGCCTACTGTTTCGGAAGAGGATCTATATGGTGGTGACACCGTGGAGGAGGCTTCTCATGTTTTTGATTCGGTTTTGGATGGGAGTGCTTCTGAAGCTAAGAAGAATTGCGTCATAGCTAACGCTGCGTTTGCCCTCCTCACTCTCGAACCATCTCTATCGTTGGAGAAGGCTCTTCTTGCGGCTGACGAATCTCTCCGTAGCGGGGCTGCCCTCGATAAATTCAAGAAATTTGTTGATATTAATTCGTAAGAGGGTGCAAGTATGAATATTTTAAATAAAATAGCAGCCACCAAGCGAAGAGAAGTGGAGGCAATGAAACGCCTTGTGCCCGAAAAGGATTTGAAAGTGGAGGCCTATTCAGTGTTGCGTTCGGCATTGTCTGTGAGCCGGTCGATTCTCAATCATAACCCCGGGATAATTGCCGAGCATAAGCGTCGCTCCCCCTCGAAAGGGGAGATAAAACCGATGAGCGATGTGGCCGAGATTGCGAAGTCATACTATGAAAATGGGGCGGCTGCTATGTCAGTCCTTACCGACACCCCCTATTTCGGAGGTTCCCTCGCGGATTTAGCCGTAGCTCGCCAGGCGGCGCCGCTTCTTCCGTTGCTTAGAAAGGAATTCATAGTGGATGAGTATCAACTATATGAGGCAAGAATAATAGGGGCTGATGCCGTGCTTCTTATAGCATCTTTGCTTAATAAGGGGGAACTCAAAAGATTAAATGATGCCGCTCATTCGCTCGGGTTGGAAACATTAGTGGAGGTGCATGGTGTTGATGAAATAGCCTCAGTTCCTGAAGATGCAGATATGGTTGGCGTGAATAATCGCGACCTGACATCTTTCGCCACCGATATCAACAATTCATCGCGACTCGTTGAGATGCTTCCTCCAAGCATCGTGAAGATAGCCGAAAGCGGAATACGCACTCCGGAAGACATTGCCAGATTGCGAGCCGACGGATTCGACGGCTTCTTGATTGGCGAGGCCTTTATGTCAACTCCGACTCCGGGCACGACATTGAAGAGATTCATAGAAGAAGGTTGAGAAAGATATGAATTCAGATGATTTGAAAATAAAGGTGTGCGGGATGCGGGATGCGGAGAATATCTCCGACGTGGCTGCTTTAGGGATAGATTACATGGGTTTTATTTTCTATCCCCCTTCTCCCCGTTATTGCGGTGAAAGCCTTAAAAGAGGAATTCTTGAAAGTCTCCCTTCCCGGATTGAGCCGGTGGCAGTGGTGGTGGATGCCGATGACACTATCATTAACGACTTGGCCGATCGTTACGGCTTCCACACTTTTCAACTCCATGGCAATGAAACTTCCCAAATGTGTGAAAGACTAAAGGAAAGGGGCTTCACTGTGCTAAAAGCATTCGGAATAAAAGATAAGGATGATTTTGGGAAAGCCGCTCAATATGAGGGATGTGTGGATTATTTTCTTTTCGACACAGCCACTTCTTCAAAGGGCGGATCAGGGAAGAAATTCGATTGGGACATTTTAGCTAATTACAACCTCTCCACTCCCTTCTTCCTCAGCGGAGGTATAGGCCCTGAGGATGCTGAGCGGATTAGAGAATTTCATCATCCATGTTTCGCAGGCATAGATCTCAATAGTCGGTTTGAAATAGCACCGGCACGTAAGGATGTCGGAAAATTAAAAGATTTTATTGAGGAAATTATTAAATGATTGAATTATGAATAGATTGAAAGAATTATTAGATAAAAAGAAAGAAAATATACTTGCCGTTTATTTCACTGCCGGTTTTCCGCAAAAAGATTCGGCTGTAGATGTGATTGATGCCCTCTGTTCAGCGGGGGCGGATATAATTGAGGTCGGCATACCTTTTTCCGACCCCATGGCCGATGGTGTGGTGATTCAACATAGCAGCAACATAGCCTTAAGGAATGGGATGTCGCTTTCGATGCTTCTCGATCAAGTGGAGCAAGCGCGGAAAAGCAACCCCGACACTCCTTTTGTGGCGATGGGCTATCTGAATCCTATCATGCAGATGGGCGCTGAAAGATTCTTCAGCCGTGGCAAGGAGGCTGGAATTGATGCGGTGATAATTCCTGATCTTCCATTCGATATCTATATGCGCGAATATAAGGCGTTGAGCGAAAAATATGACATTCCTGTCATTATGCTCATCACTCCTGAGACCTCGGAAGAGCGCATCCGCCTTATCGACGATAATTGCGAAGGATTTATCTATATGGTTTCCACGGCATCGACCACTGGCGCGCGCGACCGGTTTAGCGATGATGCAATAGATTATTTCCGCCGCATCGACTCTCTCGGCCTGAAGCATCCGCGCCTCATCGGGTTCGGTATATCCAATTCAGCCACCTACGATGCAGCCTGCTCCAACAGCAACGGCGCAATCATCGGCTCGCAATTCATCAAGCTCCTTGAATCGGAGCCAACCCCGGCCGACGCCGCCAAAGCCTTGATGAAAAAGATCGGACGGACTATTCCGGAAGCCTGAACACCAATAGGGGAGAGGGAACATTCCGATCGGGGTATTTATCGTAATGTTGCCGTAATTCTTTAGAGATATGGGGATGTCCCTCATCGTCACGATAAAACTCATATCCTTTCCCTCCTGTGATATAAACTGCATCAACCACTCCATATTCTCGCAAGGCATCAGCGAAATCATACATAGATTCGCGATTGTGAGTGAGGAAATAATATAGGGAGCCGTCGGTCATTCTGCCGATGGCTCCTCGTTCCACTTTCCCGTGGAGCGCGAAGGCTTTAGGAAGGTCACCGGAACCTAACATGGCAAATTGACGGAAGAAAGAACCGTTATTCTTTTCAACATAGTCCGACACGCGGTCGCCCAATGAAATCCCTAATGTGGTTTTTCCATCCTTGGAGAGGGCTATATATCCCGGGCGAGAGCGTTTCTCTTTGGCGGGTACAGCCTCGCCATTCACTACAACGGTGCCAATTGTTGAGCCGTCGGGATAATAGTCGGCGCCTCGCATCATCAACACAACCCTCTTGTCCGTAGTGTCGGGCAACTCTCTTTCAAGGGAGCCGCGCAACCGGTCGAGGGGATAGGCATCGAAAGAGACCCCTAAGATGCTGTCGGTGGTCACAGGAATGCCTTTAATTGCTTCTGATGTTTTTGGTGTGGGCGATGAAAGGCTGGCTATGTTGTCGGAATCCGAAACTGATGATTTAATTCCGGGTTCAAGATACCAAAAACGATAGCGCCATGCGCCGTAAGCAATCAGTAGAATCAAGAGACAGCCAACAGCATAAATCGCCGGCCGCCTCCATTTCCGTTTCTTTTCTTGAGTTGGGCCGTTGGGGGTAGAGTTGCGGACCGATTCGATGGTTATGACAGGGATATCCACCGGACGGTTGTCTTCTCTCGGCTCATCGTCGGTTATTTCTATATAATCGTCCGTTTCTTTCATGAATCCTTGTTATTATCTTCGTTAAGCTTGTTGTCCTCATTCAGCTCCTTCTTGAGGGCTTTCGCACTGTCGCGCCCGAGCTTTATATGCTTCACCTTATCGGATACCGTGAGGCCTCCAAATCGCACATCCCTTTCATTCACATTCACTGTCCGCACATGATCTTTATTGATGAGATAACTACGTGCAATCCGCGAAAACGGATTGCGACGCAGCTTGCAGAACTGTTCCTCGAAATAGTGGATCTGGAAGGTGAATTTTTCAAATGAACCGTCAACAAGGTAGAGGTAACTGTAGTTGCCATCAGCGATGACATACACTATCTCATCTACCGCCACCTTAAACACTTCATTGGAAGTGTGGATACAGACCCATTCTTTATAGTGTTGCATATTTTCTATTGCTTCTTATAGCCTGTCAGACTATAAAGAAAACGTTGAGTTGTAGCCTTTAATTGTGCAACACACAGACTGAATTCTCTCCAAGTTGGGGGTGGAACACGTTTCCTATTTCCGTTTGCAAATTTAATCTGTCTTAAGGCGATAATTTGAAAGAATTCGTTCAGGGTTGTATAAACTCGTTGGATTAGTGGATAAAGCCGTTTTTTTACTTTTTTCATCCTTTTGGTATAGAATTATAACCTTTTGGCATGGAATTATAAAGAGGGTTCGATGGCTTATTTACGGCTTCATACCGTTTTGTGGCGGTTTCATACTGAGAGGGTAGAAAGAATTAGAGGATAATGAGTTTAAGCAGTAAATTCGCACAAAATAAACGTAAATTAAAAAGGAATGAAGATAACTCTAATCCAACCAATGATGCAGATGCGACCTATGGATACCCGTCTTAAAACCCGCATGGCGCCTTCTTTAGGTCTCCTGACAGTGGCACAGACTATTCGTCACGGCAATGAGGTGACAATACTCAATGAGAACGTGGATGATGTGATCGACTATGATTCGCCTGCTGATGTTGTCGGCATCACTGTCACAGTTGACACCCTTCCTCGGGCAGCCGAGATCGCAGCTGAATATAGGAAGAGAGGAGTGCCTGTAGTGGCAGGGGGGATTCAGATAACCTCTTGTCCGGAATCGGCGGAAGGTCTTTTTGATATTCTTTGCATAGGATATGCCGAGAAGACATGGCCCCGGATAGTTAGGGATATTGCGTCAGGCTTTCCTCAGCCGCGCTATTATTCTATCAGAATTTTACCCGAAGAAATTCTTTCACCGGCCTACGATATGATCGACCATAGCAAATATCTTTTTGTGAATGTGGTCAGTGCAAGCCGAGGTTGCCCTTTTAAATGTGAATTCTGCTATAATAGCACTACCAATATCCGTAATTCATTCGTTTGCCGACGGCCTGAGGATGTAATATCTGATATCAAAACATTGAAAAGGAAACACATAATGTTTATAGATGATAACTTTATCGGTAATCCTCGATGGACGCGTGACTTCCTGAATCGGATAAAGCCATTGAAGATAAAATGGAATGCCGCTGTGTCGGCTAACGTTATAGAAATCCCGGGTATGTTGGATTTGATGAAGGAGAGCGGCTGCCAAGGACTTTTCATTGGCTTTGAGAGTATAAATGAGGAGTCAATCCGACGGGCAGACAAGGGTCAGAACAGCATCACCAATTACGATCGCCTCGTAAGAGAGATTCATAGTCGTGGAATTATGATCAACGCCAGTTTTGTGTTTGGTCTCGATGATGATGACCACTCCACTTTTTCGCGCACTCTTGATTGGATTGTGGAGCATAAGATAGAGACGGTCACTTCCCATATCCTCACCCCTTATCCCGGCACTCGCCAACATTCGCGCATGCTCGAAGAGGGAAGAATCACATCGACCGATCAGCGGAGGTACACCACCTCGGAAGTGGTTTACACTCCCCTGAAGATGAATCCGAAGGAACTTCGTGAAGGCTATCTTAACATTTACCGCAAGATATATTCATGGAGGAATATACTTCGCAGAATGCCTCGGCATGAACGCATGGGCTACCTGCTTTTCAATGTGGTTTACCGCAAATATGGACGTCTCACGGATCGTCTCTGTTCCTTCATAGGATTCAATCGCCTCGGCTATATATGCGAAAAGCTTTCTGGATATCTCACATAGCTATTCATTTGCCGACCTTCTGTCGAGGCATATATAGGAGAGTGTGAAATTGAAAAAATACACTATTCCTCTATTGCCCAAATAAGAATAAATGCTTATTTACCATTTTGGAATTGTGGTATCTTGGTATACTAAGGTTATTCTACTCATATAAACAAGAATGAACAAATGAAGGAAGTAACATAAATATATAGCCATTGATTGCGATTGTTTGACAAATTCTTTGTAACTTTGCACTTGTGGTGTGCCCATTTTTGAGCATATTGCAGACATATCGAAGATGAGCGTCAAACACTCGGTTATCTGATACTGAAAATCT
>CAZXGU010000009.1:0-33631 GCA_964640375.1 uncultured Sangeribacter sp. | reverse complement strand
ATCTCGCGTACGGAACTTCTCTTATTGCCACTTGTATTTTCTTAAACAGGAACTGTTCTTTAATTTGAATAAATTTTGATTGGGCTTGCTACAAAAATCTTTTCGTTATAAAAAAGGAGTAAATAATAGAATAAGAGTACATCAGTACGCAGGATTTTTACCAGCTCTTCGATCTACGCTGGATATGACAGGATGGAAAGGAGATCTTTACAATTCTTAGGCGCATTGAATCCCCAATAATTTGATAAAAAGAATAATGGTGACCATCTCTTACTCTATCTCGGAGAGTTCGAGGTCTTTCTGCCATTCCGGCTTGGAGGGATCGGATTTGATTTGCTCCCGGAGGGGTTGATTCATTTTGTCATATTTCTCAATCACAGGGACTAAATGTAACTGCTCGTTATTCATTGCCTCCTTGAGGGTGCTTGAGATGAATGATTCTTTATCAGGATATTTGGCAATCAATCCTTCCCCATATTGACCGCATATCTTCTTGGCCTCGCTAATGGCAGCCACTATCTTCTCACTACGTCCAAGAATCAGATTCCCATCGGCATCATATCCCGGAATCTGACACACCGGCACTACCTCACGCTGATAATATCCTTTCACGAAAACTCCAATCTCCTTAGAAAGAGTCGCTTCAAGAGCCGCCGGTTGTGCAGCCGAAGAATTGTTATAAGTCGCTGTCGGTTCTGAGGTCGCTGGGGTAGGGGCGACTTCAGGATTAAAGGCAGAATCCTTCTCCGGCACGGCAATTTCAGTTGGCGACGAAGCAGAGTTGTTCCGTATAAATATTGAAAATATCAGTATAATAACAACTAAAGCACACGCTCCAATAGCCAAGATGCTACGAAGCTGCCTTTTCCCCGATGGTAGAGAGCTGATGGCTTCTGAGGCCGAATGAAAACGCTCGGCAGGGTGGATGGCTGTAGCCTTCTTCAAGAACTTTCGCCAGCGTCGCGTGTCTCCGGCAGCATCCGCGAGCCGCTGAAGAGTAACTCCCGCCAAATAGATGTCAGTCTCAATTCCCGTTTCGCCCTCTTTTTGTTCAGGCGCCATATACTCGGGAGTGAAACCGGGAGTGGCATCAAGCATGGCAGATTTGGCGCAACTGAAATCTATAATCTTCAAATGATTACCCATGCGCGTAATCATCAGGTTCTCCGGCTTGATGTCGAGATGCGTAACCCCTTCGGAATGTATATAATCTAATGCTTCGAAAAGCTCGCGCCCCACGCGGTCGAGGAAACGAGAATCCTTAAGACGCGGATCGTTAGCTTCTATGAGATCACGAAGTGTAATACCATCCACAAACTCCTCATAAATGGCATCATTTTCAAAGCGAAGATAACGTGCCACAGAAGGATGATTCAGAGGATAGGCAATGGCAAACTCCTTGCGCAACGATTCGAGAGTGAGCAGGTCGTTTTCAAATTCAGGCGAAGGACGCTTCACGAAATGCAGCATCCCGTTAAGCCTCACTTTAAAAAGGGCATAACGTCCCGAAGCGATGGTATGAACCGGAATCCAGTTCCCTTCATCCCTTACCACACCTGAAACTCCAAACTCGCTGCTACTCATTTTTTAAGAAGAGAGGTTAATGAAATATGATTTGTGTAATTCCCGTGGTGGGAGCAGCCCGGTAGCAACCGAGCTTCTTCCCCTCTCGCTCCACTTCCTTAACCACCAAAGGGAAATTCCAGGCAATCTGGGATAACGTCAAACGGTCGGCAGGAAGCAACTTGCTGTTTGCGGCCTCTTTCACCAAATAAAATCCTTCCCCTTCATGACGTATTCTGATTCTTCGGTCGGGCTCCCAAGATAGTGAAAGCTCTGTGCCGACAGGTTGATTGGCCAGGTCGATAAACGGAGATTCCCCTCCGAACCCTGATATCTGGCGATTCAGTTCTTCGGCGAGGGCATCCCATGAATTAAAACCGAGATAGCGGGCTAAGATGTCGAGAGTAGAAGCCCGTGGAGTGTTGTCGTAGGGAATTATGCCTGTGATTCGTTTTATGGTGGTCAAGCCGAGGCGCTGACCTGTAGCGGTCTCGATATCCAAAGATAGACGTGTAGCACCGGCAGGGGTTGTAACATCATACCCGGCTTTCTTCTTTAGCATGGAAATTATGAGGCTGTTGATTGTCATGATAAAGGGGTTAGTTGGAAAATTAATTGTGCCAGTACCTGGCTCCTTCCGGGCGTAGGGATTCATCGCGCGTATTTATTATTTGATCCACTTTCCTGCGGTATCTGGCTAACGTTTGCCGCATCACTTGATTTATATAATCCTCTTTTTCGGGATAACGCTTATGCAGCAGCTCCTGAAATCTTTTCGCTCCTTTTTCCACATCATCCATGGCTGCATGCGCGGCGTTTCTATGGATATGCTCAGAGCTTGGAAGAGGGCTGGGCCGGTAAGTATAGACGTATGGGCCAACAATCTCTTCAAAATTATCATCCACATATTTCTCGATATTCTTGTTTATTTCCGCTTCTATTTCCTCATTAGTAGCTGATGGAGGCAACTGAGTGGAATTTGGAATATTCTCTGAAGGGATTGTTTGAGACGAAATGGTCTGTTTCTCTTTCGCCGGTTCATTCGTCGCAGCCTCCCTCTTGTCTTCCACACTTTCTCCTTTTTCGGTTTCCTTCACCTTATTCGGTCTTTCCTCTTCGGGAGCAATTTGAAGATGATCGGGCGTCTTCACTGAATCTCCCGGAGAAATGGGTTCGGTTGAAATATCGTTCTCCTCGGTTTTATTTATTGTGGTCTCTTTATCTCCAATCTTCAGAAATAGAAAAGTGGTGAACCCAATAATAAGAATTACTCCAATAACCAAGGCAACCAATTTGCGGTTCCCTGTGGAATTGGTTTTCGGGATAGCTTCCAAGGCCTCCTTAGCAGAAGAGAAACGTTTGGAGGGTTCGTTGTGGGTTGCCTGTTGAATGAATCTTCGCCAATTCTTTTGGCATCCGGCAGCCTCCACGGCCATCCCTATAGTCTGGGCAGCAAGATAAATATCAGTTGCCGGTCCGACGGTTCCCCCCTTCTGCTCGGGGGCCATATAATCTTTGGTGAAACCTGGGGTGGAGTTGAGAGAATCTGATTTTGCCCCACTGAAATCGATCAGTTTCAGACGATTGCCCAAATTGGAAATCATCACATTCTCAGGTTTGATATCGAGATGGACCACCCCCTGTGAATGAAGATATTCTAAGGCTTCAAAAAGTTGACGAGCCATTGCTTCTATAAACTGCCGCTCCTTCAATCTATCATCCCCTGAATCTATCATTTCGCGAAGAGTAGTCCCGTCGATATATTCCTCATAGAGAGCAGTGCCGTCAAATTTCAGATAGCGGGCAATCGAGGGATGATTGAGAGGGTAGGCAATCACAAATTCCTTCCGGAGAGATTCACGTGTGAGGAGGTCGTTTTCAAACTCCCTTGCAGGGCGCTTCACAAAATGAAGCATACCGTTGATACGCACCTTAAAAAAATCATATCTGCCGCTTCCTTGGTTCCCGGCCGCAATCCATTCTCCCTCCTGTTCCTCAAGGGGCAAGGAATTAAAACTGCTCTCCATCATACCCCGGAATTATTTTTTAGCCGTCGGAAGAATTGTCAGTTTACTCAACCCCATGGTGGGAGCGGCCGTATAGCAGCCAAGGTTTTCTCCATCCCTTATAACTTCGCGGACAAAGAAAGGGAAGCCTTCTGCAAATTGGGAAAGGATAAGGATATCTCCGGCAATCAATTTGCTATTCTTCGCCTTAGTGATCTGAAATCTACCTTCGCCAAGATGTCGGATTATAATCTCTCTGTTTGGTTCCCAGCATAATTCAATCTCCACATCTTTCGGCAAATCTGTGGCATCAATAAGAGGCGATTCCCGGTCGAAATCGGAAGTCTTATTGTTGACGGTCCATAAAAGTCGCTCCCATGAAGAAAAACCCAAATACCGGGCAAAGATATCGAGAGTTGCTTCCCGGGCAGAGAAATCATTGGGTATAACACCTGTAAGACGCTTGATAGTGTTTAGCGCCAATTTCTCACCTGTGACGCTTTGGATATCCAGATTCAGTCGTGAAGCACCGGCCGGAGTCGTCACATCACACCCGGCTTTCTCATTAAGCATCTCTATTATTCGGCGCTCGATTATCATTGCTCCTCGATATGACGCAGTGCACCTGTATAGCTATCCATCACAAACCCTTGGACATTCACGCCCGAAGCGGGCATGAGAGGATGACGAGCGATAAGATCAACTGTTTCGCGGATGGCAGCGTCCGTATCCTCAAAGCCGTGGAGCCATTCCTTTAGATTGATTCCGCAATGTTCCATAAGCGTGATATGCTCTTCGCTTACACCGCGTTCCTTCATCAGATGCAGCATTTCATTGGCATCCATTCCCTGCACACCGCAACCAGTGTGGCCGATCACCATGATTTCATTAACGCCCAGTTCATAAACTGCAATAAGCAGCGAGCGCATGGTAGAGTCGAAGGGGTTGATTATAGTGGCGCCGGCATTTTTGATTATCTTAACATCGCCATTGCGGAAGCCAAGAGCGGCAGGGAGCAACTCGATAAGGCGAGTGTCCATGCAAGTCACGATCGCTATCTTTTTATCGGGATATTTGCTGGTGGCGAAACGCTCATATTCCTTATTCTCTACAAACCGCTTGTTATATTCCTTTATTTCCTGAATCATAATTCCATTTTTGTTTTTCCAAAAATAATATAAAAAGCGCAAACATGCAAGAGAAAGGGGAGCGGGGAGGTGTAAAACTATACCAAGAAGAGCACAAGGAGGGAAGAAAAAACAAGGGAGACGTTAGCCACAGCGTAGGTTACGGTATAACCCAAGTTGGGCACATCGCTTTGAAGCACCGACTGAATAGCCCCGATTGAAGCCACGCTCAACCGAGCCCCGGCCACACATCCGAGAGTGACCGGAGTGGAGAAACGAAATAATTTCCTTGCGATGAGAATGTTTATTACCAAGCCTAAGATAGTGAGGATAGCCCCCACTAAGAGTATGATGGGGCCGGCTTGTTTCAACCCTATCATCAACGCTCCTCCGGCCGTCAATCCTAACACGGCGATAAACATGTTGACTCCCAGATTATTGAAAATCCATAGCGCTGATGAAGGGATATGTCCGAAAGTGGGCTTCTTGGCTCTGAGCCATCCCAAACTGAGACCTGAGATGAGCGCGCCTACACTTGTGCCGAGAGCCATGGGAATACCGTTAATCTTAATTGAGAGCGCTCCGATTATGCAGCCCAACGCAATCCCTAACCCTACGAACACCATATCGGTGGCATCCGTCTGACGGTCGGCATAACCAATCACGGAGGCAGCCACAGCCACATCGCGAGGCCAGCCAACAAGGGTGAGAATGTCACCGGCATGAAGTTCTGTCTGCGCCTTTATCGGAATGGAGAGACCATTACGCTTGATGGAAGCCACAACCACACGTTCCATTTCAGGGAGCAGCCGCAATTGTTCGAGAGTCATTCCGTCAACCTTCCCTCCTGATATTGTGACTGGAGTTTTTTCCGCTCCGAAATTCAGCAATTCAGGGTCGCTTATTTCCGGCCCGGGAGGATTCTGCAAGGCCACAATCACCTCCGAGCGTCCACCCAAAACCACTTCATCACCTTTGGCTATGAGATTATCCTTTGAAGGATTCATCACTCGCCCGTTGATGCGGGCTCTTTCCACAAGCACCCTAACCCCCGCTTTCTGATAATAATCGTGAATTTCAGAAGCCGAACGCGGAGTGTTGAAGAAATCGCTTTCCGCTTTGAAGGCGCGGAAGATTACCGGACGACGAGCAGGAATGATTCCCGGGTCGGTTTCATTGCTTCCCTTATCCATCAGCTGCTCAATGCGAGCCACATCCTCCTTCACCTTATTAAGTCCTCCTAACATCTTGGGGCCGATGGTGGAAAGAAACCATGCCGAGCCCACAGTGCCGAACACGTAAGTCACCGCGTAGCAGGCGGGGATGAGCTGAAGCATCGACTCGCGTGACTTTTCATCTATCGGCATCTCTTTTATCGTATCGCTCAACATCCCCAAACATGCCGACACCGTCTGCGAACCGGCGAAGAGCCCGGCTGCCACTGAGTTATCATAACCCATAATATAGGCAGCTCCAATCACTATTCCCGAGCAGACCAACGCGCCAACCAAAGCAAACCCTGCCATTTTGAGACCCGGACCACGCATGGAGCGGAAAAACTGTGGCCCGACTCCATAACCTATGGAGAAGAGGAAGAAGAGGAAAAATACATTTTTCAAAATATCGGGCACATTGATTTTCAATTGTCCGATTATTATTCCCACAATCAGGGTGGCAGCCACCGAACCTAAGGCAAAGCCTTTGATTTTAAACCGGCCGAGCCAAAAGCCGAACCCGAGAGTAAGGAAAATGGGGATGAGAGGATGTCGCTGAAAAAAGAGGATTATCTCTTCCATTGTGAATGGTTATAAGGTTATAAGACGGGATCTAATAAAAATCCGGAGACATTCAATCGAGATTGAAGCCTCCGGACTAAAGGTTCCCTTGCCTGCCTTGTATAAGTCTGTACCCGTTAGAGCAATGTCTATGCGCGACAGACAAGGAGCTGAAAAATAAATGTTTCATTATGAAGGCTAAGAATTTTCTTTCTAATGAGGAGAGAAATGAGGATAGAGGATGAGCAATTCAGGAGATTTGAATGAAACATATAAGCCTACAATATCTCCTTATAAAAAGATAACGCCACAGTTTTAGAAAGGTTCACAAAATTTAAAATTTTTTTTCTTAGCCTTCCGGCTTGTTAATTTAGCAGCTCCAATGAGATTCTCTTGCGTGCAGAATCGATATCGAACACTTTAACCGTGATCCTTTGCCCGAGAGCCAACACTTCGGTCACAGAATTAACTCTGCGTCCTAACTTTGATATATGGATCAAACCATTCTCCTTTATCCCTAAATCAACGAAAGCACCGAAAGCCGTGATATTATTCACCACCCCCGGGAGCGTTTTCCCCACAGAGAGCTGGGAGAAATCCTCCACTTCGGGCACAAAAGCCCCGGAATTATCATCGGTCCGTGGGTCGCGTCCCGGTTTGCGGAGTTCGGCCACGATATCGGTCATAGTCTCAATTCCTCCTACTCCTTCCTTGGCAAGCGCCCGGAGGTCGAGCCTATCGAGCAACTCATTATTTGCAGGGAGATCCGAAACTTTTACTTTGAGTGATTTGGCCATCTTATCCACAATGCCATAACTTTCGGGATGGATACCGGTATTGTCGAGAGGTTCCTTCCCTCCCGGCACGCGAAGGAAGCCTGCGCACAGTTCAAAAGCCTTATCGCCCAAACGAGCCACCTTCTTCAGCTCCTTTCTCGACTGGAAATCCCCGTTGGCCGCACGGTAGGCCACAATATTTGCAGCCAAAGCCGGTCCGATTCCCGACACGTAGGAGAGAAGTCGCTCAGAGGCTGTGTTGACATCCACCCCGACAGCATTCACGCAACTCATCACAGTGTAATCAAGGGCATTCTTAAGAGCCGACTGGTCAACATCATGCTGATATTGACCCACACCTATCGACTTAGGGTCGATCTTCACCAACTCAGCAAGCGGATCGATTAATCGACGTCCTATTGAGACGGCACCTCTCACCGTGACATCTTTATCCGGAAATTCTTTCCTTGCCAACTCCGAAGCTGAATAAACCGAAGCTCCATCCTCGCTTACCACAAATATTTTTGAAGAATCGATCACTTCGAACTTCTTCAGAAAGGTTTCTGTTTCGCGCGAAGCTGTGCCGTTTCCGAGAGAAACCACCTCCAGTTTATGTTTCGTTATAAGTCGCTCCAACACTCGCTTTGCCCCCTGAAAATCATTTTTGGGAGCTGTGGGATAAATCACATCCTCATCCAACAGATTCCCTTGGGCATCGAGAGCCACAACCTTGCAACCAGTCCGATAACCTGGGTCGATAGCCAAAACTCTCTTCCCTTTGAGTGGGGAAGCGAGAAGAAGCTGACGAAGATTGGAGGAAAATATATCAATCGCCACTTTGTCAGCCTTCTCTTTAAGGTCGGCTGAAACCTCATTCTCCACCGAGGGACGCAGCAGGCGTTTTGAAGCATCTTCCACCGCCTCCTCTATAATTTCGCGAACTTCACCGGCGGCCGAACGAGGCACAAAAGCGCGGCATAAAGAATCATCGAGAGTGTCAGCGGCATCGCCCAATGAGTATTTCACCTTAATCAATCCTTCTCGTTCGGCACGACGCAAAGCAAGATATTGATGTGATTGCATTCTTCTGACCGATTGAGAAAAATCTGCATATTGAGCCAACGCCGATGAGGCTATCTCAGCCTCTTTCCCCTTTGCCACGGTGCAATTAAGCGAAGCGGAGCGGTTGAAAGCATTGCGTGTAATATTTCGCAACCGAGGCGATTCGGAAGCCCATTCGGCGATAATATCCATCGCCCCCTCAATCTCCTCATCTTTAGAGTTCCCTGGAAGGTAACCGCTCATGATTTTCTTTGCAAGCGGTTCGAGCCCTTTTTCGCGAGCTATGGTGGCACGTGTGCGTTTCTTGGGTTTGAAAGGAGCGTAAATATCCTCGATTTCGGTCATTGTCCCAGCTTCGAGCAAGCTGCGCCGAATAGAGGGCGTCATCGCCCCGGCCTTTTCAATGGCATCAATGATAAACTCCCGTCGCGCTTCAAGTTCGCGAACCTGTCGGAGTGTGGTTTCGATTGCTCGAATACTCACTTCATCCAAAGAGCCGGTGCGCTCTTTGCGATAGCGGGAAATGAAGGGCACGGTTGCCCCCTCGTCGAGGAGTTCTATCACTGCCTTCACCCCTTTAAGAGAAAGGCCGGTGCGTTCTGCAACGGCCTCATATAGTTTTTCATTCATTGGGAATCATTTTGAAAGTTTACCATCCGAAGATATTTGCAGAGGGGAATTGGGGAAATCGGAAGCGCTGAGGCTCTTTATCTTTCGGGCAGCTTCATTGGAGGCGTCGGCGCGAGGACCAACCCCCTTCTGCTGACGGAAACTGTGGATTTCACCGTCAATGAAATTACCGTTGGCATCCACCTTAACCTCAACAAGTGGAGCCAGACCGGTCTCGGCAGCCAATTTCATGCGGTGGGGGGTGCAGAAGTTTCCAAGGCTATACATTATGAGTTTATCCTTGTAAAGTTCCATTCCTCGTGGCACGTGAGGACCGTGACCCCAAACTATATCGGCGCCAGCGTCAATGGCATTATGAGCGAATTTATACACATCGCCGCGGTTCTCATTTAAGAAGGTTTCCTCTTTCTTTGGCACATGATCGAAGCCTAACCCTTCAGCCCCTGCATGGAGCGACACCACTGTGATATCAACCTTCTTAGAGAGGTCGCGGATAAGAGCTTTGGCTGCCTCATATTGGTTGGCCGGGAGGCCGCGACCACTGGTGCTGAAGCCTATAAGACCGATTTTCAATCCATTCTTCTCCACAATTGCCGTTGGCATGATATCCTTTATTCCGGCTGTCTTAATTCCGACATCTTCCAGAGATTTGATGGAGGAGTTGATTCCCGCGGTTCCGAAGTCGTGGGCGTGGTTGTTGGCCATGTTCATAAGGTCGAATCCTTCATCAGCCAATACTTGTGCCATTGAGGTGGGAATACGGAAAATATAGCATGTGGTTGGGTTGGAACATTTCTTTCCCGGTGTGCCTACGTCGGCCATCGCCCCCTCCAAATTGCCGAAAGCAAGGTCGGCACGCTGCAGATACTCTCGCGCATCATCGAAAAGGTTGCGCCCTCCGTTGGCAGGAAGGTATTGCCCCTTAGGAGTTTCGGGATAAGTGGTGCCCGGCATCACATCCCCCACGAAAGAGAAGGTGAGAGTGCCCGATTTCGGCGAAGCGCTCTCTTCGGAATTTTCCATTATGTAAGTAAACACGGAATCGACCGTAGAATCAATCACCGGAGGATTGACATCATTTTCTGCGCTTCGGCTCTGCCCTGTGGCTTGTCCGCAAGCGGAGATAACCAAGCAGGCCACAGCTGCAAAGGTAGCCGAAAATCTCCCAAGTATAGCTTCAAAAAAATTATATTTCTTCATCCTAATCGGTAATTACTGATACCTTATAACTTATGCGTTATAACTTATTCCTCACTCCCATCCGGTTATCTGGCGAATGAAAGGCACCAACTCCTCGGCCATTTTCTCATGGCGAGCACGCGAAGGATGATTGAACACACCCTTTCCTAATGAGCCATCGTCGGGAGTGAAATCAAAAGTATAAACCTCATTGTCGCCGCGAGAACGTGCATCTGCAATGGCATCTCTATGGGCTTTCTTCACATCTTCGAGTCGCTTCCCCTTAAGCATGGTGCCGGTGAGGAACACGATCTTGGCATTGGGATAGTGGCTGCGCAATGTCTTGATGAATTTCTTGTAAGCATCTGTAAGCAGGGCCACATCATAGCTGGGATTGGTGGTGTCGTTTGTACCGAGGTTCACGCAAACCACATCGGGGGTATATTTGGAGAAATCCCATTTCTCTCCGGTCATTGCAAACTGGGTGTTAGGGTAATAAGCGGGCATCACAGCTTTATCACCCTTTGGATTTCCGTTATTGTTACGATAGATGCCGATACCCGAACGAGCCACCACCTGACACTGTGCATCCAATTCGCGGGCAGCTATGGCTTCGTAGGTATAGTAGAGATTTTGCATACTGTAATCGAATTTTTTGGCGCTCGAAGGTCCCTCATTCCCAAGGCCGCAGGTTATGGAATTTCCGATAAACTCCATTTTGCGAGTGGGGAGTTCCGGCTTTTCGAGCATCTGGGCTCCATCATCGAGAATGAGGCCATGAATCTCGGGCTTCATCACCAATCCTTCATTGGCGTAGGTCACAGTCATGCGGTGTTCCCCATCGGGAAGCCCCTCGGCAAGAGTGATTATGGAATCTGTCTTGCTTGAATGGACCTTTACCGGCTCAAGGTCGTCAACTTCCACCATGAAATAACCGCTTCCGGGTTTGGTAATCATTTTGGCTGAGGTGCCTGTGAAGTTGAAATGAAGCTGGAGTCCGGGCCATGTGAACACTGCCTTCTCAGGATTTGTCAGACTCACGCGGCCAACGTATGCGATGCGTGGGTCGGAGGGTTTGATTTTGTTATAGGCGCTGCATGAGGCAGTGGCCAACATGGAGAGCACGCAGAGAGAGATTATATGTTTTAACATTTTCATCTTTTAATATAAAATTTTGAGGTTTTGACTTCTTTCATTTTCCCTTATTAGAATTGGGCATAAATGAAAGGTTGAACTGTTTCGAGGCGGAAGTTGATAACCAATTGCACTGCCACCACGAAGATAAGGAGTTTAAGAATCCAGGGAGTTCTCACGAAGAGATCCTGCATCTTATAGAAAGTATTCTCTTTGATTGCAAGGTGAACGATGAATGCCACGGTAATCATAATCGACCATGTGGGACGAGCTGTGATGAAAGGCACAAAATAATCGATGCTGAAATCTGTGCCTATGCGTGTAATCACATCCACAGCATTCTCTACACTTGTGGCGCGGAAGAAAATCCACGCGAAAGCCACATAGCAGAAGGTGATGAACCAAGACACCAGCGACACGGCTATCCCTTTCCCAAGTTTGTCGAGCCAGAACTTATTGCTCTTGTGAATCATCAATCCAACACCATGGACAGCACCCCAGATAATGAACATCCAGGAAGCGCCATGCCACCAACCGGCAAAAAGCATCGTGATGAAGTTGTTGAGATATGTCCGTATTTTCCCTTTGCGGTTGCCACCCAACGGGATATAGAGATAATCGCGAAACCAAGTGGAGAGGGCGATATGCCAGCGACGCCAGAACTCTGTGAGGTTGAGCGACTGATAGGGGCTGTTGAAGTTGGGAAGCAGCTTGAAACCCATCAAAGCGGCGATGCCGATACTCAGGTCGCTATAACCGGAGAAATCGCAATATATCTGCATCGTGTAGCCGAACACTCCCATAAGATTCTCGAAGCCCGAGAAGCCGGCAGGGTCGTCGAATATCCAGTTGTTATATTCTGCTATATAATCGGCAATCACACCCTTCTTCAAGATACCGGTGATGATGAGGAACAATCCGGAATATATCAGCTGCTTATCCATTGGTGGATTCTCCTTCAGTTGCGGAATCAGCGTCTGTGGGCGCGTGATAGGACCGGCCATCAGGAGAGGGAAGAATGTGAGGTAGAAAGTATATTCCAGAAGGTCGGTGTCGCCCGGGAATTTCCTTTTATATACATCCACCACATAGCTTATGGCCTGGAAGGTATAGAACGAGATACCAATCGGGAGAAAAATCGTCATCGGGGCGAAATTCGACTCAATGATATTGTTGAGAGTCTGAATCGCGAAGTTGGTATATTTGAAATAGAGCAGGGGGGAGAGCACGATAATCACCGTCAAGGTTGCGAGTGCTTTCCTCTTCTTGCCGTCGGGGAGGGCCTGCATTGCGCGTGTGAGCCACCAGGAGATGAGTGTAGTGGCCGGAAGCAGGAGCATGAACCATCCGTTGGCTTTATAGGCATAGAAAATAGAGAACGCCACCACATATCCCATCATCGCCGTGCGGCGTCCGTTGCGGACAAGGATATAGATTGCATAGAACACCAGGAAGGTGATGAAGAATGTGAGCGTGCAATATTGAAGGCCGCCGTCGTGGACTGTGAAATATTCCTTCAGGCTCGCCAATATTTCTTGAAATGTAATCATAATAGTTTAGAGTCTGTCGGGTTATTTCTTCTTTTTATTTTTAGGCAGTTTATATGGTTTGAGCATGTGGAGGTGGGTCACTCTCACTTTCTCGTCGGGTTTTTCCATCACTATAGGATGTCGGCTCTCCTTGCTTTGCATCCAGGTCGCCACAGTGTCCATCCAACCAACGGCTGCTTCATAGGTGGGATGAGCATGATCCGAACCGCGTTTCATTTCGAGATGTGTGCTGTCGAAGAATCTATCCTGACCAACGGTCTCACGCAGCATATCCGTGAATTCATAAACCTCCTTCCAGTTGGGAGGGCTGATCCATATATAAGGGATATCGCCTAATTTCGCTTCAATCTCCTTCACCCATTGTTTGCGGCGTTCGTTATCCTTGGCAAAAATCTCGTTGCTTCCAAGACAGATAACAACATAGTTGGGGTCATACTTGCGAAGGAAATATTGGAGCGTATCGGTCTGTGCCCAGTGTTGGGTTGTAGAGCTGAACCAGACCACACTCTCAATTTCATGTCCATTCTTTGCAGCGTATGATTCAAAGGGACGACCCAAATAATCCACCATGGAGTCGCCAAAGAAGAAAATCTTCTTTGGTGTGGAGTCGGGAGCAAAAACTTCCTCCACAACAATCATCGGAACAGTATCGTTTGCTCCTCCTGCCAAGGAATCTGGAAGTTCGGAGGGAGTGGCGAGTGCCAAAAAGTCGGCTTTTCTTATCTCAGTGTCTTCTTCCCCAATGCTGAAGGGGAGGAGAGAATAGATAAAGAAAATGACTAAGGCAGCCAAGCCTAAGAGTAAAACTTTAAGATCGGTCCTCATTTCTTATCTTCGTTGAGCTTATAGATGTTATGGTTCTCCTCATCTTCAAGGGTGACTTGCGTGTCGGCCACTTGGAGAAGATATTTCCCGGAAAGATTCATCTTAGGGATGTTGATTGAGATCACAGCTTTTTTGTCGCTTTTCAGTTCGATATCGGTTGTGGTGAACGATTCGCCATCGATCACTCCTCCTTTACCATTGAAGGCGATATATCCGTGGGCATCCTCAAACTTGCGGAAATCGAGGAAGGCTCTCACCTCATCGGCTGATTTGAAAACGAGCGACGAATAATCGTTGGCCGGCTCCTCATTAAGCGAGCTGTCGGCCACCGCAGTGTCTGCGCCTCCATTCTTATTGCCGGAGTTGCACCCAATCTGCATCAATCCAGCAACAATAGCAATTGCTATGGTGAATAAAAATCGTTTCATTCAGGTTGTTATATTCAGGTTTTTATTTGGTGTATTTAGCGTAAGCAAGAATTTCGGGGCGATACTCGAAGTGCATAGTGTCATAATGATACCATGCGCCACCCCATACAAACCCGTGGCGTTCGAAAATCTCCACTAATTTTTTTGGAATCTTATTGGCGTAGGCAATCTTTTTTGTTTCAGATGCGCCCGGATTCTTCCAAAGCCAATAGTCGCTGTTGGCCACTGCAATGTCTATTGCTATTCCATAGCTGTGAGCGCTCTGACGATTGGCACCTCTCACTTTGCGCCAGTAGAATGTGCCCGAACAGTCAACATATTTCTTCAACTCCGGATGTTGGGCAATCTCAGCGGCCACCTTTTTCAATTGTTCGGCTGCTCCGTTGGCAGAGGTGAATTTGATATTTTTACCGAACCAAGGCACCGAAACCAATTTCTTCTGAACAGCCGCCGCCGATGAGCCATACATTTTCTTGAACAGTTCCTCGCTTCTCGAACGTCCGGCATCTGCAAGATATTCGGGAGGAAGCGTTTCGCTCTGGTATCTCACAAAGAACATATCCTCGGGGTCGGAGTTGTCAAGGCGCGTTTCAAAATCTTTTTTCTTCCCGTCGTCATATACCATTGTTGTGCCGTCGGTGAAATAGATTTTATTATCCTTGATTTTGGAGATAAAATCGGGATATGATTCGAGAAGGGCTCTCATGGCAGGGTCGGCAGCGGGTTGGGGAGTAGCAGTTGCGGTTGCAGTTGCTTCGCTGCGTGTCATATCTGAAATGCCGGCCTCCTTTATTCTTTGAGAGGAATCAGATGCGGAGGCATCGGAGGAGGTAGATTCTGTGGCGCCTCCTTTGCAACCCAAGAAGAGGGCTGCTACGGCTAAGATAATAGAATATCTGCGCATCTTCTTATTCATATCTCTGGATTAACTGAATGTTATGTTTCTCAACCGCAGAGAGTGAGCTTGGAGAAATCTCATCGTAACGAGGGGTGTACCAGCTGAAACCATTAAAATAGTTCTGCAAGTCTTTGCTCTTGAATTTTCTTCCGTGGCGTGCATAAATGGTGTTGCGGAGAATACGCAATTGAGATTTTGAGAGTCCGCGGAGGTCGGCGTCGGTGAGATAATTGTAACATACGATGTCGCTGTAATCATCAGTGAAGCCGACATTTGAAAGCGAACCTGTTTTTCTAACCGGTTTCACGTCGCCTTCTGGCACGTCGAGAGTTGTCACTTTATTAGCCTGTGCTGCAGGGGTGGCAGTGGGAGCAGTGTCGGCCCCATGAACGTTTTCCACTTTTTCCTGTGTTGGTTCATCATTTTTATCATTATCGATAAGAGCTTTATATAGAAGGAAACCGAGAACAAGGAGCACTATGACTGTTGCGCAAATTATTACAGTGATTAGAACTGAATTGTTTGATCTGTTAGGCTGGGGTGCAGGCGGTTGTTGTGAATACATGATTGGTTAAAGTTTAATTATTTTTATTTCGGGGCAAAATTATAGAAATGGAATGAGAATTGCAAATCATTTTACAGGAACGAGGGTTGCTTTAGCATTTTTGTAGGCTGAAGCGGTCGAACCGGCGGGCGCGTAGAAGTAGGTTGCATCGCACACGGTATATTGTTTCCCGTTGTGAACCAGGTAGTCACCCTTTGCCGAGCCGTCGGTAATGGCCACGGCAGCCGAAAGATGTCCGGGATAGGAAATCAAGGCAGTCTGGAGTCCTAAAATATCCTTCACGAGATGTGAGAAATTGATGGCATGGTCCTCGCAATCGCTATATGGGTAATACCAGCTCTCCTCCATAAAGAAGGTGCGGTCTTTCCCCCAAACCACATCATCGTATTCGTAAGGGAAACTTTGAGCCACACGAAGCAGCAGATTCACCGCGTCATATTGCGACAACCCTTTCACAGCCTCGCGTAGGGCAGGATAGACCTCGTTCTTAATCTCATTGCTCGTAGGCACTTGGGCATGGGCCGACCAACGTGTATCTTCCGATTCTCCTAATGCGCCGTATGGATAATCGCCGAAGAAGTCAATGAGATTTTGGTTGGTCGTCACGTTGAGCACCAACTCCGGATGCTTTACCACCTCAACTGTTCGCTTCTTCCCGGGTGAGAATTTGAGATTAGGCAGGCGGTCAATTGCTAAACTCATGCGTTTTTCACCAGGAGTGGAGAAATCGCAAACCGAAACCAATCCTTGCGGACGCGTATAGGCATAATACCATCCGTTGTCAAGTTTATAGCGAGGACGGTCGTAGAAGGTGCCGGTGGAACTGAAAACGAGATGAAGTTTGCCGCTCTGCTGTTCGTAAACGAAACGGATGTCATAGCCCGATTGATTCAGGAGATAACCCATGAGCAAGGTGTGCTCGTTGCTGTCGGGAGAAGTGAGAGCGGAGGCAACCACATCAGTATAAAGGATATAATGCCAGTCGGGAAGATTGAGCTGGTCGCGCACCTTCAGGCAACCGTTGATAAGGTTGTTGGTATTCCTTCCTGAAAGTTTTCTCCATCCCTCGGAGAATCCTGCCGAATTGGAAGAGGGGATATGGAAAGTGGAGAGGTCGGCACCAGGCACTTCAGTATATGTGCCATAGACTTCCATTTTTATAGGCTCCACGCCGGGCCACACCGGTTCCGGTTCGATAGGCTCCACGGGTTGAGGGCGAGGCTGAGGCGTAGGCTCGGGAATGGTTTCGATAATAATCACAGGGTTGGGCACACTCGGCATCGGGTCTTCACCCTCCGGCACTACAGTTGGCCCCGGCTCCGGAATGTTGGGTCGCGGAATTGGGTCAACGGTCTTGACCGGAGTCCACGGCTTGGCCATGAAGTCGGCATATTCCTTATTCACCTTGTCGCGGAATGAATTATAGGAGTCGTTGGCTTCCTTCACAAACTCCTCATATTCCTTCTCGGCCTTGCGGAACCATTCATCAGGATCTTCAGCATGAAGAAGAACCGGAAAAAACATTGACAGCCCGAAAGCTGTCAATGCCATATATTTAAATTTTTCCTTCATGTGCATTCTTTTTAGTGATTACTATTCACTCTTCCCTTCCAGCTATTAACTATTCACTATCACCTATAACTTAGAAGAGCAAGCTGATACCGGCAGATAGGAAAGAACTCTTATAGGAGATAGAACCTGAGTCGTCGAAAGTTTCGGCAATTTTATGATTCTTCAAACCAAGAGAGTATTTCCCCTCCAACTGGACAGCTTTAAATTGGATTGCAAATCCGATAAGGAATGAATAGTCAAATTTATCGGGAGAATAAACGTCGTATTGCGAGTTGTAGCCGTAGCCGATATCGTATGATTCTTTGCTATCCAAGAGGTCTTCGGAAAATTTATTTTCAATTCCGTAGGTGATAGCCATACCGGCATTGACAGCAACTGAAAAGTTTGTGTGAAGCGGCAAACGGAATTGATATTGGAGAGGAACATAGAGGGCACTCTCAGTATATGATACCTTCTCGACTGAATATCCATTATTAAAATCAGTGCTTCCAAAAGTGCCCTGCCAGAAGATACCTGTTGCAAGACCCTGTCCATAGCCGAAATAGGGCTGATATGATATGCCGACCTGAATACCGTTGGAGCCGCCCTCTTCGCCTACCCAGTTATAATGAGTTGACTTGCCATCTTTCTTATAATTGAAGAAACGATGGATGTAGGCGGCTGTGATTCCCCATTGACGTTTGGAGAAATCCACATCGAATGGATTGAAGCCTACATGTTTTCTATTAGGTATCTTGAGAAGAACAGTATTTTTGTTTTTGTTAATGGTCACTTTCTCAGATTTTGTGTAGCCGTTATAGGAAGCCGAAACTTCATATTTCCCATATTCCATATATTCGGTATGGGGCGTGTAACCCACGGGCACTCCGTTAATCAGGAGTTCGGCACCATAAACCTCGGCATTATTCTGCTTGGCTGTGAAAGAAATATTTTTGGAGCCGATCACATTGATATTATATTTCGCCGGGGTGAATTCACTGATCTGCAGATCAACATCAGTTTCATCAGTTCCCGACTGACAGTGGATTTTGTAGGTTGCATCATAACGTGCATTAGGGAGATCCACCTCTCCTAAACCGCTTGCGACTGTCTGCCCATTATAATTCACTGTGATGTAGGAGTTGCTGGGTTTGGCTACTATCGTCACATCCTTGGTTTTAAACATCGGGAAGTTAAAAGCTCGCTGGTCGGAATTCACATACACGATATGTTCTTGAATCGGGTTTGCAATTTTAGGGTCGGCAGGAGAAAGAGCAATGTTATGCTTACCCATGCTCACGCTGTTGATGGTGAGGGGAGTTTTTCCAACATCCTGTCCGTCAAAGTAAACAGTCGCTCCGGCAGGTTCTGAGGTGACAGGCACGCTGACTAAGCCGGGGTTCTGAATTTCCACGCCATACACATGGCCGGGCAGATAGTCATGCACAGGGATGCGCACTTCCCCGATGTTGGTGTTGCGGTGGGTGAGATTGATTCCGAGGTTGTTGCCCGATTCAAAAAACACTTCCAAAGTCGGCAAGCCTTTGATATCTTTTGATATAGACCTAACTATCATTGAGGGAGCATCCACGGATAGACCGAGTTTGTCGATATCCTCGGGAGCCATATTTCTAAAGGTGATATAAAGACAAGACATTGTTTCCTTGCCATCCTCTCCATTGGCATCTGTGCCCCAATAAATGGAGTTGGCGGTAAGGTCCTCTTTCCCTAACGAACTCCCACCGGCTGCAACATTGCCGGAGGCGAAATCGCGGAATGTGTTGTCGATAATCTTCATCTGGGCAGTTGAAGAGAGCGCAATGAGGAAAGAGGCGATGAGAAGTAAATACTTTTTCATTTATGGTTGTTGAGAAGAGGTATTATGGTTAGAGTTGAATTTTTTAGAAGGGGCTTAAAAGGAGTGGGTTTTAAAAGAGATTATCCACCAATTGGGAAGGCCTGCTTAAGCTCGCGAATGGGAATCTGATAAGGAGTCCAGGTTCTCACATTGATTTCAGAACCCGTGGGGCGGAGATTAATCTGGAGCGAGAGATACCCTTCATCGCGATAGTTGGAGGAATTATATTTTTGCTTGAGTTCGATCCAGAGAATATCGTTTTCCACAAATCCGTGAGTCTCGACCTTTTCTACCATCGTGTCTTCGAAAACTAATTGGATATAGGTTTTTTTAGGAAACTCCTCTCTGAGCTTGGAGATATAGGTCTCCTTGTTGAATTTTGTATAGCTCACTTGCTTTCCCAAAGTGGCGCCTTTGGCTTCGCCTGGTCCGTAGAAACGTTTTGCTTTTTTGTTGGTCACTTTGCCGGTAATGATGATGGCATCGTCGGAAAAGATGCTTGATATATAATCAAGGCGTTTCAGGGCGTAGGCCGTCTGATAATCCTCCATGAATTGCACAAGGGCATATCGGGAATCGAGAGTCCAGGAGGCGCCGTCGCGGAAAATATCATCTTCAGCGCGCTTGGTGAGTGCGTAGGCCACGGAGCGAATCTTCCCTGTTTCCTGGTCAAAACGAAACACGATATTCTCTTTGGAGATATGACCGCCATTTTTAACCGCTACCGGAATACTTTTACCGATGATGAACTGACCGGAATGTTCCACGGTGTAGGTGAGATCCTTCTTTGTCACCGAAACAGTGCCGCTGGCCATCATCTGCTCAAAAATCTTGAAGCCTTCTGGAGTGAATTCCGATTCGACCGAACGATAGTCTTTTGCCCGGATTGCATCCTCCACCTTTTTCATCATCTGGTATTTGGCCACATCCTCTTCAACAGGGCGTTCCAAAGTGGGTTTGGGTGCATTCTCCACTGGTTTGGCATCTTCCAAAGCGGCCATATCCGCAGCCGAAACTTTAGACACGGTGTATTCAGGTTTGCTTTGGGTTTTCTGAGTATGGTCTTTCTTTATCTTGAGCGGAACCACTAAGGATGCTCTTTCTGTGAAAGCCTTCAATGGTTTGAAGCCTTTGGCATAAACAGCCTCCACCGAACTTCCCACATTGCGACCCTCTTCGGGATAGTCGAAGAGCACACGCATGTTGATGTTATTGATTGTAGAAAGGTCGTGGAAAGTGAGGATTCCTTCTCCGCTTTTGCAATGCACGGGCGACACCTGTTTCTCTCCGTTGAAATAGCTGAGGTCGAGCGACGACACCGGCTGACCGTTATATGTTGCTTCCACTGTCACCATATATCGGTCGTATTGCGAGGGGTCTTCTGAAATCTTCTCTTCGGGAATATTGATTGTGATATTGGAAAGCATTCCGGGGATATGGTTTGAAAGCCATGTCTGGGCATTTCTTTCCCCATTCTCGGTCTGTATCCTCACCTTGTCGCCATAGAGTTGGAGCATGCGATAGGCCCAGGTGTAATATTTCAGTGCTTCCGAAATATTCATCTGTCCCTCCTGCTTCTTTCCCATGTCGATGAAGTCTTTGATAAGGTCGATGCGGTCTTGTTCGGCATCTTTCAGATCCTGTTCCGAAACATAGACAATAAAGTGATAATTCTTTCCATCGGCCACATAGATCTCTTTAAGGTTCTCGATCGCACCGACAGTTATGGCGGTGGTGGAGGATGAAAATTCATCATCCTCCAACACTGCTTTGGATACCAATACGGTTTTCAACTTTGAGTAGAGATCTTGTCGAGCCTTATCCCTGGCTTCGGCGAAAGATGCATCTTGCGCCTCCCCGTAACGATAGGAGGAACTGCTGCGGATGCGATCCATTTCAGCTATGGTGTTGTCATTCTTCTGCGACTCATCGGCCACCGAGAACATGGCCACACCCAAATAGAGCAAAATAAAAAATATCTTGCGCATACTTGTTTAGGTTTTCTCTTAGTTTTATCAGATATTTACGTGGGTTATTCCTTTTCTTTGATAGTTTGGGAGCTTATTCGTTGCCGAAAGTTTTCTCCATCACTGAATCAATCACGCCGTTGTTGCGTGCCACTTCATCTGCAATGCGTTGAGCGCGAAGACTACTTGCATCAATATCAAGAAGATAAAAACCAAGAACCATCCAAGATTGGCCGTCATCGGTTTTTTTCTTGAGAAGAATCGAACGAGTGATATCACCTTTAAATTCATGTTTCACTTTAGCTGCGATGCGGGCTGCATATTCCTCCATAGCGTGATCTTCATCTGCACTTACCGATTTGGTGAGGTCGCTTTTGAGCATGTTCTCAAATTCCTGAGCGTAGAGAGCTTGGGCGTTGAGAAGGAGTGACTGTTCGGCCGTAGAAACGGTCTTGGCCTTGATTTCGTGGTCGATACCTTTCTTGGTGCCTCCGAATTCTGTGGTTTCGAGATAATATTTCTGAAGAGCCATCTCAAGAGGAAGAGTGCCGGAATATTCCCATTTTTGTTTCTTGAGTTCTTTGGCTTTCTTCTTGGCGGTCTTTTCGGCCAGTTTGGCATTTTCTGCTTGTTGCTTTTTATACTCTTTAGATTGCGCACTCACGGTTATTGAAGATGCTCCGATCATGAACATCATCACAAGCATTAAAATCTTTTTCATTTTCTTATGATATTAAAGGTTATTCTATTCTTGTTTTGCAAGTCGCCCTCTTAATATTTTTTAACAGAGCTGTATTAATGCGCAAAATTAAATAAAATTTTGAGAAATACAATAGATATTTAAGTTCATTTTAATCCATTTTGTCCATAATAAATCAATATGTTGGTTGCAGACTTGGATTATTGCGGAAAATTTTATAAATTTGCAACGTAATTCCAACCGGGGCGCAGGCCAACGGTGGAAGTGGAGAAATTTGGCTGCTTGCAACCACTCAAAAAAATGCTAAAACTGCAAATCTTCGTTCCTTTTTATATAAAGGAATCCCGGTTCGTCAGATTTTTCATTCGCATATTGAGCGGAAGCAAGCCAAGCGCATTGCTTCCGCAAATTTTTTTATAATAAATCTTATACTCATCTCCATAGTTAACCCCGGAGCCGAGTACGACTCCGACCCAGCTTTTGCAAACCAATAAAATATAACAATATGAACTATCTATTCACATCAGAATCAGTTTCGGAAGGACATCCCGATAAAGTTTCCGACCAGATAAGCGACTCTCTGCTCGACGAATTTATTGCTCAAGACCCCGACAGCCATGTGGCAATCGAGACATTATGCACCACCGGTCAGGTCGTGGTAGCCGGTGAAGTCACTTCTGATGCCTACGTTGACATCCCAAAAGTGGCCCGCAAAGTTATCCTTGACATCGGTTACGACCGTGGAGCCTACCGTTTCGACGGAGATGCCTGTGGAATCCTTTCGGCCATCCATGAGCAATCGCAGGATATCAACCGAGGTGTGAAACAATCGAGGGTGTGCATCGATGATAATGACCTTCAGGGAGCAGGCGACCAAGGGATGATGTTCGGTTACGCCGTGGATGAAACCGAAAACTTTATGCCTCTAACTCTCGACCTTTCTCATCTTATCCTACGCGAACTCGCCGATATCCGTCGTGAAGGGAAAGAGATGACATGGTATAGAAAAGGGAAACGAACCACTTATCTGCGTCCCGATGCCAAAAGCCAGGTGACTGTGGAATATGACAGCAATAATAAGCCTGTTAGAATCCATACAATCGTTATCTCCACGCAGCATGATGAATTTGTGGCTCCTCTTGCCGATACCTACGAGGCGCAGTTAAAAGCTGATGAGAAGATGCTTGCCCAGATCAGACAGGATGTTGAGGAGATTCTTCTTCCGCGCGTAAAAGCCAAACTTCCCGAGAAGATTCAGGCTCTTTTCGACGATAAGTTGATTCTTCATGTTAACCCGACCGGTAAATTTGTGCTCGGCGGTCCCCATGCCGATACCGGCTTGACAGGAAGGAAAATCATCGTTGATACCTACGGTGGACGCGGTGCACATGGTGGCGGTGCATTTTCAGGGAAAGACCCCTCGAAGGTGGATCGCTCGGCAGCCTACGCTTGCCGTCACATAGCAAAAAATCTTGTGGCTGCCGGTGTGGCTGGAGAAGTCTTGGTGCAGGTGGCTTACGCTATCGGTAAGGCTGAACCGGTGAGTCTCTATATCAACACATACGGCACATCGAAGGTGGATCTGACCGATGCCGAGATTGCCGAGAAGGTAAAGAAGCTTTTCGACCTTCGACCCAAGGCAATTGAAAAGCGTCTGAAATTGCGCAATCCCATCTATCGCGAAACAGCATCCTACGGTCATCTTGGTCGTCAGCCTCAGACCGTGAAGAAAACCTTTGAGGTGCCGGGCTTGAAGGAGAAGATAGTGCGAGAAGTGGAACTCTTTACATGGGAGAAGCTCGACGCTGTGGATGAAATTAAAAAGGAATTTGCTCAAAACTTTGGCAAATAATTGAAAAATAGTTATCTTTGCGCGTTTAAATGCCTAAACATGGAATTTTAATTAATCCGTTTTTGTGTTTAACGCCCGCTTCCCGCCTGAGAAAAATATGCTCAGACGGGCAGCTTAAATAAGTATATTCAATTAATCCACAGCCAATTAAACAGCAACATAAAGAATGGCAACATTAGAGAAAATCAGAAGCAAATCGGGCTTGCTGATCGTGGTGATAGGCTTGGCGCTCCTTGCCTTCATCGTTGGCGATGCCCTGACCAACAGCCGTAACATCTTCGGCGACCACACCACGGTGGCCAAGGCCGGCTCTGCAAAAATCGACATTACCGAATATCAGCAGAAACGTGAAGAACTCAACCGTCAGCTTGAGGATGCCCGCCGACAGAATCCGGCAAGCGTGGCTAATTTCGACACCCAGACTCTTCCGGAGATGGCTATCCAGCAGCTCATTCAGGAAACACTCCTTCTGAACGCTGCCGATAAGGCCGGCATTCAGGTGACTGGCAACCTTCTCCGTTATTATATGCTTGAGAATCCAGGCAATCAGGATGTGATGCGTCTCGTGCAGCAGCTCAACCAGGCTGGTTTGGCTGTGCAGACTCCTCAGCAGGCCTACGAATTGATTTTCAACCCCAAGCGCAATGGCATGACCGACGCACAGATGCAACCCTATCAGCAGCTTTGGCTCTCTGTGGAGAACAGCTCGAAGGATAACATCGCCCGTCAGATTTATGCCCGTCTGCTCCAGAAGAGTGTGAAGGCCAACGACCTTGACAAGCAGGCTCTCTATAATGATTATGTGAACACTGCTCAGGTAGAAGTGGCTTTCCTCCCTTACGGCACTCTCGATGCAAAGGAATATCCCGTGAGTGAGGCCGAACTCAAGAAGATGTATGAGGCCAATAAGAACGATTTCAAAGTTTATGAGGATACAAAAGATATCAGCTTCATTGCTGTCAATATCGCTCCCTCAAAGAAGGACCTCGACGATTGCAAGGCTCTTGCCGACAGAACTGTGAAGGCTCTTGCCGATAGCGGTTCTCAGCTCAGCAAGGATCTTAAGAAAGATGGAGTGATGATCACTCATCATGCTCTTCGCGCTTCCGATATCCCTGCAGGCGCTATGAAGGAATTTATCTTGAACGGTGCTAAAGATAGCGTGAAGCTCTTAACCCCGAACATGCAGGGCTTCACTGCCGTGCGTGTCACCGGCCGCGAATCTCAGGTGGATTCAATTCAGGTGAATGTCGTGATGGCTGCCACTGTTGATCTCGGTAAGAAGGTGCTTGCCCAGCTCAACTCCGGTCTTCGTGCTGATTCAATCACCACTCGCTTCTCGCCTGATAGCGTTGTTCCCCAGATTGACCAGTGGATTCCTCTTTACACAGCTCAGGGCGCAACCAACGCTCTTCCCAAAGAAACTCTCGACAGCCTTGTTAACGCAGGCGGCAAATATATCACAATTAATGAGGGTCCGCAGGGAATGGTGATGGCTTCTTTGGTGAAGCAGAATCCTCCTGTAACTATCTATGAATATGATGAGGTGAATTATGTCCTTGGCCCGAGCACAAAGACAGTGAGCGACGAGCGCGCTAAACTTGAGAAATTCCTCGCTGCTAACACCACTGCAGCCGATTTCGCCAAGAATGCTGAGAAAGCTGGTTTCTCATTGCAGCGTTTCAGTCTCACTCAGAGCAACCCTGCCGTGCCTCGCATGGTTGGAATGAATTCATATTATCCGGAGAGCCGTCAGGTGGTTCGTTGGGTAATGATTGATGGCAAGCCCGGCGAAGTGAGTCACATCTACGAAGCCAAGAGCGCTACTAACCCCGTGCTTTATGCAGCAGCAGTGGAAAGTGCTTATGACGACTATACTCCTCTGAGCAACCCCGATGTTAATTCTTATCTCACTGAGAAAGTTCGTCGCGACAAGGCAGGCGATAAGCTCGTGAAGAAATATAGCAAGAACACCCAGAGCATCCAGACTGCCGCTCAGGCAATGGGCGTAGAGGTTCGCACAATCGACAGCTTCCGCTTCGGTCAGAATCCCGGCGTGCAGGATGCTGGCGTGATGGGTAAGATCTATGGTTCTAAAGCTGACAAGAAAGTTGTAATTGTTAAGGGAGATACCGGTGTGTATGTTTATCAGGTAATGGGCAAGAAGAAAGAAAACTTCCCATTTAACGACGAACAGTATTCTCAGCAGTATATCCAGCAGATCAACCCCAACTTGATTCAGATGCTGATGGGCAACTCTCGCATCAAAAACAACATCTATAAATTTGAAGCCGGAGATTAATCAGACGCATTAATTAAGCAGAATATAAGGGAGACGATGATAATATTTTCATCGTCTCTTTTTCTTTTTCGATGAATATTAATTATCTTTGCAAATAATGTGGTCTAATCGCCCCAATATCAAGTGGGCGATGGAATCATGGATAGACGTTCTATAAATAAGAAAGTCATGGAAAAACAAGATAGCAAGCCGAAGCTGATAGGGATGACCCTGACAGAACTTCAGGATGTGGCCTTTCGGGGAAAGATGCCTAAATTTGTGGCCAAACAGTTGGCTGAATGGCTCTATGATAAAAAAGTGACCGATTTCGAGTCGATGGCCAATATCTCAAAGAAGAACAAGGAATGGTTGGCCGCCAATTATGAAATAGGACGCGAGAAACCGAGTCGCAGGTCGAAATCGAGCGACGGCACTGTGAAATATCTCTTTAATGTGGGCAATGGGAACGCTATTGAGTCGGTCTATATTCCCGACAAGGAGCGGGCCACTCTATGCGTGTCGAGTCAGGTGGGTTGCAAGATGAATTGCTATTTCTGTGCCACCGGTAAACTCGGCTTCAAGGCCAATCTGACGGCAGCTCAGATCATGAATCAGATTCTCTCTATCCCTCCTGCTCCTGAAAAAGGAGAAGAGCCGATGAATCCCCTCACCAATGTTGTATTCATGGGGATGGGCGAACCTCTCGACAATTTCAAGGAAGTGGAGAAAGCCATAGAAATCATGACTGCTCCATGGGGGATGGGTTGGAGCCCGAAAAGAATCACAGTCTCTACTGTTGGAAAACTCCCTCAACTTAAGGAACTTCTCGACCGGACTCAAGTGCATGTGGCCATAAGCGTCCATACTGCCGACACCGCGCAACGAGAGTCGATGATGCCCGCGCAGAGAGCCTTCCCCATCTCCGGAGTGATGAAGACTCTCTCGGGATATGATTTCTCACATCAACGGCGCCTATCGTTGGAGTATATCATGTGGAAAGGAGTGAACGACGATATCGCTCATGCAGATATGTTGGTCAAACTCATTGGTAAAATCCCTTGTCGTGTGAACCTCATACGCTTCCATGCAATTCCGGGGGTTGACCTCAAACCGGCAAGCGAGGAGAGGATGATAATGTTTAGAAATCATCTTAACCAGAAGGGAATCACAGCCACTATCAGGGCTTCGAGAGGAGAAGATATAGAAGCTGCCTGCGGAATGTTGGCGGCTAAGAAATAAGGAAAATAATATGGCAAAAAATATAAGAGTGGGTATCACCCACGGTGATTATAACGGAGTGGGGTATGAAGTAATTGTCAAGTCTCTTGATGATGAGAAAATCACGGAGCTCTTCACTCCCGTTGTGTTCGGCACTCAAAAACTTTTTGAGAAAGCACGTAAGGATTTCGCTTCCCAGATGCCGGGGGTGGAATATATAAAAAACTTTTCGCAGATAAGAGACGGCAAGATTAATGTTATTGAACTCCCAACTTCAGAAAATCCTTTTTCTCCCGGTCGTCCCACTAATGAATCGGGTGCTTCGGCAGTAGAAGCACTTGAATTGGCGGTCGAGGCTATCAGAAGCGGAGCTATAGATGTTATGGTGACTGCTCCTATATGCAAGACGGCAGTGCAGAGTGAACAGTTCCATTTTCTCGGGCATACGGAATATCTGGAGTCGAAGAGTAATGAGGAATTGGAAGAAGGCGATAATCAGGATAAGGAGAATGTGGCGGCTCATCGCTCCCAGATGATTCTTTTCGATGATTTTATCAGGGTTGCTCTTGTCACCACTCATCTTCCCATTTCTGAAATTGCGCCTGCTATAACGAAAGAAAAAGTGTTTGATTCGATTGAACGACTCGACAAGGTGTTGCGTTCTGATTTTGGATGCGAACGGCCCAAAATAGCGGTGCTCTCTCTTAATCCCCATTGTGGCGACAACGGTCTGTTAGGTTCGGATGAGAATGAAAAGATTATCCCTGCAATCGAGGAAGCTGAGGGGAAGGGACTCCTTGCGTTCGGTCCATACGCTGCCGATGGTTTCTTCGCTACGGGAGCATATCGCAATTTTGATGGAGTGCTGGCGATGTATCACGATCAAGGATTAGCACCTTTTAAGGCCCTTGCCGGAGAGCATGGCGTGAATTTCACAGCTGGGTTGCCCTTTGTAAGGACTTCTCCCGATCATGGCACAGCCTTCGATATAGCCTGGAAAGGGGAGGCCGACCCCACTTCAATGAGAGAAGCCATTTATAAAGCTATTGATCTTCGAAGAAACAGAGAGCGTTATCTCCGCGCTTCCCATAACCCTTTGAGAAAAGCGAGAATCGAAAAGGGCGGTCAGGACAAGACGGTTGACTTGACAAAGGAGACATTATAATTAATTGATATAACCCAAAATCTGATATAATGAATTTCGGAATAATTGCAGCCGGTGAGGGGTCGCGATTGGTTGAGGAGGGGGTGGACTACCCAAAACCATTGGTTCCACTCGGAGGCCGACCGATGATTGGCCGACTGATTGATATTTTTATAAAAAACGGCGCTGAGAGAATCGCAGTCATAGTCAATGAACAGATGACGGAGGTTCAAAAATATCTGTTTGATTTGAAGGAAAAACTTGAGGTTGAATTGGATATAGTGGTAAAGACCACCCCTTCATCCATGCATAGCTTCTATGAGGTGGCACAGTTGCTAAACGGCCATGGACGTTTCATAGCCACAACGGTCGATACCATCTTTCATGAAAATGATTTCAACAGATATGTAAGGGCTTTTACTGAGGCTCCGACTGATGTTGACGGCATGATGGCGCTCACACGATATATCGATGATGAAAAGCCACTATATGTCGAAGTTGGTAAGGATGAGGACATAAGAGCCTTTCTCGACAAGCCTTCTCCGGAGGCAGAGTTCGTTTCAGGTGGAATCTATGGGCTCGACTCCTCAGCAGTGGATGTGCTCGAAGGCTGCATGAATAGGGGAGTGAGCCGGATGCGCAACTTCCAGCGTGAACTCATAGCTGCGGACCTTAACATTAAGGGCTACGATATGGGGAAGATTATCGATGTGGACCATGCCGGTGATATAAAGAAGGCGGAGGAATTCATTAAATAAAATATTATACCAGTGGAAATAAAGATTGCGGGAGTTTTACGCGCCGGTGCTTATTCTCCCAACCATATAGGAAACGATGCGGCTATCCTCAATGCCGCCGCCGATGCCCTCCGTAAACGCGGATGCAAGGTGAATATTTATAGTGAGGAGCAGTTTCTCAGTATCGACCTCGAAGAGGATATTATCCTCAACATGTGCCGGGGTCAACAGGCAATAGAGAAGTTGCAGGCTTTGGAAGAGGCCGGGAAGTTGGTGATCAATTCCGGTTTCGGAATTGAGAACTGCACTCGTGAACGCATGACCCGAATTCTGCTCGGTAATGATATTCCTTATCCCGATTCCCTTATTGTGAACACTAATGAGGATATCCGTCCCGAACTCGAAAAGAAGGGTTTCAAGTCTTGTTGGGTAAAACGCGGTGATTTCCATGCCATGCATAAGGAGGATGTGAGTTATTGCCGCCATATTGAGGAGGCTCAGGAGGTGCTTCATGAATATTTCTATCGCGGAATAAAGCGCGCGGTGATTAATGTGCATCTCGTGGGCGACCTTATAAAATTCTATGCCGTGCAGGGACAGCCATTCTTCTATTGGTTTTATCCCTACGATGCTCATTACAGCAAATTTGGTGATGAAGCGGTCAATGGCAAGCCGCATCACACCAATTTTGATCCCGACAAATTGCATGAGATGTGTGAGCGCGCGAGCCGGCTGATGGATGTGAAGATTTATGGGGGCGACTGCATAATAGATGCCGACGGCACTGTTAGAATAATCGACTTCAATGATTGGCCCAGCTTTGCCCCTTGCCGCACGGAGGCCGCTCCCTTTATTGCTAAATGCGTGATGCAATCGATTAAGGAATGGCGTAAAGGAAAGGAGGATTAGGATATGGCTGAAGAGAAAGAGAAGAAAAGCAGCTATAAGGATTCGCTTAAATCGATGGATACGGAGGAGACTTTCGATCTCATCTTCTATCGTCCAATCGGATATGCTTGGGCTTGCCTTGCAAAGAAATTGGGTGTCACTCCTAATGCCATAACCATTGCCTCGATTTTCTTGGGAGTGGGAGCAGGCGTATGCTTCTATTTCAATAATCTTTGGATTAATATATTGGGAGTGTTCCTTCTTATATGGGCCGACAGCTTCGACAGTGCCGACGGGCAGCTGGCGCGCATGACCAAGCAGTATTCCCGTATAGGCCGAATCCTCGACGGATTGAGCGGCGATTTCTGGTTTGCCGCCATCTATATTGCCATCTGTCTGCGTGAGAACGTGACGAGCGATTTCTTTATGGCCCATAAATGGGTGATATGGGTGGTGGCAACTCTGACGGGCGTGGTTCATGGAATCCAGGCTGCTATGGCTGATTATTACCGCCAATTCCATCTTTATTTCCTAAAGGGTGAAGAGGGTAGCGAATTGGAGAATGCCTCCAACCTTTGGGATCGTTTCCATGCTCTTAGCTGGAAGAAAGATTTCTGGAAGAAATTGGTGTTGATGTTCTATACCAATTACACTGTGGGGCAGGAGAAACGCACTCCCTGGATGCAGCGTCTGCGCAAGATTTTGCGTCAGAAATATAATGGGTCTATTCCTCAGAGTTTCCGCGACGCTTTCCGGGCAAAGAGCAAGCCGCTGATGAAATATACCAATATCCTTTCATTCAATACGCGCACTTTTGCTCTTTTCGCTGCTATCCTGATTTTCCGTATGCCGTGGCTTTATTTCGCATTTGAACTAACGGTGCTTAATTTCATTCTAATATATATGATGGTTCGTCACGAGCATATTTGCAAGGAATTTTGTGAGGAGCTGTCGGGAAATGAGTAATGAAGGATTGTGAATCATAATCTGTGACTCATGATTCATAATTTATAACCTAAAAACTAAAGACTATGAATTTGGATATATCGAAGATAAAGGGGATAATATTTGATTATGGTGGCACTCTCGACACCGGCGGCGACCATTGGAGCGTAGTGATTTGGCAGGCATATCAGAAAGCCGGCGTGGCGGTGGATGAGGCTGAATTTCGCGAAGCTTACGTTTTTGCTGAGCGCGAATTAGCTCGCACCCGTCATATCCTCCCTGAGCACGACTTCAGCGATCTTTTGAATATCAAAATGAAACTTGAATTGCAATGGCTCTCCGAGAACGGCCATTTCCCTCCAGCGCAGGTTGATGATAAAGCCAAGGAAGTGGCTCAATATTGCTATGAGGCTGCCAAGGCTAAGGTGGCGGAAGCTAAGCCTGTCTTGGAATCCCTGATGAAGAAATATCCATTGGTATTGGTTTCCAACTTTTATGGCAATATAGAGAATGTGTTGAAAGACTTCGGAATTGATAAGTGTTTCAAGAAGATTATTGAAAGTGCTGTTGTGGGTGTTCGCAAACCTGATCCGAAGATTTTCGAGCTCGGCGTTAAGGCTCTCGGTTTGACTCCGGAGGAGACTCTTGTCGTAGGAGATAGTTACGGTAAAGATATAGTGCCGGCCGAAAAGATCGGTTGCCAGGTGCTATGGATAAAAGGTCAAGGCTGGACTCCTGCCGACGATGCCCAGACCCATGATAATATCATCACCAATATTGAACAGGTAGGCGAACTCCTCGGCTAATTTCTTTGTAAAATATTTTTCACCATGATTCCACAGCGTTATCCCATAGGCGTGCAGACTTTCTCCAAGTTGATTGAGGAAGGCTATACTTATGTTGATAAGACTGCATTTATCCCCTTGTTAATGGATGCAGGTCAATATATCTTCTTGAGCAGGCCAAGACGTTTTGGAAAGAGTTTACTTCTCTCTACGTTAGAAGCTTATTTTGATGGTCGCCGCGACCTCTTTGACGGGCTGGCAATTGAGGAGATGAACGTGGAGTGGAAGAAAAGACCGGTTATCCATATAGATTTAAATGCCCAGGACTATTCTGAAGAGAACGGCCTTCATGAGCTGCTTAATTATATCCTAAGTCAGTATGAAGAAAAATATGAGATTCCAAAAAAAGAGGAATCTCTTTCGGTTAGATTCGCGGCGCTCATAAAGGGTATTTTTAATGTTACAGGGGAGAAAATCGTTATTCTCGTGGATGAATATGATAAGCCTCTACTTAATTTAGAAGACCGGCGGGATTTGTTCGAAAGGAATCAGTCATTGTTGAAGGGATTCTTCGGGGTTCTAAAGTCAATGGACCAGTATATTCGGTTTGCTATGCTCACTGGTGTGGCACGGTTCCATAAAGTAAGCATCTTTTCCGACCTTAATAATCTTAATGACATATCCATGGACAATGATTTCGCTGATATCTGTGGATGGACTGAAGATGAGCTGTTGAAAACCTTCCGGTCAGGAATTGAGAGGTTGGCAGAAGATAACAACAAAAGTTACGAAGACATTATTTCAACCCTGAGAGACTTTTACGATGGATACCTATTCGCTGCAAGGGGAAGCAGATTATATAATCCCTATAGCGTGTTGAAGGCTCTTTCAAGCAGGCAAATTCGCAGTTATTGGTTTCAGTCGGCTACGCCTACTTTTTTAGTTAAAAGAGTAAAGAAATCGGGGATTTTATTATCGGCTATAGATGGGAGTAGAGCTGCGGAGTCGCAATTGGTATCCGTTGTAATTGACGATCCTAACCCTATACCCATCCTTTTTCAAACCGGCTATCTAACCATTGATAAAGTGAGTGGGCAAAGATACGAGCTCAAATTTCCAAATAAGGAGGTGGAAATTGGCTTTGCGGAGAATCTCCTTCCTTTATATGTGGCTCCAATGACCATCCCCAATGGACCGTTTTCTATATGGGATTTCCAAGACGAATTAGCTGCCGGGAAACCTGAACAGTTTATGAAAAGACTGCAGGCGATGCTTAAGGCTGTGCCTTACGAAAAGCATGATGAGCAACTTTACCAAAATGCTATTTACCTTCTCTTTACCCTTTTAGGAACGGACGCACGTCTCGAAGAACATTCTAATTTGGGAAGCACGGATCTAACCGTAAGAACTAAGGATTATATCTACATATTTGAATTTAAATATAATAAAACTGCGCAGATTGCCATAAGTCAGATTCATTCGCGAGATTATGCGGGCAGATTCGCTGCTGATAATAGAACTGTATATTTAATAGGAGCAAATTTTTCCCATGCAGCTCGTGGACTGGAGGATTGGACCATAGAAACTTATCTGCAGTGATGAAAAAATAGGTTTTATCTAAGAGTGATTAGAAAAAAACTCAAAATCCTAAATAACGTTTCTTAACAACTTGTGAAAAATGTATATTAATTTTAATTGATTTTAACTAAATAATGCAATATTAACAATATTTAAGAATTGCTAAGTATAAATTTAGTATAAAATCTTTTGTGGAATGTAAAATTGGATATAATTTTACACGCTCAAACTTGACAAAATGTAGAAACGTCCCGAAATTTGAGTCTTGAAACAGTATGAAAAAGTGTGTTCCGGGGCGTGGACGCAAATAAAATTGAAACAAATAACAACGAATATTTAGACAGCTATGGCAAAAAAAGCAGAAGCACCCAAAGGTAAACTTGGTGTTTTGGTAGTAGGCCTCGGTGCCGTTACGAGCACATTCATGACAGGAGTGCTTATGGCACGCAAAGGTCTTGCAAAGCCTGTCGGATCAATGACACAGTATGACAAGATCCGCGTGGGCAAAGGCGAAGACAAGAAATATCTACATTATAAAGACATTGTACCTATTGCAGAGCTCGACGACATCGTGTTTGGCGCATGGGACGTTTATCCCGCCAATGCATA
>CAZXGU010000008.1:30080-33780 GCA_964640375.1 uncultured Sangeribacter sp. | reverse complement strand
AGTAATAGTCAATTACTATCAATATAAATCATTGACTATCAATCAATTACTTGCCAATGCAGAAGCGGGTGAAGATGGATTCGAGGAGGGTGGGGGTGGAGATGGTGCCGGTGATTTCGCCGAGGTGGTGGAGGGCTTCGCGGACGTCTTGGGCTATGAAGTCGGCGGAAAGATTGTCGCTTAAGAGTTGATGGGCACGGCGAAGGGCTTCGCCTCCTTTTATTAACGCTTCATAGTGGCGGGCGTTGGTGACCATGATGTCGCTTCCTTCTGTTTGCATTGACCGGGCATCGGAGATGAGAGTGGAAATCAACTCGGTTATGCCTTCGCCGGTGGAGGCTGACAGGCAGATTGAAGAGGCATCTATCTTTTCTCCGGATATATCATTCTTTTCTCCTGATAGATCTATCTTATTGAAGATTAGATGCTGGATGATTTCGGGATTTATTCCTTCTTGTTTCTGTTTTATATAGTCGAGCTGGGAGTCAACATCAGCTTCGGTATCTACTATCCATAGTATTATGGCTGAGTGTTGAAGGCGTTGGTTGGCGCGTTCAATGCCCATTTGCTCAATGGTGTCGTCAGTTGGGCGTAGTCCGGCAGTATCGACAAAGCGGAAAAGGATGCCGTCGATTTCGCGAGTGTCTTCAATTATGTCGCGCGTGGTTCCGGGAATGTCGCTAACAATAGCCTTATCTTCTTCGAGAAGGCGATTTAGGAGGGTGGATTTTCCGGCATTGGGTTGACCGGCGATAACAACCGGAATGCCCTCTTTGAAGGCTTTTCCGGCAGAGTAGGAGGCTGCGAGGCGATCCACTTCGTTGATTATGCGGTCGGCCAATTCTGAGAGGCGCACTCTATCGGCAAATTCCACATCCTCTTCGGAAAAATCAAGTTCGAGTTCGAGCAGAGATGCAAATTCAATCAATTGGTTGCGAAGTTGGTCGAGGCGACGGGAGAAGTGTCCGTTGGCCTGCATCATAGCCAAGCGATGTGCCGCACGAGAAGATGAGGAGATAAGGTCAACGATGCCTTCTGCTTGGGCAAGGTCGATTCTCCCATTGATAAAGGCTCGTTGGGAAAATTCACCGGGTCCGGCACCTCTTGCTCCAGAGCGAATGAGGAGATTAACTATTTCGCGTTGAATCCATCGCGATCCATGACAAGCAATTTCAATAGTGTCATCGCCCGTGTATGAATTCGGGGCTAAGAAAAGAGTTGCCACCACCTCATCGAGGGTTTGTCCCTGTTCATCAACAATACGCCCGAGGTGAGCGGTGTGAGAATCGCAGCTTTTTAAAGAGCGTCCTCTCCATACGCTTCCGGTGATGTCGAGAGCCTCCGGACCAGAGATACGAATCACCGCAATCCCACCAGTGCCCGGAGGGGTTGAAACAGCCACAATAGTGTCGGAAGAGAAAGAGATAGGAGAGGCGGTTATCTTCGATTCCATTCTTTAAAAGATGTTTTAGATTCAATTTCATTTTCTATATCGTCGGGAAGGGCGGAAAGGAAATCATAGCCGGTTAATTGCTCAACATCATCGATGGTCATAACATAGTTTTCCATATTTCCCGGAGCAGCCATATTTGGATAGACAAAAGCAATCCCCCTCGGTGTATCAAGATAAGGAGCTGCCAAGACCTTGAAAAATGCCCCCGGAACTCTTACGCCGGAATCGCCAATTCGTTTTTTATCTGAATCGCTATAAATAGGGCCACTAATAATCACAATGGCGGAATCACGTTGAGCCCAAAGGCGTTCTTTCCCTTCGAGGGTTTTCCATGCTCCGGTGTTGAGAGAATGATCCTGAGGGCACATATTTGCGAGGGAGAAACAGTTTTCCATAGCCGTTTGACTCCATTTCTGGTCGGCCGCCGGGCAGAGGTGCCCACGGTCGTAGCCTGAATTGCGATAATCATAAGTCGAAGGGCAACCTTCAATTTCAGGGTCGCTCCAGAAGTTATTATATCTCCCGATAGGTCCGTCGGTTTCAGAACCAAGGAGCTCCCACGCCACCCAGTTGGGGGTTCGGTTCTCCTTATTAAAAGAAACGCGGAAACCTTCATAATCCTTAATTTGCGATGGAGTGGAAGAGGGGATTGTGACATCAAGAAGACGGTCGGAACCACCAATGGTTGAGTTCTGGCGATTACTTATTCCGGTGATGTTACCGGTATTGGATGTCTGTACTTGGCGGGAGCAAGTGAGGCCATATACGCCGATAGAGATGAGCACAGCCGCAATGACGAGGAAAAGTATGATGTAGGATTTTTTCATTGGTAAGATATAATAATATATGTTACAAAAATAGTGAAAAAAAACGGAATAGTTCATATTGTTGAAGAATATCTTATATTTTTCAAAGAATATATGGCAATTTTGGGATTTTATTGTTAATTTTGGGGTGAGAAAGCGCTTCGCGCCAAAAACAATAATATAAAATGTGGCGAAGCAAAGACGATTCCATAATCCTAAAATAATACCGGAATGACAGTAACAGAGAGATTTCTCGACTTTGTGAAATTTGACACGCAGAGCGATGAGTTGACAAATATGACCCCTTCCACGCCGGGTCAGATGGAGTTTGCCAAATATCTGAAGGGAGTGGTAGAAGAGATGGGCCTTGAAGAGATAAGCCTTGACGACAACGGGTATTTATATGCCACGCTTCCTTCCAACACAGCAGAAGATGTTCCCGTAGTTGGTTTCATCGCACATATTGATACAAGTCCCGATATGTCGGGAAAGAATGTCAAGCCTCGTATAGTTAAGGATTACGACGGGAAGGACATCGTGCTTAATGAATCAGAAGACATAGTTCTCTCTCCTGAGCAGTTCCCCGAGCTTCTTGGATATTTAGGTCAGGATCTTATAGTGACCGATGGCACCACACTCCTTGGGGCAGATGATAAAGCAGGCATCGCAGAAATTCTTTCCGCCGTGGCTTATCTTCAGGAGCATCCCGAAATCAAGCATGGAAAGATTCGTATAGGTTTCAATCCCGATGAAGAGATAGGCTTGGGCGCCCATAAGTTTGATGTTGAGAAATTTGGATGTGAATTTGCCTACACCATGGATGGAGGAGCCCTTGGCGAACTCGAATATGAAAACTTCAACGCCGCTTCTGCAAAGGTGACGATAAAGGGCCGCAACGTTCACCCCGGTTATGCCAAGCATAAGATGATTAACTCGATACGGGTAGCCAACAACTTTATCACCATGCTTCCGCGCTGGGAGACACCCGAACACACCGAAGGATATGAGGGATTCTACCATCTTGTAGGAATCAACGGCACTGTGGAGGAGACCACACTCTCTTACATAATCCGCGACCACGACCGCGACCGTTTTGAAAGCCGCAAGCGCGAGATTGAGCATTTAGTTAACAAAACCAACAGTGAATTTCCAGGTTGCTGTTCGGTGGAGATAAAAGATCAATATTACAACATGCGCGAGAAGATCGAGCCTGTGATGCACGTAATAGAGATAGCCGAGCAGGCGATGCGCGATGCAGGCGTAACGCCCAAAGTGCAACCCATCCGTGGAGGTACAGATGGTGCACAACTCTCATTCAAGGGTTTGCCATGTCCCAATATCTTTGCCGGCGGAGAAAACTTCCATGGTCGCTTTGAATATGTAAGTATCCAGTCGATGGAGAAGGCCACAGATGTAATCGTGAATATCTGCAAGATAGTGG
>CAZXGU010000008.1:0-30070 GCA_964640375.1 uncultured Sangeribacter sp. | reverse complement strand
CCGGCGAATAAGGCACGAATAAAGATGATAGAACATCCCACAATGTATGTAATCACAGGGCCGACTGCCTCCGGGAAGTCGGCCCTTGCCGTTGACCTTGCCCTTCGTCTCGGCACAGAGATAATATCGGCCGACAGCAGGCAGATATATCAGGGGATTCCCATAGTGACGGCTATGCCCTCCGAAGCGGAAAGGTCGGCAGTGAAACATCATTTAATCGACATGCTTCCTCTTGACGCATATTATAGCGCCTCTCAATTTGAGGAAGACGCCATGAGAATTGCCACAGAAGTGATGCAGCGCACCGGGACAGTCGTTGTCTGTGGAGGCTCGATGATGTATGTTGACGCGCTTTGCAATGGCATCGACGAGCTCCCCACTGTTCCGGAAGATATAAGGAAAGGTTTAGGGGAAGAACATTCCGAGAGGGGCGATGACTGGCTTCTTTCCGAACTTCGCCGTCTTGATCCGGAATATTATGAGAAGGTGGATCAAAAGAACATCAAGCGTGTGTTTCATGCCGTCGAGATAATCAGAGCAGCCGGGAAAAGCTATACTGAGCTGCGCACTGGCGAGAAACGTCAGCGACCCTTCAAAATAAAGAAATATAAAATCGACATGCCACGCGAAATGTTATTCGACCGTATTAACCGTCGAGTGGATAAGATGGTGGCAGAGGGCTTGGAAGAAGAAGCGCGCCGCGTATATCCGCAGCGCGCCTTAAATTCATTAAATACCGTTGGGCTAAAAGAGATGTTTGCCATGTTCGAAGGAAAAATGAGCCGGGATGAGGCAATCAGCAGGATAAAGAAAAACACCCGTGTCTATGCCAAAAAGCAGCTCACATGGTGGGCTCGCGACAAAGAGATTATTCCTCTCGATTGGAACGTCTCACCTGACGCAATTCTTTAGCCTCCCCCTCGATTGAAAAGCTGTCTAAAACAGTCTGTTTCTTAGGCTTCTTCATGCGAATCTTCACTTTGTCGAAGCCTTTTCCATAGACACCGTTGACGGCACCTTGAGTCACAAAAGCATCTTCATCCACGCTCTTGATAATTCGGAATATAGTTACCGATTCAATTTTGCGCGAGAAAACGAGAAGAATCTTAATATTCTGTTTTGAATACCATCCTTCGCCATCGAGCACTGTGCATCCACGATGCGCCTCAGTGTTGATTTTATCAGCAATCTCCTTCCATTTAGGAGAAAAGATGATGAACTGAGTGGCCTGTCGGTTAGTATTGATAAGCATGTCGCAAACGTAGGAAACGATAAGGGTTACCATAAAACCATAGACCATTGTGGGGATACGGGCTTCAACGCGCTGTTCAAATGAGCCGTCGAAAGGAAGCAGGAGCGAGCTGCTGACAATGAACATATCCACATAAATCATCGTACGCCCGATGCTGACATTGCTCACCTTTGAAACCATGGCAGCTATGATATCCGTGCCTCCAGAAGAGCCGTTATGGTTGAAAGCCGTTCCAATTCCGATTCCGCAAAGCATGGCCCCCAACACCACACTCACCACGCGGTCGGGAATCAACGGATGCCCCAACCCCATGAATACATTTTCAAGAAATCCTATGCCTAAAGAGACAACCGTCACTCCGAATATGGTTCGCAGCACAAACTTGCGGCCAACCACTCTGTAAGCCATAGCTAAGAGGATAAGATTAAGCACGTAGGAAGTGACACCGACAGAAATCATTCCATTGGTTGCGAAATAGATAAGGGTTCCCACACCGGCAAGTCCACCGATCACGATCTTATGAGGGAGGATAAAGGCAGTGAAGCCGAAAGCGTAAAGCATCAGTCCGAAAATGATCAAAACATAATCCTTTGAATTGGTCATCAGACTGTTATATTTACTCCTGTCCATTTGAATGTTGAAAATTGAGTGTTAAGTTTTTAGTATTTCGATTTAAGTTGACCACCCTTTATATTGGGAGATGTCGTGGAAAAAGGTCTGAATGAGACTGCAAAATTAGCTAAAAATTTTCGATATAGAAGAGTTTTTTATAATTTTGCTTTCTGATTGTTAAAACGAATAAAAAGAGGGGCAAGAAATAGTGGTTTTTTCATTAGAGATAGTTTGCCCGAGAAGAAATAATTAGGAGTTATGAAACGTATAATTTCAGCTATTTTTATAGTCTTTGTTGCATTTAATTCCGTGGGCGCCGATTTCTTTTCCACAGAAAAAAGTGATGAATTGTTTACGTTCGGTGCAAGAATAGGAATTAATACCTCTAACCGCACAGTAAATAAGGATGCAGCCGGGAGCTATAATTTCCAGAGTTGGGGCACCGGATTCACAGCCGGAGTGACAGCATCGCTCAACATCCGCGACTATCTCGCGATAGAACCCGGTGTTTTCTTTGAGTCGCGCAGCGGTCATTCCTCCTTTACGTCAGATGCCATTCCCACCGAAGAAGGTTTCTGCTATGTGACCCAATCGGCCCATCGCCACACCTATAATCTTAACATTCCGGTGTTGGCTTCATTGCGTTTCAATATCACCAACGACCTTCGATGGCATGTTGATTTCGGACCCTACGTGGGCTTCACTCTCAAATCAAAACTCGACAATAAGGAATTGCTCTCCACTCGTCCTGATCTCGATAATGAGGCTCCTTTCTCCGCCAAAGCAGCCCCTGTTGACTTCGGATTCAAGATGGGGACAGCTCTCGAACTATATAAAAAATATTATGTCGGGATTCATTATGAAGCCGGCGCTGTGAAAGCCTACAGCGATCAGAAGATTGGAAACGGGATGGAGAAAATCTATGGCGGACGCACAAAGGCATGGAATTTCACAATCGGTCTTAATTTCTAAAAGCCAATTTGATTTAGGAGTGGGGATGGAGAAATAGATAATCTTTCCGATATAACGGATAACTATACAAGAGATGGAAAAAAAAGAAAAAGATACAGAGAAGAAAAAGATAGTATTAAGCGGAATCCGCGCCACAGGAAATCTACACCTCGGCAACTATTTCGGAGCGCTTAGCAAATTTGTAAGGATGCAGGACGATTATGATTGTCGTTACTTCGTGGCCGACCTTCACGCGCTCACCACACATCCTGACCCCAAGATGCTTCATGAGAATGTGAAAGATATCCTCGCTGAATATCTTGCAGCAGGACTCGACCCCGAAAAAAACACCATATATGTGCAGAGTGATGTTCCCGAAATTTCGGAAATGTATCTTCTGATGAATATGCACGTAGGCATAGGCGAACTCATGCGCACAGCCTCATTCAAAGATAAGGCACGCAAAGCTTTAGGCATACATTCCGATGGAGATGAGATAGAGAAAGAGATAATAGGCAACCAGACCAACCAGCGCGTGAATGCCGGATTGCTCACTTATCCTACGCTCATGGCCGTGGATATTCTTATTCATCATGCCGACCTTGTTCCTGTTGGGAAAGATCAGGAACAGCACCTTGAACTCACCCGCCGTTTTGCCCGCCGTTTCAACTCATTCTATAAAACGCCCTATTTCAGCGAGCCTTATAACTTTAACTTTGGAGGGGAGGCGGTAAAAGTTCCCGGCCTCGACGGTTCCGGAAAAATGGGTAAGAGCGAAGGCAATTGCATTTATCTCATAGATGATGAAAAAACATTGCGTAAAAAGGTGATGCGTGCAGTGACAGATGAAGGACCGAAAGAGCCAAACTCACCGGTGAGCGAACCCATCAAGAATCTTTTCACATTAATGGAACTTGTGTCGGAACCATCCACCATTGAGCATTTCAAGAACGCCTACGCCGATTGTTCCATCCGTTATGGGGATCTTAAAAAGCAGCTTGCCGAAGATATCCTCAAGACCACACTTCCTATACGTGAGCGTATCCTCGATATCCGAAATAACGATGAATACATCTCGAAAGTGGTGCGTCAGGGAGCAGAGCGAGCAAGAGAAACGGCAGCCAAGACGCTTGCCGATGTTCGCGAAATAATGGGTATCCGTCGCTTTTAACAGTATTTGCGTCTAACAGTATTTAGGGAATGGTGCTTAATTGGATTTGGATAGCATTCTTCGCCATAGCCTTTCTCATGGCCATGGGTCGCACTATATTTACGGGCGACCTTCAAGTGTGGAGCGACATAATGAATGCCTCCTTCGATCAGGCAGCCTTTGCCTTTGAGATATCATTGGGGTTAACAGGCGTGCTGACCCTCTGGCTTGGAATAATGAAGATAGGGGAGAGAAGTGGAGTGGTCGAGGGCTTCGGCCGTCTCATCTCTCCCTTCTTTTCACGCCTCTTCCCAGGGATTCCTAAAGGTCATCCGGCAATGGGCGCAATTTTCATGAACATCTCCGCCAATATGCTTGGGCTTGATAATGCAGCCACTCCCATGGGCTTGCGAGCCATGCAGGAGATGCAAAGCCTTAACCCTAAGAAAGACACGGCCACCGACGCCATGATAATGTTTCTTGTGCTAAACAGCAGCGGGCTATGCCTGATTCCTATAAGCATAATGATGTATCGGGCGCAAGGAGGGGCATCAAATCCAACTGATATATTTATTCCTATCCTGATAGCCACAGCAGTTGCCACACTTGTTGGTCTCGGAGCCCTCTGCATAAAGCAGCGGATAAGGCTCGACAGAGTGCTTTGCAGTTGGCTGGGAGGGATTGCAGCTTTCGTGGCTTTAGTGACATGGTTCTTCTCCTCCCTGCCGGCAGATAAAGTTCAGCTTTACAGCACATTTGGAGCAAACCTTATCCTTTTTTGCGTTATAATCTCCTTTTTAATCGCCGGCGTAAGAAAGAAGCTGAGGGTTTACGATGTCTTTATAGAGGGAGCAAAAGAGGGATTCAAAACTGCGGTAATGATTATTCCATATTTGGTAGCCATATTGGTAGCGATAGGGATGTTCCGCGCCTCGGGAGCCCTTGATGTTGTTACGGGTTGGGTAGAGAGTTTTGTGGGTTGGCTTGGATTCGACACCCAATGGGTCGGGGCATTGCCCACAATGCTTATGAAGCCCTTGAGCGGCAGCGGTAGTTGCGCCATGATGCTTGATGTGATGAAAACACATGGCCCGGATGCCTTTGTCAGCAAATTGGCGGCCGCTGTGAGGGGGAGCACGGATACCACCTTCTATATCCTTGCCGTTTATTTCGGTTCGGTAGGAGTTTCGAAAACTCGTTATGCAGCCGGCTATGCTCTCTTGGCAGATATCACGGGGGCAGTGGCAGCCGTGGTCATCGCTTATTTCTTCTTTGTTTAGATTTCTAATATCATATATCATGTCGAAAGCTCAATTGAAGAAAGCGCTTGCAGGGATGGATGCCGGTTCGATAGCAGAGATGGTATGCGAACTTTACGATGCTCGCCCCGAGGCAAAAGAATATCTGGAATTTTGGCTTAAGCCCGACATGAAAGGGGAATTGGATAAATATAAGGTTAAGATTCACCGGTTATTCTTCACCACTTCAGGAAAACCAAGAAAACGGCCAACGATAACATCAATTAAGAAAGAGCTAAAATATTTCTCCACTCTATGCTTTGAGCCTGAGATAATGTCTGAACTCTATATCTATCTTTGCGAAACCGACATTCAATGGCTAAGAGAAAAAAGAAACCCCTCCGCATCAATTAAAAGTGCGCAGGGGAATCTCAGCTTATGTCGTCAATATATAGAGACCTCCGGATTGGAAGATCGGTTTTCAATAAAGCTCGAACGCCTTGAGGAGGAGCTTAAAGAGGAAGAGAAGAGGGGAACGGAACGGCGAGGTTATGGTTGGCGTCGCTGGCGTTGGTGAGCAGCCTCGGAAACATCATCAGCTTTGGAATCCTCATCCGCATCGGAATGTTGCCCTGTTGAAATATGAATAGCATTCATCTCAGCCGGGGTGAGTTTCTTTGCATCGGCAAAAGAAATAGGTTCTATTTTTTTCATATCATGAACGGTTTTTAATGAAATTGCAGATAGCGTTAATTGCCAACATAGTTCCGGCATAAGCAAATAGGAGGGGAATTATTCCCAAAGAAAGAGGGAAAGTAAAGCTCCACCATCCTCCGAGGAGGTAACATAAGAACTGGCACCAAAGCAGACACTGGGTGATGACACAGAGCGTACACCATGTGTGTATCTTGAATTTCTGATACCATATACTCCATATAGTGAACGGGAGACAGCAAGCATTAACCAATGCGAGCACACCAATCATGGCGGGAAAAAGCAATAATGTAGCCAAGCTTATTGAGAAATAGGCAAACCCGACTTCGCTCCAGCTGAAAATGCCGAAGAAACTCGATGCTTTGTCTTCAAGCACATGGTCGCAACCATGACGTTGCAACACACCGCAGACGCTATCGGCAGCTGCGCTCTTCACTTTGAGAGATTTAAGAAGAAGGAGCCAAGTCACTCCCAAACCAGCAATATCCACTATAGAGAGGAGTGTGGTGGAAAGATTTCGGTAAAGCCCATTAGAAATGAAACCCCATAAAAAGAGCAGAATGCCCGCAACAACCAAAACCCATCTTTTTGCTTCGTCGGCTAATTCGAGAAGATGATGACGCTTATAATCAGGTTCAGCAGATTTCTCATCCGGATATGCCTGAAGCACCACTCCCGAGCAATCCTTTATAAAATCACTTCCTGGAGCTTGATAAACAGCCTTAGAATCTTCCCATTTCACCATTTTCCCATTCTTCCCGGTAAAGATATCAGTCACAACCACAAAGGAATGGTCTTTTTGAGCAAGAAAGGGAGTTGGCATATCGAGAAGCTGTTGAGAAGAGGAGAGGCGGAAAGCAGCATTCGGGATATTATAGGAGGAAAGAAGACGCGACAAACCGAAAAGCGACTTGAAATTCATGTTTGCGAATTGTCGGTCGCTAAATCCGGCGGTGTGCTTCACGCCCAATGCACCAAGAAAATCCGAAAAAATACTACTCCTCTGTTTCATAATTCACAATTTCTAAACTAACGAACTTGTTCAAACAACTTTAATTCAAAAAAACTTTACGATAGCGGTATCAGTGAGACGCTATCGTAAAGTAAGCATTTTTATAATTTGATTATTTACTCAATGCTTTTTCAACTTCAGAAGAGAGTTGGTCGGCAGTCATTTCGCCGGCAGAACGCCACACGATCTCTCCCTTATCAAAGATAATGAAAGTAGGGATGGATTTAACGTTGAATGAATCAGCCAATTCCTGATTTTCATCGATATCGAATTGATATACGGGAACTTTTCCTTCATAAAGGGCTTTCACATCAGCCACAATAGGCATCATCTTCTGGCAATGAGGGCACCAGGAAGCATAAAACTCCACAAGCACGACACCTGTTTCATTTTGTAATTCTTTAATTTTTTCTGTATCCATAGTATTAATAATTAATGAAGTTTCACCTATAAAACAAGTCGGCAGGGATAGAGGTTGAGGAATGGGAAGGAGAAAAAAGTTAAAATGTGTTTTCAAACATATAAAAATAATTGTAATAGCCATTGGAAGTTACTATTTTTACGCTCGTAAAACTAAAAGACCTTAAAAGGGCAACTAAAATGTTGCCAATATACTTAAATCTATACTACCATGAAGATCGGAATTCCAAAAGAGATCAAAAACAACGAAAATCGCGTAGGAGCCACTCCGGCAGGAGTGAAGGAACTTGTGGCACATGGCCATGACCTATATGTGCAACACACAGCAGGCGAAGGAAGCGGTTTCTCAGATGAGGAATATGCAGCAGCAGGCGCAACAATACTTCCGACCATAGAGGAAGTTTATGCCACAGCTGATATGATCATAAAGGTAAAGGAGCCCATCGAACCTGAATACAAACTTATCCGCAAAGGCCAGGTTCTATTCACCTATTTTCACTTTGCCTCGGAGCGTGCGCTTCTTGATGCAATGCTTGAATCAGGCGCTGTCTGCATAGCCTATGAAACAGTGACCGACCGCGATCATCGACTTCCGCTTCTTATTCCGATGAGCGAAGTTGCAGGAAGAATGTCGATACAGGAAGGCGCTCGATTCCTTGAGAAACCACAGGGTGGCCGAGGCGTTCTCTTAGGAGGTGTTCCGGGAGTTAAGCCTGCGAAAGTGCTCGTTCTTGGTGCCGGTGTGGTTGGTCGCAATGCAGCCCTGATGGCTGCCGGCCTTGGAGCTGACGTGACAATTACAGATATTTCACTTCCCACGTTGCGTCACTGCGCTGAGGTTATGCCAAAGAATGTGAAGACTCTCTATTCTTCACGCCACAATATCGAGGAAGAGTTGCCTACTACCGACATAGTGATTGGTTCGGTGCTTGTTCCTGGCGCAAAGGCTCCGCATCTTGTTACAGCCGATATGGTTAAGCTCATGCGCAAAGGTTCTGTGATGGTTGATGTTGCTATCGACCAGGGCGGATGCTTTGAAACTTCTCATCCGACAACCCACTCAGAGCCTACATTTGAAGTTGACGGCGTTTTGCAGTATTGCGTGGCAAATATTCCTGGTGCTGTGCCTTACACTTCTACTTTGGCTCTCACCAATGCAACGATGCCTTACGCTCTTCGTCTTGCCGATCTTGGATGGGAAGAGGCATGCCGACGCGATCCGGGTTTGGCAAATGGCGTAAATGTGGTTGACGGAGAAATCACCTATAAAGCAGTTGCCGAGGCATTTGATCTTCCTTATCACGAACTGAAACTTTAAACTATTATATATCGGGTTTCTGCCGACATAATGGCTGAAACCCGATATAAATTATATTTATCAGAAAAAGCTCTAATTAAAGAGAGCAGAATTTATTTTTGAGGTTGAAGGTAGCTTCAACAAATCAGATCATTCTGCTGCATTCTCTAACTTTTAAATCAATATCATCTAAAACGAACTAAAAACGAACAACTCTAATCTTTAAGACTAATTTAGGATCAGAAACGAAGTCAGGGTGCCCTCGAGAGAAGGCACCCTTGTTTATGCGTTTTTATACAATAATCAAACGGTTTTATACAGCTAAAGTGAGAAAGTATTGAAACAGGATGGGGAAATTGCTAATTTTGAACCAGAAATAAGGAGAGCTTTCATTGATATAAAAGAGCTTTTTAATTATTCAACGATAGTAATTCATTAATTCTTAATATATGAAGAAGTTATTAATAAGTTTAGTGGTTGTGGTGACGGTTCTATTAGGAATATTTGCTTGGGATACTTATATAACACGTTCAGCTAAAGGTAAGCTGTTTGATGAAATAACTGAAATCCCACATCGAAAAGCAGGCTTGGTCTTGGGAACTTCTCCTGTGTCGTATTGGAATGGACGGAAGAATTATTATTTTGTCTATCGAATGCAAGCTGCTGCCCGGCTATATAAGGCAGGAAAAGTAGATAAGTTGATTGTCAGTGGGGGCGACTACCGAGAAACAGAGAAAAACGGTTATGACGAGCCAAAAGAGATGCGCGATGCACTCATGAAATTGGGAGTTCCAAGGTCGAAAATCATAATGGATTATGATGGTCAGCGCACCATCAATTCTATATCGAATTTAAAAGAGAAATACGGTTATGAATCCATAACGATTATCTCACAGAAATTCCATAATGAACGTGCCCTCTTTCAAGCCAGGCGAAAGGGTATAGATGCCATAGCCTATAATGCTCGAACTCCAGAGAACACCAAGTCATGGCGACGCAATCGAGGCAGAGAAGTACTTGCCCGCTTCAAAATGTTCTTTGAGATAATTTAGAGAGAGTGATGATAAAAATGTCAAATTGTTAAGGAATCAAGTGATGAATAGAATAAAGACAGTTTTAATAATAGTTATCTCGTGCATTATTGCCTTTTTTAGTTTTTCTACGTTAAGTTTAGAGAAAAAAACATATCGACCATATAATAGTGTGGTTTTATCTGATAGCCTAAAATTAGAAATCAAAGAAGGAACTTATAATTTATCGGAATTTGAGATAATAAAATATTGTAATCAGAAAACAAGAAAATTATTGTCGTTCTCAAATAAGTGTGAGCCATTTGATGATAATAGGATTACGAAAATGCATTGTGTAGGTTATGCAAGAGTATATTCTACCATTTGCAACTATGCTTTGAAAATTAATAAAAAAGAAGGAATCGCAAGACCGGTGGTTGGAATCGTAAAGTGGAATGGAATAAATTTAAATGACTTTTCAAAGTTCTTTCCATTCAGATTGAAAAATTTTACTAAAGATCATGATTTTGTTGAAATAAAATATGAAGACAAAATAATTTATATGGATCCTACCTTAAATATAATAAACATCCAATAAGAATATAACTTATCGTCTGCGATTATTTGAATTAATTTCCGAAGATTTTTAGGAATTTGTAGAATATTTTGTTTGCCAATTTTAGGAATATATGTTTTTAAGAGTCATTTAATACTTTCTTTTTGAATTAAATCAAAAAGAAATAATAACTTTGCATAGTTAAATATAATTCTAAGGCTAAGTTAGAAGTATGGTAAAAGAAGGAACCTATATTACGGATTTCACCGGGGATGATACCATTCCGGCATTTGTGACATTCTGTATTGAACAATATAAGAATCATAAAAAGATAACCGGAGCAGAGGCAGTGACGATTCTATCTGAAGCTGGTGTCCTTGAATATCTTGTAGAGTTTTATGATACCCTACATTTAGAAAGTACTAAGTGGATTCTGGAGGATATTGATAGAATTGTTGAATTAAATATTTTGAAGTCATGAGTTTAATTTTATATCATGGCGGTAGTCATATTATTGACAATCCTGAAATCCGAGAACCTGAAAGAACATTGGATTTTGGAAAGGGATTTTATACCACAACTTCTTTTGATCAGGCAGAAAGATTAGTTAAAAACCGTATTGCAAATAAAAGATGGGAACATGGATTCGTGAATACCTATATTTTTAAAATTGAAGCTGCGGAAGCGGAATTAAAAATAAAAAAATTTGAAGGTGCAAACGAGGAATGGGTTGATTTTGTTTTAAGAAATCGAATAGAGGACGGATTTAGTCATAACTATGATATAGTTATTGGTCCGGTAGCTAACGATAACGTTTATAGACAGTTTACTCTATTTGAAGGAGGTCTCATTAGCAAAGAAACTTTAATCAAGGAACTAATGACTTATAAATTGGTTGACCAGTATTTATTTCATACCCCCTCTGCATTGAAATATTTAGAATATCAAACTCATAAAATAATTTAAATCTATGGAACCCTCAGTAACTCAAGAGAATTTGTATCTTTTATTGCCGTTTAAGGTAACACAATTAGCATTATTATATGTCAAAAAGTTTAAAGTGGGAATATTGGATGCTATAAAAACAATTTATAGATCCAATACATATAAAGAGATGGAAAAGGAGGAAACCAAATTATGGCATTTAGGTCCGGTTGCTTTAATGGAATATCTTGAAGAACATAAATAGAAAACAGTAGTAATCTGGTGCTTGCCGGATGCAAATTTATAAAATAGTGGTTTTTGAACCGGGGTAATAAAATGCGAGGATATCTTTATAGTTAAAACCTTCGAGGGCCATGCGTGCTGCTCCGATTTGGCATAGTCCCACGCCATGCCCCCAACCATGGCCGTGAAGGAGCCATCTGTTGGAGGCAATTTTTTGAATGTCAAACCATGATGAATATAGATGGGAAGGAGCTAACAGACGACGAATCATCAGTTCTTTCCCAATTGAGATTTCTCCATTTGTGCCTATGAGTTGAAGCTTCCAAACTCTGCCCGACTTGCCTCTTTCGAGAATATGTATATCCTTAATCTGTCCGATATTACGATTAAACTTATTCAAAAGATTATGCTCTATCTCTTCCGCTGTAATTTCCACGCTCCATTCATATCCCCCTTTATTGGCGAGGTCGTAATCTTTAAGGATAGATTTTAGAATCGTCATTCTTTGATGTTCCGCAAGATTGTTAAGTTTACACCAGGGGTCGTCGAAGCTTTCCAGACACTCCTCTTCATGCGGTTGCCAGCATGTGGAGAAAATTTCGGTTCTACCGCCGCAGCATTTAGAGAAACGTGCATCCACCAATTTTCCAGAGGGGTTCAGTAATATTTCTCCTTCAGTAGTTTTGAGAGCTTCTTTTACAGAATCGGGAATAGGTTGGATTCCTTGATAACGCTGGCAATGGTCGTCGGAACATACATCAAAACCGATATGGTCGCAGGTATCTTCCCAATTGATAATTTCAGTTTTTGAATTTATTTTGCCCTTTTCGGAGTCATCATGAAGATGAGAGATTTTTCCAAGCGCCCAGCTGCGCGATATCACCGCATGTGCCTTTAAAAACTCGGTCGGTGCCTCGGGGTTCATTTCGCTTCCTACCACACATTGAAGATAACGTTCAATTGGGAGCCGATTGATCACTCTGAAATCTCCGGCTGGAAGAACTTTCACTTCCCCTGGCAAAAGAGCTTCAATGCTTTTTTGCCAATGAAAATCCTTACCAATCAACATGTTTTTAAGCAAGGTGTATTCACCCTTTTTTTCTAAAACAGGGTCGCCAAAGGTGGAAATGCCGACTGAAATGGTCATTATAGGTATCTTTTTTGGTTGTCTTTAAGAGGATAAACATGCAAAGATAAAAAATATTTTAGGCATTCCTTGAAAATATGATAGGAAATTAAAAAGAATTTTATAACTTTGCTGTCGCAATGGTATCTCCTATCCTCAAGAGAGGGGAGTCGAATTTTTTCGGGGAGATTCAAAAGGGAATCCGGTGAGAATCCGGAACAGTACCCGCTGCTGTAAGTCCGTTTTTCGGTATATGTAGAAAGCCATTATAATATTATATAAAGCTTTTTATAGAACCGATGCTTGCGACGTTTAACCATTGGAGGCGAATGTCTCTGAGAAGGTTTCGCAGGTAAGGATAAGTCAGAAGACCTGCCATAGCCATACATAAATCAGTGCCTGCGGGATTATGGGCTTCGACTTATCCATCTTCATCTTCTGCATCAGAGGGGAAGATTGTTAAATTCATTTAGCTAAATCGTTTCGATCAACGAATTGTACTAATCCCGTCGGAATACTGACTTTCAGTATGTCGACGGGATTTTTTTGGTCTTAAATCGCCGCTTCGTATTTAACGACCATAGATTTCGACATTTGAAAACAGTTTCTTTTAATATTCTGCCTTTCTCTCGCATCTTCCGGCTGTCGCGACGATATCCGGAAGATGGGAGGGGAAATCCAAAAGAAAGGGAGAATATCCAAGAAACATAAATTGAAACGATTTATGAGGAAATTCCTCTTTTGGGAGATCACACTCTCAATCCTATTTTTGTTATTGACCTCTTTTCAAGCTGTTGGAGAGAAGAGGGTGAACCCGGCAAATGCAAAGACCACCGGAACCGACACCCTTTCCCGTAATCTCCAGGAAGTGGTTGTGACCGGGAGGCGCGAGTTGCAGGATGTGATTCCGGCGCAGACGCTTAGTGGAGATGAATTGCGTCGTCTTAACAGCAATAGTGTGGCAGATGCAATGCGCTATTTCTCCGGGGTCCAGATTAAAGACTATGGAGGAGTGGGTGGCATCAAGACAGTCAACATTCGCTCCATGGGCACAAATCATACGGGAGTGGTTTATGATGGAATTGAATTAGGAAATGCACAGAACGGTCAGATTGATTTAGGACAATTCTCACTCGATAATATAGAGTCTCTTTCTCTTTATAACGGACAAAAAAGTGAGATTCTACAGCCTGCAAAAGATTTTGGTTCGGCCGGTTCGATTTATATGCGCACCCGAACTCCTCATTTTGAGGAAGGAGAAAACTATCATGCCCGACTCACCCTCCGAACCGGTTCTTTCGATTTGCTTAACCCCTCTGCACTTGTAGAGCTCAAACTAAGCGAGAGAATAAACGCCTCTCTGAGTGCAGAATGGATTAATTCCAGTGGAAAATACCGATTCCGTTATCGTCGCGTAAACCCCGCCGGGGAATTGGCTTACGACACCACAGCTGTGAGAGAAAACGGAGATATAAATGCCACGCGTCTTGAGCTTGGAATTAATGGAGCCTTGCCCAACGGGTCCTGGCATATCAAAGGCTATAATTATAATTCAGAGAGAGGAGTTCCGGGAGCCATTGTTAACAATGTATGGAGGCGAGGAGAACGCATTTGGGACACAAACTCCTTTTTTCAAGGACGTTACAGTGGCTTCTTCGGTCGTTTCTCAACATTAAATAATATAAAGTATGCTTTCTATCGCACTCATTATGTGAATAATGACGACAAACAGATAAAAATCGATAATCTATATAGGCAAAGAGAGATTTATATATCCTCGGCCAATGAATTTGAGATTTTGGATTTTTGGAGAGTTTCGGCAAGTTATGATTTTATGTGGAACGATCTCAATGCCGATGTATATGGTTTTGTGAAGCCCGAGAGATTCTCCCATTATCTTTCTTTCGCCACAGCGCTTAATCATGATAGGATAAGGGTTCAAGCGAGCGGTTTAGCCACTTTTATTCATGATAGAATAATAGGGCAGGAATCCCCTGCTGATAAATATGTATTTACCCCGGCCTTGTTTGTTAGTGGTAATCCTCTCAGGAATAAAGATTTTTCACTGCGAGGGTTTGTAAAACAGTCGTTCCGTATGCCCACGTTCAACGACCTTTATTATGCCGACATGGGCAATTCAAAGCTTGAACCGGAACAGGTGACCCAATATAATGTTGGAATCCTTTACGACCACCATTCCTCCTCATCTGTGATAGCGGCTGCCAAATTCTCCACCGACATATATTATAACAGGGTGAAGAATAAAATTGTGGCCTATCCTAAGGGACAACAGTTCCGATGGACAATGCTTAATCTTGGTTTGGTTGAAATCCGCGGCATAGATGCTACTGCTCAGCTTACTCTAAATCCGGTTAAAGAGCTATACTTCACGCTACGATTGCAATACACTTTTCAACGCGCCATCGATGTGACTAATCCTGCCGATAATTATTACCGGCATCAGATACCCTATATCCCGCGCAATTCTGGGTCTGTGATAGGAAATCTGACGTGGAGAGGATGGATCTTCAATTATTCATGGATTTATGTTGGCGAGCGATATAATCAGCAAGAGAATATACGCTACAATTATACTCAGCCATGGTACACTTCCGACCTCTCCATAGGAAAGGATTTTAAGGCGGGAAGAGTTAATTTCAGGGGATTGATAGAAGTGAATAATCTTCTGAGCCAGGACTATGACGTGATTCTTAACTATCCTATGCCGAAGCGAAATTATCGGTTCACAATAACAGTAGAGATATGATACACATTGATTCCCTTATAAAGAAATCTATCTTAATTGGTAGAAGCCGGAGTTTGTTGATGGTTAGTGTCTCTTTGGGGGTATGTTTTTGCCTAAACAGCTGCCGTGAAGATGAATTGGTAGTGCCGACTGAATATGACATAATAGGAGATGAAAAAACCGATGGTTCAATTCGAGGCTTCTATCTTGTGAATGAAGGGAACATGGGTTCCAACAAGTGCACATTAGATTATTACGATTATCATACAGGCCTCTATTCCCGCAATTTTTATGCAGAAAGAAATCCGAAAGTAATAAAGGAATTAGGAGATGTTGGCAACGACATTGGTATCTATGGAAGTAAACTATATGTAGTGGTGAATTGCTCCCATAAGGTGGAGGTTATGGATTCAAAGACAGGTGTTCGTTTGGGTCAAATTGATATTCCTAATTGTCGATATATTCGATTCTACCGAGGAAAAGCATACGTCAGTTCTTATGTTGGTCCGGTGTTGATTGATCCTGATGCACCTAAAGGCGCTGTGTTTGAAATTGACACCACTTCCTTCTCCGTAACGCGAAAAGTGACTGTCGGTTATCAACCGGAAGAGATGGAGATAATTGATGACTACATGTATGTGGCAAATTCAGGAGGATATAGAGTGCCCGATTATGATAACACAGTGTCAGTGGTTCAGATGATAGACTTCAAACAAGTGCAACAGATTCCTGTAGGAATCAACCTTCATCGAGTTAAAAAGGATAGGTATAATAAACTATGGGTCTCTTCAAGAGGTGACTATCAAAGTCGGAAGTCATGCCTTTATGTGCTTGAAAAGAGAAAGGGGTATAATCAGATGATAGTATCTGACACTCTTCCGGTGGCATGCAGCAACATGGCTATAAAAGGAGACTCACTATTCTTTTATGCCACTGAGTGGAATAATTATACCTCCTCCAATTCCATCAGCTATGGCATTATAGATGTGAGGACTAAAGAGATTATATCAAATAATTTTATCACAGACGGCTCAGAGAAAGATATCACAATTCCATACGGGATTGCCGTGCACCCGGAAACCGGTGATATATTTGTGACCGACGCAAAAAACTATGTCTCCTCAGGCACACTCTATTGCTTTAACAAGGAGGGACGAAAGAAATGGAGTGTTAGGACCGGGGATATACCTGCTCACATTGTTTTTCTGCAAAATTAACCGACTATGGGAAGATATAAAATTATTTATTCTATTGCTTCGATTGCTTTGGGATTGCAGCTTATTGGCTGTAGCAGTGAGATTCCGATGGTGAGCCTTGGCATTGACGATTTTTATTATGTCGGCAGAATGAAGAAACTACATCTTCAACCGGCTCTGACGGGAGAAAAATATAGATGGAGCATTGCGGATTCAAAGGGGAATTGGCAGGACGTGTCGGACGATAAAGATTATATATTTATCGAAAAAGAGGAGGGCGATTACAGGATGCGTTTTGAAATAATTGACTCTTCTTCCCCCTACGAATTTGAATTTATGGTTCGTGTGGTGCATGAAGAGGTGGAGTATAGTTCATACATAAGTAAGGTTTATGAATATTTTCCGGCACCAGGTCAGTTTATCAACGAGATGCCTCAGTATGAACCGGGAGATACTTATTCCGATATTCTAAAGAAAGCAGAGGAGAGCATCTCCGGCACAAACGATATAATGATTTCTTTAGGGGGATATGGAGGATATTTGACATTCGGATTTGATCACACTGTGATGAATGTGGAGGGGGAATATGATTTCCGTATCTGGGGGAACGCGTTTTACGAACTTTCCGACCCGTCGGGCAAAGGTGGGTCGGCTGAACCGGGAATAGTAATGGTGAGCTATGACTGTAATTGCAATGGTTTGCCCGATGATGAGTGGTATGAATTGGCAGGAAGTGCGTATCGTCACCCCTCTACTCTCCATAATTATACCATTACTTATAGCCGACCGGAGGAGAACAAAATGGAGAAGCCGGATTCCAGCGGATTCCTAACTGATACAACTTATATACCCTGGGCTGATTCGGAAGGAATGTCTGGCTATATTGCCAAAAATTCCTTCCATGCTCAGGAGTATTATCCGCTATGGGAAGAGAGAGATAAGCTTACCTTTTCTGGAACGCTCCTTCCACCAAATGCTAAAGATTTGAGCGGGATGGGCATCTATTATGTTCTCTATTCCTATGATTGGGGCTATGCCGACAATCATCCTAACGACTATGCAGATTTAAATTCATTTGATATTTCTTGGGCAGTGGATAAGGAGGGTAATAAAGTGAAACTGCCTGGGGCGGATTTTATAAGGGTTTATACGGGAGTGAATCAATATTGCGGCTGGTTAGGGGAAACTTCCACGGAGATTTCAAAAGCCCGAGATTTACATATTCTCTTGCCTGAGGAGAAACCTTTACCTCCGGTTGAGATTGAGGAAAGAAGGGAATAAAAATAATAATATATGAAAACAAAGAGAAAACAATTGGTAATTGGAGCCTTCTCAGTTGTGGCAATCTATGCCTTTGGAGAGTTTCAGGTTGATTTTGGAAAGATTAGACACTGGAGCGGAAAAGGGGATAATGAAGCGGCATTAGTGATTCAATTTCTCGACGATTTCGAGAAGAAGGCAATAGTTTGGGGCTATCGCTGGGAGGAAGGGAAAGAGGCCACCGGAGAGGAAATGATAAGAGAGATTGCACGTCAAAGTGATGATATATGCGCTTTGGTGCAAATGACTGGAGTGTATGGTTCCACACTCGATGGCGTGGGGTATTCAAAAAATAATGAGATACTTTCCCATCTCTATTATGATTTTGAGGGTGCATCTGAAGATCCTTATATCATGTTTGATTATTATTCTCCTAATATCATGATGGGGCAGCACAAGGCGCCGGGAGAGGAAGCAGAAAGAATGTGTGAACAAGCCATATCCGGGGCAAAGGAAAGTCATATAATTGAACATCCTTTAAACTATGCGGATTTTGGTTATCCGGCTTATGATTATGATTGGTGGAAAGCGGATTCTTCTTCTCCCGATATGAGATGGAATGCCGGTTGGTATGCTGGATATTGGAGCTATTGGCTTGGACACAGGAATGAGTCAAGTGATGAATATGCTTATTCCGGATTAGGGATGTCGAGTGTGAAGCTCAAACCCGGAGATGTGAATGCATGGAAATATATGCCACTTGATGGCCCCGTTAATCCGGATGATTTTGTGGATGGACAAAGCGGAGCTTCAATAGCTTGGGCCGATGCGTTGGATTATACCCATTTCGAAGGAGAATCATCTTCGACACCGATATTTGTAGAAGAACGAGCCAACGAGCAAACTGATGTTTATGATATTCATGGGAAATATATAGGGAGGTTTAAGAAGGGTGAACGCTTTAACCTTCCCAAAGGAATATATGTGGGTAAAGTAGGGGATAAAACAGTAAAATTCTATAAAAAATGAAACGAGACCATAAATCTGCCTATTCTATTGTCGGGATTACTTTGTTAATGAACTTCATGGGCAATGTTGCAACTGTTCGAGGTGCATCTTTGATTTCATCAATTATTCTTCCGGAATTTCCGAAAGGAGAATTAATCCTTGAGTCTTATCCGGCACAGGAATATATGTATAATGCCTTTCCGGTAAAAGTTAAAATACTTCCGGATGATGCCAATCTACGGTCGCTAAGGTTGGTCACTGACCTTGACGATTCAGCCGAGGGTCCGATTGTTAGAGCCTCTTATCAAAAGGCTGACGCTACCTATGAGTTTATTACTACTCCTTTTGGAACTCTTCTCAGTGGCAATCCTGCCAATTATACCGACAACCAGTTACGCGAATCGCTATGGCAAAGCTACGACCAACTGGCCAGGAATGGAGCACCGCGTTCTTGCACTGCTTGGTTTGAAGCAACCGACGGAAGCGGAGTCAAGAGTGAGCCTTTCACCGTAACAGTCCTTCCACGCGATAGAAAGCGTTTGGATGACAGCTATCAACAAGGCACATTTTGGCTAAACGAGGAATGGTTTGGTCATGCCAACGGCTCAATTAATTATATCACTGCCGATAACGAGATAAAATATCGGGTATATGAATCACAAAATCCTGGAGAGGCTTTTGGTTGCACTTCTCAATATGGCATGATGTATGGAGGTCGCCTCTATGTTATGTCAAAACAAAACCACGATAACGGCGATCGTTATAGATTTGGAGGAGGGAGGCTTGTGATTGCCGACGCAACCACTCTAAAGAAAATAGTGTCGTTTGATGAGATTGGAACCACCCCTTCAGATGCGGAAGCAGGATCTAATGGTTCTACAATGATGGGGGATGGAAGAGCTTGTGTGGGCGTATCTCCTGAAAAAATTTATTTAGGGCATCATAAAGGGATAAGGGTTCTTAATATTGATTTGCAGAAAGCAGACAGTCCTGAGCAGGATATAGCAGCCTCAGCATTTACTTTAGGAAAGGAGATAAGGATAGCAGGCGATGAAAAAGGATTATACGAAGGTCAGGTTGGTAATATGGTTTGCAGCGGAAAGTTTGTTTTTGCTGTAACACAATCGAATGGATTGATAGTGATTGATACTCAATCAGACGAGATTGTAAAAACACTTGGCACTCCAATTGCAGACTCTCAGTCGGTCGCTTACATGGTTCAAGGGGTTGTGAGAAGTGCCGACGGCCATGTATGGTTTGCAGAAAACTTTAAGGATTCCGGGAAAACGCGGACACGTCTTGTGGAGGTTGACCCATTTGAAGCCAATGTGTTGAATGAGGTTGAGTTGCCCATGGAGGCAGGGAATATTACAACCGGCTGGGGAGCCTGGCGCTCAACCAATTTTATAGCTTCAAAAAAGAGCAATGTGCTATATTGGGCATCTGTCGGGTCGGGTTATCAAGATGCTATCTTGGGAGCCAGTCCAGGTGAAATTTATCGATGGGAGATAGGGGAGGAATTGCCGGAAGCCCCGTATTTCTCTTTAGGGAAGCGTGAGGGTAAGGATGAAAAGACTTTTCAAGTGCCATACGCTACAATGGGCTATGATGACCGTTCGGATGAGATTGTATTTGCCACAACACACGGTGCAAGCTACAACTATAGGTATGAGTGGATCTACCGGATTGATGGAACCACCGGAGAGATACACGATTATCAGCAGCTTCGGCCTTACTTTTGGTTTCCTGCCATGCCAATCTTCCCCGACAGATATGCTCCGGAGTTTATTGAACTCCCCGACATATCTTTGAATGAGGATGTGTTGGAGATAAATCTCTACGACTATGTCAGAGATCTTGACGGAGGATCAAATCATATAAACTTCAGTTTGAAAGAAGATGAAATGCCACCTACAAGAGCAGCCTCATCTAATGATGTGGTTGATGTCAGTCTTGAAAATGGTAAATTGATTCTTACCCCACTCACTCCAGGAGAAGCAAAAATAAATATAGTGGCAGAATCCAACGGGAAACAGACGATGAAGAAACTTCCTGTAATCGTGAATAAAACAACCGGCATAGATGCTGTTTCTGCCTTTTCTACTTTGGATTATTCAAATGGCAATATAAGAGCAATCGGATTGGAAGGGAGAGACGTCAATGTATATGACGTGAATGGAAATTTAATTCAGAGTCAGAAGATAAAAGAAAGCAAATATGAGTATAGGCCGGACTGTTCAAAGGGAATATATATAATAAAGGTATCCGGGAGTTCCAAGACTTTAAAGATTAAGATATGATAGCAAAAAGGAAGTATATTGTCTTTTCGTTTCTCGTTGGCATATTGTCGCTAACAGTGCCGGGAGTGAAGGGCGCAGAAGAATATCGGGATGGAGTCTTTATTGTCAACGAAGACTGGTATGGACACCAAAACTCCACGATAAATTGGATTTCAGATGGTGGAGAATGGTCTTACCATATCTTCCAGACTGCCAACCAAGAGGAGGGATATCAATTAGGATGCACAAACCAATTCGGTCAGGTATATGGCGACCGGTTCTATTTTATAGCTAAGCAAGATAAAGATCCAGGTGCGTCGGTGCAAGGAGGCCGAATAACCGTGGCTGATGCACGAACAATGAAAATGCTATATCAATCCCCAATAATAGACCCCTCCGGCAATCAATGCGACGGAAGAGGTTATTTAGGGGTGGATGAGCATAAAGGTTATATATCTTCGAGTAATGGAATCTGGGTTTTTGACACTGATACCTATACTGTGACAGGGCAGGTGGAAGGCTCGGCAAATCCTAATGGGTCAGACGGCAGACCAAACACCGACCCAACCGGTTCGCTTTATCACGGTCAATGCGGAAGCATGGTGCGTGTCAATGAGCGAGTATTTGCCGCTCATCAGCAGTATGGACTTCTTGTGATAGACCCCGAAAGCGACAAAGTGACAGATGTTGTCACCATGGACGCAGTAAAGGACTTGCTACCTGAACCTGAAGCTGGAAAATCAAAGGTTATGCCCGGAATAGGGTCGGTGGTGCTTGCCAAAGATGGTTCGTTATGGGTTAGTGTAGCTAAGGATGTTCAGGGCACAGGTGCTACCTTGCCATATATAATGCGAGTTGACCCGGCAAGCTTGGATTGTAAGGTCATAAAAATTCCTGATGGAATTTATCCTCCCTCCAATAGCTGGTATGCATGGACCCCCGATGGATTCTGCTCCTCTTTCAAGAATAATGTGCTTTATTGGAATGGTGGACCCAACTCATGGTTTTCTAATGCTCGAATATATAAATATGACATAGATAAAGATGAGGTATCGATGGTGGTAAACCTTGATAAAGAGGCAGAAGAGGAAGGCCTTGATAAATATTCAAGATGGAATATTTATGGATGTTCAATACGTGTTCATCCTGTCACTGACGAATTATACATGTCGCTTTTTCATTATTTCCAGAACCCCAATTATATCCTTCGAAGAACCGATTCCAATGGTAAGACTCTTCAGGAATATCCAATGATCGCAAACTATTGGTTCCCTTCACTGCCTGTTTTTCCGGATAATGAAGAACCGGTGGTGCATAATCCCGGGGTTATTTTAGTTTCGTCAGTTGAGCCCACGACAGTTAATCTTAATGATATGTTTACAGATGCTGATTCAATGGAGTCGGCCATTGTGAAAAGCGTAGTTGATGTTAGCAATCCGGCCGAGTTCACTGCACGAGTTGCTAACGGAGATTTGGTGATAACACCAATAGATGTTACTGAAGGGAGCCGAGGCTTTGTTGAAGTGAAAGGTAATAGCAATGGAAAAATTGCAACTGCGATATTGGATTTATTATTTACCACTTCAGGCATATCAGAAATTCATGTTGAAGATGCAGAAGAAATTTACTTTACCCTGCAAGGTCAAAGGGTTACAAAACTTGGGAAAGGGGTCTATTTACATAAAAAAGGAAATAAAATAGAAAAAATAATACTTTAAATTAATTAATTTTCATGAAGAAATTTATGATTTTTGCAACCGCTATTTTGACGATAGTGGGAGCCGCAGAGGCAAAGCGTGTGCCTGAGAAAGTACAGGGGGTTCCATACGCTCAGACTCTAAAGAAAGCAAAGGGCACAGCGATGCCTGCATGGGAATGGGATCCTAATCCCGACTCTCCTGCTCTTCCGGAAAATGAATTCACATTTGATGATATTCAAAGTTGGTCGGGAGAGGGTTCTAAAAAGGCAGCTCTTGTGATTCAATGGAACGATCCTCGCGAAACACATGCTCTTGTTTTCGGTTATCGTTGGGATGGTTTAGCCACCGGTGCAGATATGATTCGTGCGGTGGTGGCCGATAATCCGAGGTTATACGGATTGATACAATATACCAATGTTTCATCTCCCACTGATCCCCTTGGCGGATATACGATTAATGGATTTGGTTGGGATGCTGATGCGGACGGAGATATAGAACTGTTTGATTCAGGCTATGGTGATTACTACACATCAGAAACAGGTCTATTTATTCATCCCAGAGGATATAACCCGGATCTTGGAGGTAGTTCGGATTATGATTACGACAATTGGGAGACAGTTGATGCCGACGACTTTTGGCAAGCAGGTTGGTATATCGGCTATTGGAGCTACTGGGTGAAAGACTCTTCGGAAGCGAACTTTGGTTATTCAGGCTGGGGTGCGTCCGGACGTGTGTTAGAAGATGGCAGTTGGGACGGCTGGAATTATGCTGTTGATATGATGGCTTCCGACTGGAAGGAGTTTAAGGCTGCTCCAAGTTCAATTCCAGAAGGAGCCAAAACCGAGTTTGAGGTAGATGGTTTGTATTTCTCATTGACCGATTTCAATACTGGAAAAGTTAGGTTGGTGAATCCTTCCGAACTCACCACGATAGAGAATCCTGTGGCCTATACAGGGGAGATTAATATCCCATCCGAATTTGTTGACGGAGAGAAAACATATACTGTAACTGAAATTAAAGATGGTGCATTCAAAGATGCTACTATCACGACAGTAACACTTCCATCGACCATCACCAAAATTGGAGCAAATGCTTTTGAAAATTCTTCCTTAAGTAGTATAAAAGGTGAAGATGATGTGAATATAGCGGAAACCGTGACGGCTTTAGGCGCATTTGCATTCGATGGATGTGAAAACATAACAACCTTTTTCTTACCCGATGCACTCACAGCAATTCCTGATGGGTTATACAAAGGTTGCGGAATAGCAACTTTGACGATACCAGAAAATGTTACCAATATCGGTGCATCTGCTTTTGAAGGAAACAGCTCTTTGACAAGTGTTGAGATTCCTCAATCTGTTGTTGAAATCGGTTCAAGGGCATTTGACGGTTGCAATTCAATCCAAACAATTACAGTAAGCACGGTCTTCCCTCCCAATGTTGCTTCAGATTCATTCGGTGAAAGTGTCTATTCCATGGCAACTCTTCAGATTCCAACCGGATTTGAGGAGGAATATAAAGCAAAAGATGTGTGGAAAGAATTCACGAATATCAGTTTCATAAATCTTCCTGTCAATAATGGAGACATTTTCGCCTTGAATAATGTCACTTTCCGTGTTGACAATGGAGCCGGAGGGATAGGCAACGAAGGAGTTATTATCACTTACCCTAAGATAGATGGGAAACCGACAAGAGATAATATCAAGGCCGCTAACACTCTTCTTGAAGGAGATATAATAATTCCCGATAGGGTGAATTATATGGGGCAGGAGTTTGCGGTAAAGGCTATGAACGACAGTGCTTTTTATGGAGCATCAAATATTACATCAATTGTAATTAATGCCAAAATAGAGAAAATTCCAAATCAAGCCTTCTATGAGTGTTCGAAGCTTGAAAATGTTAGTCTTCAGGAAGGTTTGAAGTCGATCGGTGAATATGCCTTCAGCTACTCCGGAATTAAACATCTAACTTTGCCTCAAACTGTGGAGACGTTAGGTGAAAGAGCATTCTTCCAATGCATCGCACTTGAATCGATCAATATTCCGAGTGGTTTGACCGCTGTTCCTCGTTATTGTTTCTCCTACTGTAAGGCTCTAACTTCTCTTTCATTTGGAAATCAAATAGAGAGTATCGGTGAGTACGCATTGCAGAATTGTTCTTCTTTGACTTCAGTGACTCTTCCTGAAAAACTTACTGCAATTCCAAACTATATGTTCTCTAATTGCGTCTCTCTTGAAAATGTGACCATTCCTGAAACAGTGACTTCTTTAGGGGCTTCAGTATTCAATGCTTGTAATAAGCTTAAAGTCACTTTGCCTAATTCAATAGAAAGTTTAGGTTCAAGTGCCTTGTCAGGGGTGGCAAATGAGGAGATTATTCTTCCTTATAAAGTTACCACACTCCCTTATGGCTTGTTCTCAGGATGTCCGAATTTACAGAAGGTTGTTCTTTCCGACAATGTGACAGCTTTTGAAAATTCAGTTTTTCAGAATTGTAGTAAGCTCACCACTCTTTCAATAATGAAAGATGAAGCGGAGGGTTATTCTCTCTTGGGCGAAGAAACCGTAGGGATAAACTTCCCGTCAAAGTTAACTTCATTAGGAAACTATTGTTTTCAAGGCTGTTTAGGAATCACTTCCGTTTCGATTCCGGAAGGAGTGACCAAAGTGGGGCAGAGTCTTTTCTATCGTTGTTCAAATCTTCAAGAGGTTGCGTTACCTAATAGTCTAACTACTCTTCAGACCGGAATGTTCCAAGAATGCAAGGCTTTAAAGAAGGTGACACTCGGTGGTTCGATCTCTTCAATTCCTCAGAATTTTGTAAGAGATTGCAACGAATTAGAATCGATTGTAATTAAAGGAAGAGAAGATGACGCTGTGGTAGGGAAATTAGTATTGCCTGAAACTGTGACAACCATTGGAAGCTGGACATTTGCAAATTGTCAGAAACTGAGGGAAGCGATTATTCCCTCGAAAGTGACTAATCTTCAGATGAACACGTTCGATGGCTGTAGTTCGCTTGCCAAGGTGTATCTCCCGGATGGGTTAACCTCAATAGGTAATTATGTGTTTAGGAACACATCCCTTACTGAATTGGAATTGCCGGCTAACGCCGCTACCGGTTACAGTAGTGATATTGTGTATGGGTGTAACGGCATAACGATTTATGTTTGTAATTCGGCAGCCCCCAAATCGATTGGTGCCAATGCTTTCCGTATATCTTCGGGCAAATATGCTTCTATAATGGTGCCTTTAGGGAAAAAGGAAACTTATGAGAATACCAATAATTGGAAGCAGTCGGTTATCTCCCAGCCTTCTTTAGCACTCTCTTTTGAAGGGGAAGAGTTGGAGAATAGTAATAATGAATCGGCGGAGGTATCAATTGAGATGTTTGTAGATTTCAATGAAAATCTTCCCGCACGATTTAGGGCTTTAAATGAAGATGTATTGCTTGATGAGGCCCAATTTGAACTTCATTGGCGACTCGGGGAGGAGATTGTGCAGGAGGAGTCAAACGGCGCAAGAAGAATTGCAAAGCTTTCTGAGTTTGAGGATGACTCTGAGGATGAAGGGGACGGCTCTGATAAAAGTGGTTTTGAAAGGGTATCGATTGAGTTTAATTCTGATAATAACGCTGTGGTTTCAATTGAGCGTCCTGAAATGGATTCAATGTTGGAAACTAAGCTTCATGCAATTCATACCTCTGGAGAGTATGTAACTCCTATAACTAATATTGCTTTAAAAGGGTCCGGGATACAGACCGGAATTGTCGGGATTGAAAATGATTATCTTAATTCAGAAGAGCTGTTATTCGATCTCAATGGATTGAAGGTGACGAATCCTGAAAGAGGAGTATATATTCGGTTAAGAAATGGAAAAAATGAAAAGATAAGAAAATGATACCATAAAGGTTTATACTTGTATAGATAGAAAACGGGCTGCATCGTGAGGTGCGACCCGTTGTTTTTCTAATTAGTTTGCTAAAGTTGAATTAAATAATTAACTTTGAAAATGAAATATATGAAGGTGATTTACTTATAACTTGCAACCTACTCATGAAATTGTTTAAACAGCTTCAAAGTGAGAAACGGAACTGCTCATTAGTATTGCCTTAAAAGTTGAATAAATTAAAAATGAAAAAGAATTTTGAAAATACAATCCCGATTGGAACCACTCTAAACGGGAAGAAATATCAATATGAAATAATCCGGGTATTAGGACAAGGCTCATTTGGCATCACTTACCTTGCTTCAATTAAAGTGCAGGGAGAGCTTGGCTCTATAACCGCCTATGTTGCCATAAAGGAGTTCTTTATGTCGGAAATAAACGGGCGTGATAACTCTACGGTGACTTCAAGTAATAAAGATGGACTTTTTGATAAATATAAAAGTAAATTTATCAAGGAAGCGCAAAGCCTTGGCCGACTCAATCATACTAATATTGTAAAAGTATTGGAAATGTTTGAGGCTAATAACACTGCCTATTATGTGATGGATTTCTTAGAGGGTGGAAGTTTGGATGAATATATCGCTAAGAAAGGGAGTTTAGATGAAGATGAAAGTTTGGAAATTTCCACTCAGATAGTTGATGCGTTGAGTTATATGCACTCACGGAATATGCTTCATCTTGACTTAAAGCCCTCAAATATCATGATGTATCGGGGGAGACCTGTATTAATAGATTTTGGGCTGTCAAAGCAATATGACGAAAAAGGGAATCCTGAATCGAGCACAACTATAGGGGGAGGCACTCCTGGTTATGCACCGCTTGAACAGTCAAATTTTAACGGCGAAATAGATAGTCCGCGGCAGCTGCCTGTTACAATGGATTTCTATGCCCTTGGAGGGACACTCTTTAAGATGATGAGCGGCAATCGACCTCCTATGGCATCAAATATTTTAAATCTTGGATTTCCGGAAGAGGAGCTCAAGTCGAAAGGAATTTCGTCGGGGGCAAGGAATCTGATTAAATCTTTGATGATGCCTATGTGGAAGGAACGCCCTCAGACAGATATGCAGGTAAAAAAGATGTTTAACGAACTGGGAAATAGTGAAGATGAGGACACCGTTTTTCCAGAGGAACAGCCAGAAATAAATAGAGAGCCTGAGAGGTTTCATCCAAAAGAAGAAGACAATGGAGGAGAGAAACCACGAAAGAAAATTATGCTCATAGTGGCAATAACCGCCGTGGTGCTTGGAATATTGTCTTTTATAATTTTTTATAATCCGAAAGGAGGCAAAATTTACAATTCCGCAGATTCAATTGTTTTAGATACTGCCTTGTTTGAAGAGAGTGAGGTCGAAAACGGTGATTTACCTGAGATCACATACAGCATCCAGAGTAGCACAGGGGAGCCGTGGGATGAAAATTCACAATTGTGTGCCACAATTAACGGGGAAAAGGTTGTTATCGGCTCTATAAGTTATATATTCGGACGTGAAAACAATGCCAACATGGCTATTTTTGCTCAAGAAGATTTTGATAATGATGGGGTAAAAGATGTGTTGGTTTATGATTCGAATCTTGGGAGTGGAGGAGGAACCACTTGGGCTTTTGTATCGTATGCCGGGAATAATTCCTTTAATAAGAGTAGTCTCTTTTCTGAAGCGTCTTATTATGATATAAAGATAACCACAGTGAATGGTCAGAAAGTTGTAGATTTCGTAAAAGAGGATATGGGACAGCAGATTGTGAAGGAAAGACATGCCTTAAAGAACGGAAATGTAATTACCCTCGATTTACCCAAATCAACCACTTCGGCTTATACACCGCTAAAATCTATCGACATGGAAAGTTTAGGAGAAGATGGTTCTTTTTCATTCGATTTAAATGGAGATGGGGTAAAAGAGACAATCAAAACAACCGGCTCCTATCACTTTGGGCGTGACTTTAATCTGAAAATGAACGGAAGAGAATATGAGTTTACGATTGATAATGCCTTGTGGGGAGCAGGCACTCTGCATATTTTAAAGAGCGTCACCAACGGAATGCACGATTTGATGAGTGAGCAAGACACAAGAGTGATTTATAAATGGGATGGTTCCACTTATGCTGCTCGGTAGAGTGTGATGATAAAGAAAGCTAAGTGGAATATAAAGGATGTGTTAAGAAAAATATTTATGGATAAAGAAAAGTTGCAAGATAAATGTCGCGGCTCTTTGGTTGGTGGGGCTATTGGAGATGCGTTGGGATATGAGGTGGAATTTATGAGCTGGAGTGCTATCCGCAAACAATTTGGAGAAAAGGGTATAAATCGATATGTGTTGCATAATGATGTAGCGGAATTTTCGGATGATACACAGATGGCTCTCTTTACTCTTGAGGGTTTGATCAATGGGATAAATACTACCGGCACACATAGCCCGAAGGATTTACTTCCATACATAGAAAAAGCTTATATAAACTGGTATAGAACTCAGACTGAATCTCCGAAGCTGCTTCCGGATAGCAACCTAAGCCGTATTCCGACGCTCTTCTCTCGGCGTGCCCCGGGAATGACTTGCATGGGCGCGTTGGAAAAGTTATCTGAGGGAAAAACAGTATGGAATATGTCGAAAGGTTGTGGTGGTGTGATGAGAGTGGCGCCTATCGGGCTTTGGGGTGGCATTCACCCTGATCAGTTGAATATTCAAGATGTGGCAGTTTTAGCAGGCAAGTCCGCCGAGATTACTCACAAACATATTGCAAGCACTTTCTCATCAGCACTTTTAGCTGTTATTGTTGCCAAGTGTCTTGATAAAGAGATGGTCGATAGGGACGCTTTTGAAAGGATTGTAATGGAGGGATTGAAGATTTCGATTGACAGTTTCCCGGGACACAAAGAAGAGGAGAATAATTTTTCTCTTTTGATAAATAAGGCAATAAGGTTAGGGAAGAGCAACAAAGAAGAGAAAGAAGCTATCAAGGAGCTTGGCGAAGGTTGGGTTGGAGATGAGGCAATAGCCATAGCAATTTTCTCTGTGATGCGACATATTTCCGATTTTGAGGCATGTATAATTTGTGCTGTCAATCATGACGGCGACAGTGATTCCACAGGAGCCATAGCAGGAAATATAATTGGCTCAATTTTAGGGTATTCTGCCATTCCCCCTTATTATCTTTCCAACCTCGAAATACTCCCGGAAATTGTGAGGTTGGCAGACGAGATATATTGTGAATAATGTAGCTCTCTCCCTGTAAGATTGAGAATGGAGCAAATCAGATTTTGTCGTGTGAATATTTTTTCCTACTTTTGTGGCGTGAAGTCAAAAAGTTGATGATCCTTTGGTTGGTTCTTCCTTTTGACTTGAAATTATTAAATTAACATAGGGGTGCTGAGCGGTAGGCTCGGCTGAGATTATACCCATTGAACGTGGGCAGGTAACGCTGCCGATCGGA